>PFJE01000172.1 GCA_002783865.1 Sphingomonadales bacterium CG_4_10_14_3_um_filter_58_15
GGCGTGTTTGCGACGGCGGAGACAGTCAAACTGGACTGGCGGCCGTTCGCGTTTATCGGCAGTCATGTCGACATCCGTTCGCTCATCGTGCCGAAGGCTAAACTGCTGCGCACGCCCGCACTCTTGCCAACCGAAGGGCCGTGGTTGCCGGACCTCGATATTGACATCGGGAAATTGGAAATCGGCGAGCTCGACATTGCCAAAGAGATCACCGGTGAACGGCATCTGGTCAGCGTTGCTACGGATGTGAAAATATCCGATGCGCGGGCCATATTGAACGGCAATCTGCGGGCGCTGATCGCGCCCGGTGTCGCCGGCGGAGAACGGTTTGCTTTCAAAATCAATGCCGTGCCAGACAAAAATGATCTCGATATCGCGCTTGATCTGGATGCGCCAGCTAATGGTTTGATAGCCGGATTGTCCGGCATAGCACAGCCGATGAGCCTGTCGTTGAACGGCCAGGGTGACTGGTCGAAATGGGACGGCGCACTTACCGGCAAAAGCGGCGGCGATATGCTGGCCGACGTGGCAATATTGGCCCGTGACGGGACCTTCACCATACGCGGTGATGCGCGGCCAGGCCTATTTGTCTCTGGACCGAGCCGCAACATGCTGGAGCCGGTCACCAATATTGACTTCACCGCTGCCGGCAAAGACCGAAAATTCGACATCAAGGGCGAAGTGGCAAGCGACAATTTTGTCCTCGCTGCCAATGGGCTGGTCGATCTCGGCAACAATAGCATGCGTGATCTCAACATTGATTTTCGTGTGCTCAAGCCCTCGGTGATTGCCACTAACCTGAATGGTGCAGGTGTAGCGGCCAACGTGGTCCTGAACGGAGATTTCGCATCACCCACGATAGAATATGCTCTGAATGCAGCGCGCATCGGCTTTGACGAAACCACGGTGATTGGACTGCGCGCCAGCGGCCGTGCAGCAATGGATAAAGACCAATGGCGGATCCCCTTGCAAGCGCGGGCGCAGCGGATCACCGGCCTGAACGAGGGCGTGGGCGCATTGCTTACCAATGTCCGGTTGGATGGTGATTTCGCTTTCGCCAACGGTCGGCTGCTGTCTGACAATCTCAAGATCAAATCCGACCGGATTGATGCCACCGCCGTGGTGGTCGCGAATCTCAATGAGGGTACCTATACCGGTGGCCTCAATGGCCGCATCAACGGCTACCGCGTGGAAAGCGTCGGCATCTTCAATATCGACAGCAATATCGATCTGAAGTCCGGCAGCAAGGGAGCTTTTGCGCTGACCGGGACTATTCGCGCCCGCTCCAGCCAGATATTCAATGATGGCGCCCGCGAATTTCTCGGCGGCAACAGTCTGATCGTCGCGGACATATCCTATGGCAGTGACGGCATCGGCCGGATCAAGAGCCTCAACGTCGCCGCGCCATCGTTTCGCCTGACTCAGGGTAGCGGCAGATATACGCCCTCCGGGGGTATCGATTTCACCGCCAAAGGCATGTCCGATCAATATGGCCCCCTCGGCGTCAAGGTCAGCGGCACCGTCGCCCGCCCGGTCGCCACGGTTGCTGCGGCCCGTCCCGGCTTGGGCATTGGCATGAATAATGTAGTTGCCACGATAAGGGGCAATGCGAAGGGCTATGCAGTGGTCGCCGACGGCAATAGCGATTACGGGCCGTTTGACGCCAATGTCGATATTCTGGCCGGAAACGGTCCGTTGACGGTCGACGTTAAATCCGGAACGCAATTTGCTGGCGTCGGTTTGAACGGGCGGATTCGGCAAACCGGAGCAGGTCCCTTTGCCGGGCAGCTGACGGCCAACGGATCGGGTGTGAACGGCAATGTGATACTCAGCGCCTTCAGCGGCAAGCAGCGGGCGATCATTGACGCGACTGCTGTCGATACGGTGTTGCCGGGACCCGCCAGTCTGGCGATCCAGCGCGCGATCATTGACGCCGATATCATCCTGTACGACCAGCCGCAGGTCGTTGCCGATGTTCAGATTCAAGGCCTTGAAATGCAGGAGCTGCAGATCGCAGCCGCGCGGGCGAAGATCGATTATCGCGGCGGACGGGGCACCGCGAAGATCATGGCGGAAGGGCGCAATCAGGTTCCTTTCCGGTTTGCCGCCAATGCCATCCTCGATCCGAAGCTTTGGCGAGTGGCGCTCGATGGTCGCGCCAATGGCGTGGCATTCAAAACCCAGAAACCCGCACGGATCATTCCCGAGCGAAATCAGTATATATTGCTTCCGACCACTATTGATCTCTCAAAAGGCAGCATTCAGCTGGCGGGAGATTATGGCCGCGGCCTGAATATTCAAAGCCGATTGAAGGATGTGAACCTGGCGCTTGTCAATCCGATGATGCCGGGTCTTGGCTTGGGCGGCATCGCTACGGGCAGCCTCGATTTTGCGCAAAGCTCACCCAATTCCTTTCCGGAAGCGGATGCGCGGCTCCGGATCGACGATTTCACCCGTACCAGTCTGGCATCGGTCTCGCAGCCGGTCGATCTCCATTTTGTTGGACGGTTATTGGCCGATGGCGGCAATGCACGGGTGATCTTTCGGCGCAGAGGCGCGACGATCGGCCGGATGCACGTCAATTTGACGCCGTTACCACCCGGAGCCGGGTCTTGGACGAATAGATTGCTCGCCGCTCCCTTGTCGGGTGGCCTGCGCTACAATGGCCCGGCGAGTACGCTGTTCTCGCTCGCGGCATTGCCAGACCAGAATTTGAGCGGTGCAATCGGTGTCGCTGCTGATTTCTCTGGCCGGGTCCAGACGCCCGTACTGACCGGTGTCGTCCGCGCCAATAATCTGGTTTATGAAAATAGCAATTACGGCACGCGTCTGACCAATATGAAGCTACGCGGTGACTTCACCAATGACAGGCTGGAAGTGACAGAACTGACCGCCAACGCCGGTGACGGCACGATCAGCGGTCAGGGTTTTGTCTCGCTGAGTTCCGACAAGGGCTACCCACTCCAATTGGCGCTCAATCTGGACAATGCGACCGTGGCAAGGGGCAATGATCTGGCCGCGTCGGCCACCGGCGAGATTCAGGTGATGAACAGCGCGACAACGCCCGCGACCATTCGCGGCCGCATTCGCCTACCCGAAACGCGCTACAAGATCGTCTATGAAGGGTCGACAAAGGTAGCCACATTGACTGGTGTGCGGCGCAAGCCTGCTCTGGGGCGCAAGAAAATCACCGGCGACGCCGAGCCGATCAGCGGCGTGCCGAGCAACTGGAAACTGGATATCGATCTGGTCGCTGACAACCAAATCTACGTTAGCGGCATGGGTCTCGATTCCGAATGGTCCGCCGATATCAAGGTGCGCGGGACCACGGGTGCCCCGATATTGACTGGCGGCATCGATCTGATCCGTGGGACGCTGGGCTTTGCCGGGCGATCGTTCGATCTGGAATCCGGACGCCTGCGCTTCAATGGCAGCTCCATGACAAACCCGACATTACGGCTTGTCGCCAGCGGCGAAGCAGATGATGTCAATATCAACGTCAATATCACGGGCAGCGCTGAAAATCCTGAAATTGCGTTCAGTTCGACGCCCAGTCTGCCGCAAGACGAGATTCTGGCACGGATATTGTTTGGTAATTCGATCGGTGAGCTCACCCCGATTCAAGCGGTACAGCTTGCCTCCTCGCTCAATGGCTTGCGCGGCGGCGGTGGCGGCCTCAATCCGCTCGGCGTGTTGCAATCCTCGGTTGGTATTGATCGTCTG
This sequence comes from Sphingomonadales bacterium CG_4_10_14_3_um_filter_58_15, assembly GCA_002783865.1. Lineage (GTDB taxonomy): Bacteria > Pseudomonadota > Alphaproteobacteria > Sphingomonadales > Sphingomonadaceae > Parasphingorhabdus. Next base: position 3,724 of record PFJE01000172.1, read on the forward strand.
CGGATATTGGGGGCTGACAAGGACACCGGTCGCAGCACATCGATCGCTGCCGGACAATATATTTCCAACGACGTCTATGTGGAAATCGTCACCGATGCCCGCGGCTACACCGCAACCCAGATTGAAATCAGCCTGACCCCGGCCCTCTCGGTGCTCAGTTCGGTCGGTAGCTTTGGCGGTTCGAACGTGAATGTGCGCTACCGGAAAGACTATTGATGCGCGGAAGGGCAATCGTTCTGGCCATCTCGATGCTCTCGCTCAGCGCATGCGAGAAGGATTTTGACGAAAAATATCAAGACAATCTGGAGAAACTGCAAGAGGAAGCCAGAAAAATTGAATCCGGCGTCGATGAACAACTGGCCGCCGGGCGCGAAGCCGACAAAATCACCGAGTCCGCGAACGAAACCGAGAGTCCGGGGGACACCGGTGCCGAAGCGTCCAAATGACCGCAGAACCCATCGATGAGTCCCTGCAAAAAGCTGCGGCTGATGAAGATCTGAGCTACGCCGATATCGAGGCGCGCACACCGGGCGGCAGTGCCCATACGCCGCTCCATTTTCCGCCCAAGGCATGGTGGGCCATTCTCAAACGCCTCTATGTCATGAACGACTTTCACAATCTGCCATTGCTGGCTGCCGGGGTCGCGTTCTTCGCCTTTCTCGCCTTTGTCCCGCTGATCGCCGTAATCGCGCTGCTTTACGGCCTTGTTGGCGACCCCAACACCGTTGCCACGAGTATTGAACAGGTGTCCGACATCCTGCCGGATGCGGTGCTCACCATATTGCAGGAGCAATTGCTGTCAATTGTTCAGACCAGCAAGACCGCGCAGGGTCTGGGCCTTGCCTTGGCCCTGTTCGTGTCAACCTACGGCGCAATGCGGGCGGCAAAGGCGCTGATGAAAGCGCTGAATATCATCTATGAAGAGCATGAATCCCGGAATATTTTCGTGACGACATGGGTCGGTGCCCAAATCACCATCGGCATGGCCGTGGTTGCGATCATTGGCCTGACCGCAATCTCCGTGTTCACCTATATAAGCAATTTTTTGCAGGGCTATCTCGGCGACAATGTGCTGATAGTTCTGAAAGTCGCGACCTGGATAACCGCCGGATTTCTGGTCAGCCTGACCTTTGGCCTGTTCTTCCGCTATGCACCGGACCGTCGGCCCGCGAAATGGCGCTGGTTATCGATCGGGTCGGTTGTGGCGACCTTGCTGTGGCTCGGTATTACCATTGGCTTTGGTTATTATGCCGCCCATGTCAGCGATTACAATGCCACTTATGGCTCGCTCGCTGCGGTCGTGATTTTCCTGATGTGGCTGTTTTTATCCGCCTATTCCGTGCTGATCGGCGCGGAAATAAATGCGGAGGCCGAACGCCAGACATTCCAAGATTCCACGTTGGGCGCGGATCGTCCGATCGGAGAGCGTGGCGCGGTGATGGCAGATACCGTCCTGCTCGACGAAGCGAGTCGCAAAATCCTCGAGAAGAAACAAAGCAGACGCGCTGACCGTCGCGCGCGGAAAATTTCGAAATCAGAAGAGCCGTAGTCGACCTGAACGTTCAGCCAGACTTTTCCTCCACCAGGATCAGATACTTGCTCGGATTATATTGGTCACTTCGGCGTGCGGGTCAATCTCTTCTACCGCCAGGATGATCCGGCCGAAAAGCCGGGATTTCCAATACTTCATCTTCTGTTTACTCCGATCCCCTAGGGTCGAGCGATATTGTATTATGCGTAAAAAAAGGTAGTCATTCTTGTTGCGATTTCAGAACATCATTCTTGAGATGATTGCTACCGGCGTCGCTTTGGATGTGACGGCGGAACGATTATGCTACGAGATCGAAGCGTTGCTGCCGGGCGTTGCGTGTTCAGTCCTCAGGGTAGAGCGCAGCGGCTTGCTCTATCCGCTTGCTGCGCCAAGCTTGCCCGGTGAATTTTCGAAACTGGTCAAAGGCACCATGATCGGCCCCAGTGTCGGTTCTTGCGGCAGCGCCGCCTATCTTCGGGAACCGGTCACCGTGACCGATATAGAAACGGATCCCCGCTGGAGCGCGTT
>PFJE01000019.1 GCA_002783865.1 Sphingomonadales bacterium CG_4_10_14_3_um_filter_58_15
GATATGGTCGGTGGCATCGGCATCGCTGCGGAAACCGTAGATATGCGCCTCGGCATTGGCCGCGACCGGCAGCCGGGCATGGGCGCTGATCGTCAGCGCGCTGGCATCGGCATAGGCCGCGACATCCTCCGCCTGGACGCTGTCCTCGGCCTCGCCGACAATCAGGAAGGCCGGCAGCAGCGCCGCATGGCGCGCCAGTTCCATCGCCGCCTTGGCGGCTGCGGGGTTGGTCAGCGGTTCGCTCTGAAACGGCCCCTTCATCGGATAGCGCATGTCCAGCACCGGATCGACGATGGCAATGATCTCGGCCGCCGTCACCGGGGCGGGTAGGCGGATCTGGATCGGCAGGCTGGGATCGGCCGCTGCCAGCTGGTTGAGCAGCTTGAGCGTGTCGGCACGGGTAGCGGAAATCAGCAGCGAGACGGTTCCCGATTGCGGCAGCGCCACCTCCAGATTGCCGGTCTCGACCGGCAGCAGAGGGAGCCGCTCGCCATCCGTTTCCACGCCAATCGGCCAGCCCCGGCGCAGCGCGTCGATCGCGCGAGCAGCGCGGCGAGCGGCAGCCTTTTGGGCCTCATCAAGAGGCGCGGCGTTCAAAATTCGAATTCCGTGATCAGCGGCGCGTGATCCGATGGCTTGCCCCAGCTGCGCGCGTCTTCCAGCACGACGTGGCTCTTCGCCTTGTCTGCCAGTTCCGGGCTGACCCAGACATGGTCGAGCCGGCGGCCCTTGTCCGACGCGCGCCAGTCCTTGGCGCGGTAGCTCCACCAGGTGTAGAGCCGCTCGGGGTCGGGGATCAGCTTGCGGCCGACATCGACCCAGCCATGGGCATCGCGCATCGCGTAGAGATGGTCGATCTCGACCTGCGTATGGCTGACGACCTTGATCAGCGCCTTGTGGCTCCAGACATCGGAAGGAAGCGGCGCGACGTTGAAGTCACCCAGCAGGATCGTCGGTTCTTTCAGATTTGCCGACCACTCGGTCATCCGGCCAAAGAAATCGAGCTTCTGGCCGAATTTCGGATTGAGGTCGCGGTCGGGAATTTCGCCGCCCGCCGGTATATAGACATTCTCGATGCGCACGCCATTTTGCAGCACGGCGCCGACATGGCGGGCTTCGCCATTGTCCTGCCAGTCAAACCGCTCATCCTTGTGCAGCGGCACCCGGCTGATGATCGCCACGCCGTGGTGCATCTGCTGCCCGTTCAGGATCTGATGGTTATAGCCAAGGCGGCGGAACATTCCTTCCGGGAATTGTTCGTTGCGGACCTTGGTTTCCTGCAGGCACAGGACATCTGGCGCCTCCTCTGTGAGGAAGCGTTCGACGATGTGGATCCGGGCGCGGACGCTGTTAATATTCCAGCTGACGATTTTCAGGGTATCACTCATGCCGAGTCTGATAGCCACGCTCGCTCGGAAACCCAAGCCCAAAGGCTATAGCGCGATGCGGTAATTTCGGGCGGGGGGAGTAAAGTAAAACCCCCACCTCCGGGGGCATTAAGGAGGTGGGGGCTAACTCGCGTTCGTCACGCATAAGATGAAAAGGAGAACTGCTGTGGTCAGGTAACAGGGGGAAAACCTGACTGTCTCTCTTCATCCTGTATTTGGTTATAGTCCTGCGTTTCTGTCGGGAATATGAACGGACCATCAATCAATTTCTGCTGATCGGTAGCCCGTCTCGATTCATCGCTTGCCGCGGCTTTTCCGGCGGGGATCGTCCCAGTTGAAGGTGCTGTTGGCGACAGGCACACCAAACTTCTGGTTGGAAAGGCGGATCGACGTCCGGTTATTTTTCGAATCCAGCGATACCCAGCCGTCCAGGCTCAGACCGCCTGGCGCTCCCGGTTTCTTGGTAAAAACCATTGTGATTATGCCATATTCCGGGCGCTTCGGATCGCTGACCTCGACGCTCAGCACGCCGGGATTGCGAGTCGGAACGATTTTGCCATATTTGGACAGGTCTCGTTCCGGATTGAGCAGCGCCGCGAGCGGGCTGTTGCTGATCGGCCAGCGCTGCACCTGATTCACTTCGTAATCGATCAAGGTGAGGGCTTTTCCGTCGCCGACGATCAGCAGATTGGCATCTTTCTGATATTGAAAGCGAATCTTGCCGGGCTGCTTCAGGGTCAATTTCCCGGTCATCAACTGGCCGCTGCGATCGGTCTGTGTGAAATTCGCGGTCATCGTCGACATCGACCGCAAATGGGTCGAAATCTTGGCAAGGCTGTCGGTCGGGCTTTGCTGGGCGGTGGCCGGCAGGCTGGCGGTCAGGGCCAGCGGCGCGGCGATCAAGGCGAAACCATATTTCAACATTACAAAAACTCCAGAATATTTAGACGTCCGCCTAGCCATCCGCGATTGAACAATGGCTTAATCACTCTGTCAGGAAGACGGCTAGAGTGGCTCACCATTTTGATCGCGCAGCACTTCGCGGCGGCCGATATGATTCGGTGCGCTGATGAAATCATCTTCCTCCATCCGGTCGATGATCCGGGCAGCGCTATTATAGCCGATCCTGAGTTGCCGCTGCAGCCAGCTGGTCGATACTTTCTGGCTTTCGAAGACAATCTGGCAGGCCTGCGCATATTGCCGGTCTTCCTTGTTGTCGCTCAAGTCAGCCCCGTCGAGGGCAAAACTGCCATCTTCCGGTTCCTCTGTTACAGCCTGGATATAATCGGGCTGACCTTGCGAACGCCAGTGATCGGCGACGCGCCGGACTTCGTCATCGGAGACGAACGGGCCATGGACGCGAGTCAATTGCTTGCCGCCGGGCATGTACAGCATGTCGCCCTTGCCGAGCAGCTGCTCTGCCCCCTGTTCGCCCAAAATCGTCCGTGAATCGATCTTCGAGGTAACATGAAAGCTGATCCGGGTCGGCAGGTTGGCCTTGATCACACCGGTGATGACATCGACCGAGGGCCGCTGCGTCGCCATGATCAGGTGGATACCCGCGGCGCGCGCCTTTTGCGCCAGCCGCTGGATCAGAAATTCGACTTCCTTGCCCGCGGTCATCATCAGGTCGGCCAGCTCGTCGACGATGATCACAATCTGCGGCAGCACTTGATAATCGAGCTGCTCTTCCTCGTAGATCGGGCGCGAGGTTTCGGGATCATAGCCGGTCTGGACGCGGCGTCCGAGCGGTTGCCCCTTGGCCTTGGCGTTTTTCACCTTCTCGTTGTAATTGGCGAGGTTTCGCACCGAGAGGGAGGACATCATCCGGTAGCGTTCTTCCATCTGCTCGACCGCCCATTTCAGCGCTCTTATGGCCTTAGCCGGCTCGGTCACCACAGGTGACAGCAGATGCGGAATATCGTCATAGGTGCTGAGTTCCAGCATCTTCGGATCGATCATGATCATCTTGCACTCGTCGGGCGTCAGCCGGTAGAGCAAGGACAATATCATGCAGTTGAGGCCGACCGATTTACCCGAACCGGTGGTACCGGCGACCAGCAGATGCGGCATCGGCGCGAGATCGGCGATCACCGGATCGCCGGAGATATTCTTGCCCAAAATGATCGGCAGCTTGCCGGTCTGTTCGGCGAAGCTGTCGCTGCCGACCATTTCGTGCAGCACGACCATCTCACGATTGGCGTTGGGCAGTTCGATACCCATCACCGTGCGTCCGGGAATGGCGGCAACGCGCGCCGACAGCGCCGACATATTGCGCGCGATATCCTCAGCCAGCTGGATGACGCGGCTGGCCTTGATGCCCGGAGCCGGTTCCAGCTCGTACATCGTAACCACCGGCCCCGGCCGGACCGCGTTGATCGTGCCCTTGACGTGGAAATCGTCGAGCACCGATTCCAGCAGCCGCGCATTGCGCTCCAGCCCGGCCTTGTCGATCACATTGTTATTCTGCTCCGGGGCAGGGGTCAGCAGGTCGAGTGACGGCAGCACATAAGGCCCGAAGAAATCACCCTGCTTGGCCTTGTTCGCACCGGCCTTTTTCGGCGGCAAAGCACGGTCACTGATCTCCGGCGGTGGCCGGGTGTCAGGCTGGACCGCTTTGCGCGGAGCAGGATCTTTCTTGGGCTTGGCTACGCCAGACCGGTCCGGCTCGATCACCAGATCGTCTTCTTTCGCCGCGAAAGGACTTTTTACCTCCGGCATCTTGAAGGATGAACCAGAGAATAAAGGCTTGTCGAGCCGCAGGCTGAAATAGCCGAGAATGAGACCGCCGGTCAGCGTCAGCGCAATCAATATACCGGAAATCAGACCGCTCCAGCTGGCAGATGCCGCATTGAGACCCGCGCTGGTGCCATTGGCAATCAGCATGCTGGCCAGCCCGCCAAGACCCGAGGGCAATTCCATTTGCGGTTCCGGGAACCACAAGGCCAGACCGGTGCCGACCAGCAACGCAGCGAGCAGGCACCACAGCAATTGCTGCTTCCAGCCGGGTTGCGGGATATCGCGCCAAAGCCGGTTGGCCAGCAACAGCAGCAGCGGCAGGAACAGCACCACCGGCAGCCCGATCAGCAACAGCAGCAGGTCGGCCAGATAGGACCCAAAAATCCCCATCCAATTATGCTCGACGCTGCCCGCCGATGTGTTGAACGACGGGTCGCTGGGGGAATAGGTGGCCAGCGCCAGCAACAGGAATATCGTCGCGAGATAGATCGCGATGGCCCCGATCAGGGCACCGCTGCGCAACAGGCTGAGGCGCATGATCTCGCGCCAGTTTGCTTCATTGGCATTTTGCGCCATCATATACTCCCGTGCGTCACCCCAGCCAAAGGCGAGCATTAACTATCTGCTCCTTTGCGCGAATCGGGGACTCGCCGTCAAGTTTCTTGGCGTTATTTTACCGGATTTGCCTTTCTTTCCGGGCCATCGATGCCTACCTGTAAGCTATATTATGGCTCGGAAAGGCGGTCTCCATGGCAATTGATTCTCGGAAAAGCGATATCATCATATTGGGCGCAGGGATGATCGGTCTGACTCAGGCGCTGACTCTGGCTGCTCATGGGTTGCAGGTGGCGATCATCGACCGCGCCGAACCGGACGACTTGCTCAACCCGGGAAATGATGCGCGGGTTTCTGCGATCAACAGCGCCAGCTGGAATATGTTTGACGCGATCGGACTGGCCAACAAATTAAGGCCGCATGGCTGTGATATCGAAAAAATTCTGGTCAATGACGGGCTTAAGCCCGGTACGCTCGACTTCGTGCCCGGTGCGGGCGAGGGGCCGATGGGCATCATGGTCGAAAATGCGGTGCTGCGCCGACTTCTGTTCGAGGCAGCTCAGGCCCATAAGGCGATCAGTCTCCATCTGTCGACACAGGTTGCTTCCTGCGAACGCGGGGCGCATCTCGTCGACATCAGTCTCGACAATGGCGACCGGCTTTCCGCCCCGCTGCTCGTCGCCGCAGATGGCCGGGGCAGCCGAATGCGCGAAGAAGCCGGGATCATCATGGCGCACTGGCAATATGATCACAGCGCCATCGTCTGCAAGATCGCGCACGAAAAGCCGCATGGCAACACGGCCTATGAACTGTTCTTCCCTTCGGGACCTTTCGCCATCCTGCCGATGCTGGATGACGCCGACGGCAAGCACCGCTCCGCCGTTGTCTGGACGGTGTCGAGAAAAGACGGCCCCGCCTATGCCAAGATCAACGAGCGCGCCTTTGTCGCCGAAATGGTCAAGAAGACCGGTGGATTTCTGGGCGCAATCGAGCTGCTCACCGACCGCCCGACCTATCCGCTGGGGTTCCACCACAGCTCCCAC
>PFJE01000085.1 GCA_002783865.1 Sphingomonadales bacterium CG_4_10_14_3_um_filter_58_15
GGGTCCCAGAACAGGAAGGGGCCGCAGCGGACTTTTTCCCTCTCCCGTGAGGGAGAGGGATGTGGAGACTTGGCAACTTGTTGCCTAGTCGTAGCTGGGTGAGGGCGTTCCTAGCCGTAGAAGGCAGAACGCCCTCATCCAACTGCGCCTAATCCGCTTCGCGAATAAGGCTTCGTATCCTTCTCCCTCACGGGAGAAGGTTTGGCGATCCTGTCGTGGTGGCTCTGTCCATGGTTTTGGTTCAGGCTTTAAGCAACTCCGCGAGGCGGTCGCGGCTGGGCTGCCAATCCAGGCCGCTATCCGTCAGCCAGCTGTCGTCATAATAGGTATTGGCATAGCGTTCGCCGCCATCGCACAGCAAGGTCACGACGCTTCCCGTTTCTCCGCTGGCGGCCATTTCCTCGATCAATTTCGCGCAGGCCCAGAAATTGGTGCCGGTCGATCCGCCAACGCGGCGGCCGAGATAGTCCGAAAGCGCATGCATCGCGCCGATGCTGTGGCCGTCATCCACGGGAATCATGCGATCAATCACGGATGGAATGAAACTCGGCTCAACCCTGGCGCGGCCAATGCCTTCAATCCGTGAACTGCATCCATCCGGCAAAGACTCAATCGTGCGATCGGCAAAATGCTGGTGAAAGATCGATGCCGTCGGATCAGCGACGCATAATTGTGTCGCGTGTCGTTGCAAGCGGATGAACCGTCCGATGGTGGCAGAGGTGCCGCCGGTGCCGGCACCGCAGACGATCCAGCTCGGGACCTTGTGGACCTCGTGGCCCATCTGGGCGAAGATGCTTTCGGCGATATTGTTGTTGCCGCGCCAGTCGGTGGCGCGCTCGGCAAAGGTAAACTGGTCCAGAAAATGGCCGTTGGTTTCTTCAGCGAGCCGGTGACAGACCTCGTAAACGCTTTGCGGATCATCAACGGCACAGATTTCGCCACCCTGGAATGTGATCGCTTTCAGCTTGGCTGCGGCCGTCGTCTTTGGGACCACCGCGATAAAGCGCAGACCAAGCATCCGGGCGAAATAGGCTTCGGAAACCGCGGTGGATCCTGAAGAGGCCTCGATCACCGTGGTTTGGGGGCCAATCCACTGGTTGCACAGCGCATAGAGAAACAGCGAGCGGGCCAGACGGTGCTTCAGGCTGCCGGTCGGATGCGAGCTTTCATCCTTCAGATAGAGTTCAATGCCCGGATGATGCGGCAACTCGACTTGCACCAGATGGGTATCGGCCGATCGGTTATAGTCCGCCTCAATCTTGCGCGTGGCTTGGTCGAGCCAATCCCGCCCGGAGGTCATGCCGCAACCGCGCGGCGGATAGAGGACCAGGTTCTAAAATGCATCAAGCTCACCCCCGACTCCCGTTTATCGAGAGCATCGCTACTGCACCGTTACATGGGACAGGCGCGATTTCCAAACCCTGTGTGTGTCATGCTCACTGTAAAGATGGTCCCGTTTAATGTCCGGCTCCGGATCAGGGCGACAACCGGGCAAATGGGGAGCTATGCATCCCGCTGCAGGACCCCCGGTTCAATCTCGTAATAATCGCCCTTGTCGGCGACGAAAATATGGCTCCAGATTTTGGTGCCGGTCGGCTGGTCGAAACAGCCCATGGCGATGGCGATCTTGTCGTGGTGGATCGGGTCCCAGAACAGAAAGGCACCGCAGGTTTCGCAGAAGCCGCGGCGGACCTTTTCCGAGGATTGATACCAGCGGACATGATCTTCGCCCTCTATGGTGACGGCGCTGGTCGGGACGTCGGTCGAGGCCCAGTAGTGGCCGGATTGCTTGCGGCACTGGCTACAGTGGCAGGCGTCGGCCTCGGGCAGGTCGCCCGCGACTTCAATCTGTATGGCACCGCAGAGGCAGGAGCCCTTGTGCATATTTTCCTCCCGAATATGGTCCGGTGACAAGCTTAAAGGAAAAATGATCCGGTTTGAAAGCCGGAAATTGACCGGCGCGGCTCAGGCGCGGGTGACGCTCACTCGCTGCTCGACCATATTCATGCTGCCGAAGGCGGTGAGGAAGGAGACATCGGTGGCGTCGCGGCCGATGCCGATTACTGCCATTTCCGATGCCTGCGCCATGCCGGTGGGGTCTATCAGGTGCCAGCGGCCATCGAGGAAAACCTCCGGCACGGCGTGAAAATCCTGCGGCTCGACATCGGGCGCATAGGTGCTGGCAAAGCGGGCCGGGATGTCGGCGGACCGGGCCATGCTGATCAGGATATGGGCATAGTCGCGGCATACGCCTTTGCCCGCATCATAGCTTTGCCGGGCATTGGTGTGGGCGTTGTCGCTGTCCGATCCATAGGTCATGACCTGTCCGATATGGTCCGCCATCGCCGCTACCAGCGGGCCGCCCTTCAGGTCGGCAAATTCACCCGTGATCATGTGATCAAAGGCGCTGACCGAACAATAGAGCGAGTTGAACAGATAAGGCACGGCCTCGCCCGGGAGGTCGGAAAGCGGGGTTGCGGACAGGGTGGCAAAATCCGGATTGGCGCGATCAACCGTGACCTGCGCGGCATAGGAGACGGTGAGCTGGTCCTGCTGCGTGGTCCACAGCCTGGTGCCGATCCGGTCATGGGCGGGGACGATGGTCTTGTCGTCGGCAGGGCCTATGCGGACGGTGGAGTCGTCGAGCCGCTGTTCCGCCGTCGCTGCTGCCTCGACCTGGACCAAAATGGTGCAGGGAGCGGGGAGGCGGTAGGATAGTTCCGCGCTGATCTGCAATCGGGTCATTGCTGGTCCTTAATAAAATGCGGCATGAAAAAAGGCCGGGATCGCGCCCGGCCTTTTTCTAACAGCTTATTGTGCCATCCCCTAATCGGTCGGGGATGACGGATGGCGAATCAGGCGCCTTCGATCTCGCCGAGATCAACCTTGAGGCCTGGGCCCATGGTCGTGCTCAGTCCGACTTTGCGGACATATTTGCCCTTGGCGCCGGCTGGCTTTGCTTTGACGACCGCACTGACCAGCGCATCGAAATTCTTGCGCAGATCGGCTTCGGAGAAGCTGGTCTTGCCAATGCCGTTATGGATGATACCGGCTTTTTCAACGCGATATTCGATCTGGCCGCCCTTGGCATCCTTGACCGCTTGCCCGACGTTCGGGGTAACCGTGCCGAGTTTCGGGTTAGGCATCAGGCCTTTTGGACCAAGCACCTTACCGAGACGACCGACGAGGCCCATCATGTCCGGTGTGGCGATGATGCGATCATAGTTGAGATCGCCGCCTTGCATGGCTTCCATCAGATCTTCAGCGCCAACGGTATCGGCGCCAGCTTCGCGTGCTTCGTCCGCTTTCGCGTCCTTGGCAAACACCGCAACGCGGGTTTCCTTGCCGGTACCCGATGGCAGCGAAACCACGCCGCGGACCATCTGGTCCGCATGGCGGGGGTCAACACCCAGATTGAGCACGACGTCGAGGGTCTCGTCAAACTTCGAGGTCGAAGCGAGGCCTTTCAGCGTCTTGATCGCTTCATCGATGCCATATATTTTTTCGCGATCGACTTTTGCATTGATCGCCTGCATTTTTTTGGAGAGTTTCGCCATGTTCTTATCCCTCCACCACTTCTACGCCCATCGAGCGCGCGGTGCCTGAAATGATTTTCATAGCCTGCTCAATGCTGTTGGCATTGAGGTCGGGCATTTTCGTTTCGGCGATTTCCTTGATCTGCGAAGCCTTGATCGTTCCGCCTGCGACTTTGCCCGGTTCGCTCGAACCCTTTTTCAGCTTGGCCGTCTTCTTGATCAGATAGCTGGCTGGCGGGGTCTTGGTTTCAAAGGTGAAGCTGCGATCGCCATAGACCGTGATCTTGGTCGGGATCGGCGTGCCTTTTTCAAGCTTGTCCGTTGCCGCGTTAAACGCCTTGCAGAATTCCATGATATTGACGCCGCGCTGACCCAATGCTGGGCCGATCGGCGGGGATGGATTTGCAATACCGGCAGGTACTTGCAAATTGATATAACCATCAATTTTCTTAGCCATTTGGCTGTCCTTTCATTCTTTTGGGATTGGCGAAATTGCCGCACCCGCAAATTAAGTGGTCAAACGGAGAGCATGCTCTCCTCCCACACTGGTATTCTGGAGCAAGCTCCGGAATTTTGTTGTGCTCCGGACTGGATCCGGAGCTTTGCGCGGCAATCGCAAACCTTGCTTCTTGCCGCACCGGTTCCGCATTCCCCGCCTGCGCGAGGACAGGCAAGTGCGGAACACGATTAGCTAATCAGGTCGACTTCGCCAAAGTCCAGTTCGACCGGGGTTGCGCGGCCGAAGATGGACACGGAAACCTTGACCTTGTTCTTGTCGAAATCCAGTTCCTCGACAATGCCGTTGAAGCTGTTGAACGGGCCGCTCTTGACCTTGACCTCGTCGCCAATTTCGTAGCTGACCGTGATCCGTTCTTTCGGAGCGTTGGCGGCTTCTTCCTTGGTGTTGAGAATGCGCGCGGCTTCGGCTTCGCTGATCGCCTGTGGTTTGCCGCTGCTGCCGAGGAAGCCGGTGACCTTGGGCTGGTTCTTGACCAAGTGATAAACATCATCGGTCATTTCCAGCTTCGCCAGCACATAGCCGGGGAAGAATTTGCGCTCCGACTGAATCTTCTTGCCGCGCTTGACTTCGGTAATCGTCTCGGTCGGGACTTCGATATCCTCGACCAGTTCGGTCAGCCCGAGACGCTTGGCGTCCGCCTCAATGGCTTCCTTGACCTTGTGTTCAAAGCCCGAATAAGCGTGAATGATGTACCAGCGTGCCATGCGAATAACCTAAAAAATCTGTGTGGGGCGTTTATGCAAGGCTCAGGAGCCAGGCTACAATCCCGTTAAAAATCGAATCAACGCCCAGAAAAAACAAGCCCAATATGGTGGTCATGATCAGTACGAGGATCGCCGTGCGGACGGTCTCCGGCCAGGTTGGCCAGACGACCTTGTTGGTCTCGGCCTTGACCTGATTCATGAATTCGCCTGGATTGACTTTTGCCATGCTTGATTCCCTAAACTTTCTCGCCGGTTTCCACATAAACTCCGGGTGTCAGTCATTTGACTGTGTTCGGATATATGCATGGTTTCGGAAAGAACCAGCCCTTTAGACGCAGATTCCCGGATTCGCAAGAAAAAGAAGGGGAATTTACCGAAGCGGAGCTGCGTTGATCAGCGATCTGATCGACGGGGGATGTGTACGGCCAGTGAAAAGCTGGTCCGCGGTGTCACAAGTGGACGACTTTCGGGTCCTTCATTGGACTCGCGCGAAGCCGCGAAGGCGCGAAGCGATTGTGCCCAGCTTTTCATTGTTGGCGGCTTTGCGTCTTCGTGTGAGCCAAGACTTTGTTGAAGCGTGTCGAAAACTTTACAGAAACGCGCGCTTTTATTTTCTGTGACCTTTGGCCCAAAGCGGCAGAAATCCAGACTTTGTTGGACACCAGACGGGCGGCGAGTGTAAACTTTGGGGCGGGATGCGGTCGATGCGAGCGTGTAGCGCCGCCGATCTTATTCAAATTATCAAAGAGCCAAGCGGAGATAATAAGTGATTGGGCCGATGTAGGACAGCGGTTTTTACCCCTTCTCCCGTGAGGGAGAAGGATGTGAAGACTTACGAACTTGTTCGTCAGTCGCAGCTGGATGAGGGCGTTCTGCGCTTCAGAGTACAGAACACCCTCATCCAACGCCGCCTAATGCCCCCGGATCAAGTCCGGGGTCATAAGGCTCTGTATCCTTCTCCCTCACGGGAGAAGGG
>PFJE01000065.1:0-652 GCA_002783865.1 Sphingomonadales bacterium CG_4_10_14_3_um_filter_58_15
GCATCCCCGCTCCGATCTCGACGATGAGATGCTGTTCATCATCATCCATCAGACCAAGGAGCTGTGGCTCAAGCAGATCATCCGCGAGATGCGCTTCGCAAAGCAGCAGGTTCGGGCCGACGCGCTGGTCCCCGCGTATAAGGCACTCGCCCGGGTCAGCCGGATCCAGGCGGTGATGACGCTCAGCTGGGATGTCCTGTCGACGATGACGCCTAGCGACTATACCCGCTTCCGCCATGTGCTGGGCCCCAGTTCCGGTTTTCAGTCCGACCAGTTTCGCACCGTCGAATATATGCTCGGCCTCAAGGACAAGACCTTTCTGAAATATCAGGAGGACCGGCCCGAGGCGCAGGCGGCGATGCAGGCGGCGCTCGACCAGCCGAGCATCTGGGACGATGCGATCGCGGCGCTGGCCCGGGCCGGCTTCGCGATCGCGCCGGAGCTGCTCGACCGCGATTTCGCCCGGCCCCACAAGCCGTCCGAACAGGTCGAGGCGGCCTTTCTCGCAGTCTATCGCAACCCCGAAAAATATTGGGAACTCTATCAGCTGGCCGAGAAACTGGTCGATCTCGACGACGCCATGGCAACCTGGCGGCACAAGCATGTGCTGACGGTGGAGCGTATCATTGGCGGCAAGATGGGCACTGGTGGT
>PFJE01000065.1:689-6317 GCA_002783865.1 Sphingomonadales bacterium CG_4_10_14_3_um_filter_58_15
ATGGGCACTGGTGGTACGGCAGGCGTTTCTTATCTGCAGAGCACCGTCGGCAAGCGGGCCTTTCCCGAACTATGGTCGCTGCGGACGCAATTATGAGCTGGAAACATCTGTTTTCCAAAGCGCTTTCTGCCAATCCCGATCGCCTGCATTTCGCTGCCCATAGTCACCATCTCTGGCCCGATGCCAGCCATGTCGGCCATATGGCTGCCTGGCGCGATGCAGCAGCGCTGGCCGATCACAAATGGGACAAGATCATGGGGCCGGTCTGGTCCGGAGCGCAGCGCCATGTTGCGGACGAATTGAAGCTACCCGATCCAGCGACCCTTTGCTTCGCGCCGAATACGCATGATTTTATCGTGCGCTTGATATCTGCCATTCCGACGCGGCCGGTCCGGGTGCTGGCGACCGATGGCGAGTTTCACAGCTTTCGCCGACAAATGACTCGCTGGGCAGAAACGGGCGAGGTGCTGCTGGAAACGGCATCGCCGGAGACATTGGTTGAAACCGCTCGGACAGGTCAATTTGATCTGATTTTCGCCAGCCATGTTTTGTTCAATTCCGGTACCATCATTTCCGATCTCGACTCGCTGGCAGCGCTGGCCCGTCCCGATGGCCCATGGGTGGTGATCGACGGCTATCACGGCTTTATGGCGATCGAAACCGATATGTCCCAAATCGCCGACCGGATTTTTTACCTGTCAGGCGGCTACAAATATGCGATGGTGGGCGAAGGAGCCTGCTTCCTGCACGCGCCTCACGGTTATGGCAAACGCCCGGCGGTCACCGGATGGTATGCGGCTTTTGACGATCTTGCCTTGCCGCCCGGCGAAGTGGGCTATGCGCCAGATGGTCGGCGGTTTCTGGGCAGTACCTTTGATCCTTCCGGACTCTACAGGTTCAATGCCGTCCAGAATATGCTCAACCGAGAAGGCCTGACGACGGCCGTGATTTCGGATCATGTTGCGGGTCTGCAAGCGCAGTTTCTTGAGGACACACAACTGGCAGATTTTGCCTTGCTCAACCCTATTGACGGCCACGCCCATGCGCGCTTTCTGGCTTTTCGCGGGGATTCTGCGTCAGCGCTCCACAAAATGCTCGAAGATCAGAATGTCATGACCGATTCTCGCGGCGATGTATTGCGTATTGGCTTTGCGCTTTATCATGATCCCGACGATGTGGCGCGTTTGTCAAAATTGTTAGGGCAGCTGGTTTGAACCATCTGCCGTTACGGTATCTTCACCTTTCGATCCAACGCTCGCCGCGAGCGGTTTGAACGGCCCATTTTGTGATTGACCTGTCCGAATTTCCGCATAGATTTAACTGATCAATTAAATTGATCCTAAGGAAAACAGACAATGAGCATTTCCGTCGATATCCAGAATGATGTGGCGCTGATCACCTTGGACGATGGCAAGGCCAATGCCGTCAATTTCGAACTGATGGAGGCGCTCAACGAAGCGCTCGACAAAGCCGAGGCCGAGGCCAAGGCGATTGTGCTGGCTGGCCGTGAAGGCCGTTTTTCCGGCGGCTTTGATCTCGGCATGATGGGCAGTTTCACTCGCGACGATTCCGTCCGTTTGCTCGACCGTGCTTCGGAACTGGTGCTCCGTCTCTATGGTGGTCCGCTTCCGGTGGTGGCTGCCTGCACCGGCCACGCCATTGCCATGGGCGTTTTTCTGCTGATGTCGTGCGATACCCGGATCGGGGCAGCGGGCGAATATAAGCTGGGCGCGAATGAATCGATCACTGGCATGACCTTGCCGGTCTTCGCGGTAGAGCTGGCGCGCGAGCGGCTCAGCCCGCTGCACCAGACCCGTGCGATGATCCAGGCATTCATCTATGATCCAAAAGGCGCCGTCGAGGCTGGCTATCTCGATATGCTGGCCGAGCCGGACAAGGTGGTCAGCACAGCGACCTCAATTGCCGGTCAGCTCGCCAAGCTGCCCGGTCATGCCTATGCCTATCAGAAATCAGCGATGCGCAAACCGGCGCTGGACGCGATCCGTGCAAGCATTGGCAATCACCCTAATTTGCGGAATTAGCAATTCACCGGTGCTGGTCGATCAGGATCGGATTGCCATCGGGATCGGTCAGCATGATGCTGCCCGGCCCATCACTGCCTTCGGCTTGGGTGTCGAGTTCCACGCCCGCTGCCAGCAATGACTTCTGAATATCGCGGACATCGTCAAAATCGTCGATATTTTGGGCACCCTGATCCCAGCCGGGGTTGAAGGTGAGCATGTTCTTGGGGAACATCCCTTCGAACAGACCGATCACCGTCTCGCCGTTCTTCAGCATCAGCCATTTCTGGTCTTCGTCACCATGAAATTTGGTAAAGCCGAGCTGCTCGTAAAAGGCTTTCGAACGAGCGATATCCTTGACCGACAGGCTTATCGAAAAGGCTCCGAGTTTCATTGTCATTCTCCTCTGTTACGAAGTTTGGCGGGTCGGCAGGATCTTCGGGTTTCTCAGTACCGCTGCAGAAATCAGTGCGATTACCAGCCCGACCGGAAAAATCTCGAGAAAGGTCATCGGCATGCGAATATAGATTTTGCCGTAATCGGAGCGCATCTCTTCCAGCGCGGCAATGTCCTGGGCCAGTTTTTCCGCTGGCAGGTTCGCGCTCCGTTTGGCCTCGATCGCGGCATTCACATAGCTGTTGATAAAGTCATAGCCGCTGACCATCAAATAGAACTCCCAGACGACGGTATAGATAATCCCGGCGATGACCGCGATGGCGAGGCCCATGGCAAAGGCGGGCAGAAACCGGATCACCCCGCCGTGCTCCTGATCGCGATAGCGCTTGATGCCGATAAAGATCATCGACAGCGCCACCAGCATGGTCAGATAGCCGAAAGTTTCGGACGACAGAAAGCTGCCGCCATCACTGACCGTCAGACCGAGGATTAATGTCACTATTGTGATGGTTCCGGCCAATATTCCGTAAGTTATAGCAATTTTCTGCATGGTTTTTCCTCCCGTTACGGTGGCCATTATGGCATCAAACCCGTCCCATGGAAATCACCCGGACGGGTGACTGGGCCACAATCATCCGGAAATATCAGGGGATCAGATGCAGGCTCCGCGCCTCCTCAATCGCCCGCACCCGGCCACTGACCTGCAATTTGCCATAGAGGTTCGCGATATGGGTCTTGACCGTGTTGGGCGAGATCGCCAGCGTCCGGGCGATTTCCTTGTTGGATTGCCCACCCGCCAATGCTTCCAGCACTTCCAGTTCCCGCTCCGATATGCCCAGTGACCTAAGCGCCGCAATATTTCGTTCAAACGGCCCACGGGGTTTCTGCACCGTCAGCCGGTAACCGACCCAGATGCCGAGCGCTGCAAATCCCACGGCGATCAGCACGACATAGATTTCAACCGAATAGGCTTTGGTGAAATATTTATACTGCAACCACTCCAGCGCAAAGCCGGTTGCCGCCAGAGCCAGCGCATAGACAACAACCATCTGGGCCATGGACCGCGGCATAGTCAGCCCGCACCGGTCGCGTCTAGGTGGAGGGTGTCCTGGTTCATGATCATGCCGGAAACCCCATCGCTATTTCCCCTCGTCGAGCAGATATTTCTGCCAGAACAGCAAACTCGCCCAGAACTGATAGTCGGCATTGGCCTTTTTGCGGAAGCCATGGCCCTCATTCTGTGCCAGCAGATGCCAGGCAGGGCGACCGTTGGCGCGAACCGCTGAGACGATCTGGTCGGCTTCACTGGCCGGGACGCGCGGGTCATTTTCGCCAGTGACGACCATCAGCGGGATCGATATTTCGCTGGCCCGAACCAGCGGACTGATCTCCTGCAGCTTGGCGCGCTGTTCGGGATCGCGCTCATCGCCATATTCGACCCGCCGAAGATCGCGGCGATAGGCCTGCGTATTTTCCAGAAACGTGACGAAATTGGAAATGCCGACGACTTCCAGCCCGGCCTTCAGCCGTTCGCCATAACGCAGCATCGAAGCCAGTGTCATATAGCCGCCATAGCTGCCGCCGGTGACGGCGATGCGCTTGCGATCAATTTTCCGGTCGCCGCGCAGCTGGTCGAGAAAGGCGCCGATATCCAGCACGCTATTCTCCCGCAGCCACGGGCCGTTGTCGAGCGCGACGAACCGTTTGCCAAAGCCGGTCGATCCGCGAACATTGGGGTAGAACAGGGCAATGCCCAGCTCGTTGACCAGATAATTGTTCCGCCCGAGAAACTGCGGTGTTGCCTGACCTTCCGGGCCGCCGTGAATGCTGATGATCAGCGGCCGTCGGCCCTTGTGCCGAGCCGGATCGGGGCGGTAGAGAAAGCCGGACATTTTCTCGCCGTCAAAGCTCTCGATCTCGATCAGTTCTGGCGCGACGTTGGCGGCGGCATCCAGGCCGCCGATCTCGCTCCTGGTCCAGCGCGTAACGACCAGCGTCTCCGGGTTGACGCTATAGGCGTCGGTGCCGGTCTGGTTGCTGTTAAGGGTGATACCCAGCTCCCCCCACGGCGCAAATGTGACACCGCTGATCACCCCGGCGGGTAGCGTATCGACGCTGCGCACCGTGCCGTTCTGCACGTCGTAGAATTTCAGCACCGACCGCCCCGCCTGATTGACTTCAAAGGCGATCCAGCGGCCATCCTTGCTGATATCGAAATCGGTGATATCCCAGATTTTCTCGTCGACCAGAGGTTCGAACAGAGAGGTTTCCAGATTGAGCACGCCGAGACGTTTGACATCACTGCCATTGTCCGAGGCTGCCCAGAGCCTGCCGTCGGGCGCGAATTTCAGCCCGTCATAGCCGACCGGCTTGTTGCTGTCGGTCAGCTTGCGCGATGTACCCTTTGCAATATCAATCAGATACAGCTGATTGTCGGACACCGAAACATAGTTGAACACCAGCAGCTGCTTGTCATCCGGCGAAAAGTCGATCGGAAACCAGCCGCCGCCGGTCGACGCGATCAGCATCTTGGCGCTGTCCGGGTTGGCCGGGTTCATCAGATAGATGTCATTGTAAAGCCCGGTCCGCTTGTTCGAGCCAAAAGCGACCAGCTTGCCGCTGCTCGACCAGGGACCGAGACTGTTGCGGCTGGTGCCGTCGGTGAGCATCTCGGGACGACCGTTGGTCAGCGCATAGATCTGGTCGACCTCGTTGCCGCCGCTGTCTTTCTCGAACAACAGGGCCGATCCGTCGGGCGCGTAGCGAGCCGAATAGACCGGCTCGCTGCCAAAGGTCAGCTGCTCCCGCTGCCGCATCGGCGCCGCGACGCGGTGCAGCTGGCTGGTATCGGCAAAGCGCGTCGACACCAGCATCGCGCCGCTTTTCGGGTCCCAGTCGACGAAGCTGGCGGTGCGATATTCCATATAGGGGCGAGTCCGTTCGACCATGTCCAGCGGTATGCCGGGGATCTGATCGGCCACCAGCGCGGAGGGTTTGGGCGCAGCATCCTGCGCCAGCGCTGGCGACGGCCCGGCGATCATCGTTGCAGCCATCATCATCGCGGTCGACCATTTGCGTATCATAAACTCATCCCGTTATTCTGTTGTGCGATGTTTATGGACGAAGCGGGACAAAAGCAATTAGAGGGGGCCATGTTTTCTACCGACCGTCCCTTTATCCTGCTCGACGATGCGAGAGCCGCCGGTGCCGC
>PFJE01000086.1:0-24875 GCA_002783865.1 Sphingomonadales bacterium CG_4_10_14_3_um_filter_58_15
GTCTGCCGTCGCGGCGTCATTGATCGCAGAATTCGGTTCCATCGGGGCCGTCCTGCACTCTGATTCACGAACGACCAGAAGCAATCCCGCCCGGGCAATCTTGTCCCTGGTGCGCGAAGCCATGCTCGTATCGTCAAAGGACAAGATGCTGGAACGCATTTGCCTGTCCAAGGCCACCGACGTGATTGAATATCTTATCGTCGCGATGGCGCGATTGCCGGTCGAAGAAGTGCGCGTCTTGTTTCTCGACAGCAAAAACCGCCTGATCAGCGATGAGGTCGTCAGCCGGGGCACGGTTTCCGAAGCGCCTATCTATCCGCGCGAGATATTGAAACGATCACTCGCCCTGGACGCATCGGCCATGATCCTGGCCCACAATCATCCATCCGGCGATCCCAGCCCGAGCGAAGGCGATATCGAAGCCACCCGGAGGCTGCTGAAGGCTTCAGAGGAACTAGGGTTAACCGTACACGACCACATCATCGTTGGCAGCGAAGGCTGGATCAGCCTGCGAGACCGGGTTGCATTTCCGTGATCATTTTGCTGCCGCGGAATTCGACCAGAAGCGATACCAAAATCACCAATGGGAGAACGGGATGATGTCCTCTCCGATTTCGGCTGAGCGAAGAGCCAAGCTGCTCCGCGCGGAAACCCATGCGCTTTTGCAATCGCCTGACTTCATTCGCTCACCAGTCATGTCGCAACTGTTGAGCTATCTGGTGGAAGAGGCCATTGCCAATCCCGGCAACCCACCAAAGGCTTATCAGGTTGCGGTTGACGGACTCGGGCGCACCGAAGATTTTGATGTTCAGGCCGACAGCTATCCCCGCGTGCAGGTCGGCAGGCTGCGCAAGATGCTAGCGGCCCATTATGCGGCTCACGGTGGTGCGACGCGGCTGCATATCCCGATTGGCCATTATGCCGTCGAGATTGAGGTGGATGAGACCAAACCGGAAGACAAGCTGAGCAGGTCAGGCCTTGATAATATTGCTCTCGATGGCGCTTCGCCAAACACCAATGCCCCGCTTCGGTGGTTCAATGACCGCCAGACCATGATCGGACTCGCCGCACTTTTGCTGATCATGGCGATCGGATTGATTTGGTGGCTAAGTGCCGCAACCCCGGATCCGGGCAGCAAAACAATGGCTTCCGACAGCTATGCGCAGCCGCCGAAAATTTATATTGCGGCCACGCAGCAGGAACCATCGGCATCAACCAGTGCCCGTGCCTCTGGCATAGAGCTTTTTTTCGAAGATGCCTTCGCCAGTTCGTCGCAAGTGCGCCTAGTAGCCGCTAACGGGTCTGACCTTACCTCCGAAGAGGGTCAAAACGCCTATCTGTTTGAAAGCCAACTGGTAAGCGGATCGAGCGGGCCGGAAGTCGCTTTCTCGCTGACCTCGTTGGTGTAAAACGAGAAAATCTGGTCGACAACAATCGCTTTGCCTGATTCAACCTCTGAATATCCCGAAAAACTTGGGCCGATCGCCAGCCGCATTGCCAGCATTTATGGGGTAATCGCTACCGACCAGCGCAAACGCCTGCCCGATGATGCGATGATCGGCTATGCCTGCCTGCTGCGGTTCGAGAGCTACCGGGCCAACCGCGATCCAGATCTGTTGCCAGTGGTCAATTCATGCATCGAAAAATCGCTCGCCGCCGACCCTCTGGACAGCCACATTCTCTCCGCAGCCTCGTTCCTTTCCTTTTTGCGAGAAGAGGCGACCGGCAAACAGCCCGACCCGGAGGCAGGTTTGGAATATGCTCGCCGCGCGATGGTTCGCGGCCGAGAAGATGCGTCGGCAAACTTCGCTCTTGCCCGATCCAGTTTTTTCAATCGCAATTGCAGTCGGGGTAAGGAGTTCGCCGAAAAAGCGGCTGAACTGGACCCGTATGAAGCAACTATCCAGGCCCAGACCGGCGCCTATCTGTTCGCCTGTGATGATCCTGCTGCCATCCAATATCTGCGCCGGGCAATTGCTTTGGACCCGCGCGGTTCGATCGTTGCCGAGACGGCGCTGGTGCTGACGCTGCTGGCCGAAGGCAGAGACAAGGAAGCGCTCGAATTCGCGGAGAAAATCGTTCCGTCCAGTACCGGTGTCGGCCCCTATTATGATATTGCCATGGCCATGGTCTATGCCAAAAATGGCCGGATCCCGGAGTCGCGCGCTTCATGGGATCGGCTGGTCGCCACCTATGGAAGCGAGAAGGATGAAACCCAGGAACAATTGCTCCGGCGCCTGATTACCAATCCCTTGCTGGCGGACCGCGCCTTGAAATTACTACAGGGAACCGGGGTGATCAGCGACTGATCGACCAAAAGTCGCCGATCAATCGGGGGAGCAATGCCTCACCCGAAGGATCAAAAGCTGGCGTTCAGCCCGTCGACCACGAATTGCACTGCAAGCGCGCCCAATAGCACACCGAGTACCCTGGTGATGACTGCCTCGACCTTGTTACCCAAGATCCGCATCAGTGGCCCGGCCGCGAGCAATCCGATCAGCGTCAGCAAGAGCACCGATCCGAGCGCGCCAAGAATGATCATCGCGTTGTCGATGCTGTCGTTCTGCGATGTCAGCAGCATGACAGCAGCAATCGATCCCGGTCCGGCGATCATCGGCATCGCCATCGGGAAGATGGAGACATCCTCGATTTCCGGCTGTTCGATAATCTCCTGCGCCCGGTCCTCGCGCCGTTCCGTGCGCTTCTCGAACACCATTTCCAGCGCGATCAGGAAGAGCATGATGCCACCGGCAATCCGGAAGCTGTCCAGGCTGATGCCCAGCGCACCCAACATTTGTTCCCCGAACAGGGCGAACACCAGCAAAATGACCGCGGCAACGACTATCGCCCGTATTGCCATGATCCGGCGGTCGCGTGGTGGTGCATCGCTGGTCAGGCTGGCGTAAATCGGCGCGCAGCCCGGCGGGTCAATCACCACGAAAAAGGTGATGAAGGAAGAGATGAAAAGTTCGATCATGAGGTTGGTGCAGGGACCTTATATTCATGCACCCGTTTGAAGCTGCCATCATCTTGTGCCAGATCTACATAAACGACGCGCGAACCGTCTGCGGTGAATGCTGCATGCCAGACCAGACTGCGATCGGGGGATGTCGCTGTCATACCCTTCGCTGTCAGGCCCGTGGGCACGGTGCCAGCCACAATTGTGGGCTTGCAGGACGCGATATCGGTTTCCACATAGTCGGGTTCCGCAAGCGGCGTATCCAGCGGCTCGCCATCGTCAAAAACCCATTTCCACTCGATCTTCTTGTCCGGACGGCGCTGACCGAAATCCTGCTGCTGCCAGATGGTGGTGAAATGGCCGGATTCGCCTTTGGCATTCTGCCAGGCACCGGTGGAAACCGCCGTGCTGCCGTCGCAGGACATATAGATATGATGTGGCTGCCAAGTTACGGCCTGTGCCGGATCGGCCTTGCCCTTCAGCCATTGCTGCGCATTGACCAGATCGGGGGTGAACATGATCGCATCATCGGCAGCGGTTTCGCGAAAGGCGGTCCATTGCCCCTCTTCCCGGGCCAAGCGCGCAAACGCCAGCTCGGCTTGCACAATGGCACTGGGATTGGCAACGGGCTTGCCCATGACCCGATTATAGCTTTCACGGTCACCAGGGCGACCACCGCCGGCGGCGCAACCGGCCAGCAGCAGTGCGATTCCGAGAGCGGCAAATATTCGCATTAGAGACCCTTTGGTTTGTCCAGTCCGGCGCGCGCGGATGCGGCGACCAGCGTATTGCGCAATAGCACCGCAATGGTCATCGGGCCAACCCCTCCCGGCACCGGAGTGATCGCCCGGACATGGTCGAGCGCTTCGGCGGTGGCGACATCGCCGACCAGACGGCCCTTTTCCTTGCCCGGTTCGGGGTCCAGCCGGTTGATGCCGACATCGATTACAACGGCGCCGTCTTTCAGCCAGTCGCCTTTGACCATTTCGGCGCGGCCAACGGCGGCGACCACGATATCGGCGCGGCGGACGACATCGGGAAGGTTGCGGGTCCGGCTATGCGCCATGGTAACGGTGCAATTTTCGGCGAGCAGCAGCTGAGCCATCGGTTTGCCGACCAGTATTGATCGGCCGACGACAACGGCGTCGAGGCCGGTCAGATCGCCCAACGTGTCCTTAAGCAGCATCAGGCTGCCGAGCGGAGTGCACGGGGTCAGCGCCTCTTCGCCGTTGGCGAGGCGACCGGCGTTGATGACGTGCAGGCCGTCGACATCCTTGTCCGGATCGATCGCCATGACCACGGCTTTTTCGTCGAGACCTTCGGGCAGAGGCAGTTGGACCAGTATGCCGTCCACCGTTTCATCGGTGTTCAGCTGTTCGACCAAGGCAATCAGATCTGCCTGATCGACATCGGCGGGCAGTCGATGTTCGAAACTTTCCATACCAGCAGCGATGGTCGCCTTATGCTTGGAGGCAACATAGACCTGACTGGCCGGGTCTTCGCCAACCAGAACCACAGCCAGGCCGGGCGCACGGCCGGCTTGTTTCACAAAGGCAGGAACGGCGTCCTTGATCCGTTCGCGCAGACCGGCGGCAAACGCCTTGCCGTCAATGATCTGCGCTGCGGTCAACCGAGCAGGGCCTGCGCCAGCGGTGGCAGGATCGCATCCTGCAGGATGATGATACCTATGATCACAACCATCGGCGTCAGGTCGATCGCGCCAAAATCCGGCATGATTTTGCGAATCGGATTATAAATCGGTGCGGTCAACGCATCCAATGTGGTCCAGATCGCCCGGACAATATCATTCTGCAAATTGATGACGTTGAAGGCGAGCAGCCAGCTCATGATCGCCTGCACGATGATGACGGTAATCGCCACGTTGAGCAGAATCGAGATAATCTGAAGAATTGCGAATGCCATGGCGGACCCTTTATCGATGTTCTGGCAGAGCGGCCAGAGATTTGTCGCCGGTTCCACCAATAAATTGCTGTATCATATATATAAGACAGCTGGCGATTTAATCAACCGATTCAAAATCGTCCCGGACCAGCGTACCCGCACCCTTGCTGGTGAAGATTTCGAGCAGCATCGCGTGTGGTATCCGGCCGTCCAGGATGACCGCTGCGTCGACCCCTTCCTGCACCGCTTTGACGCAGGTTTCGAGCTTGGGTATCATGCCGCCGGAAATCGTGCCGTCCTTGACTAGTTCGCTGATCGCCCGGGGCGCCAGATCGGTGAGCAAATCGCCCTGTTTGTCGAGCACGCCGGCCACATCGGTCAGCAGAAACAGGCGCGCGGCGCGCAGCGCCGAGGCGACGGCCCCGGCCATAGTATCGGCGTTGATATTATAGGTATGGCCATCATCGCCGACACCGATTGGCGCAATCACCGGAATCATGCCGGACGAGGAGATCATATCGACGACGCGGCGGTTCACCGTCTTCGGTTCTCCGACATAGCCGAGGTCGATGATCCGTTCGATATTGCTGTCGGGGTCGCGTTCGGTGCGGCGCAGCTTGGCTGCCTTGACGAAGCCGCCGTCCTTGCCGGAAATGCCGATCGCATGGCCGCCTGCTTTTTCGATCCAGCTGACCAGTTCCTTGTTGATCGCGCCAGACAGGACCATTTCTGCGATTTCTGCGGTTTCCTTGGTGGTCACCCGCAAACCATCGACAAATTTGCTTTCCACGCCGATCCGCTGGAGCATCGCGCCGATTTGCGGACCGCCGCCATGGACGACGACGGGATTGATGCCGACTGCCTTGAGCAGCACGATATCCTCGGCAAAGTTGCGCGCCAGAGCCGGATCGCCCATCGCGTGGCCGCCATATTTGACGACAAAGGTCTTGCCCGCATAGCGCTGCATATAAGGCAGGGCATCGGTGAGCGTTTCCGCCTTCGCGAGCATGGCGGGATCGGGTGAATGGTCGGTCATGGGCGTCTTTCAGTCTAGCCGAACGGCAAAAGCAAGCCTTTAATCAGCTTTTGGAGAGCTGTTTCACTTTTTCGAGCGTGCCGACGACATGGCCCTGCGGCTTCATCGCGCTGTGGACAAAGGCGATCTTGCCGTCCTGGCCGATGACATAGCTGGTGCGGTTGGTCATCGCCAGGCCCGGCGCCATGCGAACCTGATAGTCGGCGATGATCTTGTCATCTGCCTGGGCGACGGCGAACTTGTCGCGGCATTCGGAGGTCGAGAATTTCTTCAGACCCTCGATATCGTCACCGGACATGCCGATCACGGTGGCGCCCGCTGCGTTGAACTCGGCCGTTGCGTCGGCGAACATGTTGGCCTCGATCGTGCATCCCTCGGTAAACACCTTGGGAAAGAAATAGAGCACGACCGGACCGTCTTTCAACTTGTCGGCGAGCGAGAATTGAAACTCCTTGCCAGCCAGCGCGCCGGTTGTGGTGAAATCAGGGGCAGTTGCGCCAATTTCCAACGGTTCGGCATTGGCGCTCCGGGCATAATAGACAAAGGCACCGCCGCCAACGACGACCAGGGCCAGCACAATCAATATCCATTTTTTCATGTCATCATTCCTGTTCGAGTTGCGCCTTCAGCGCGTAAAGTTGGTCCAGTGCCTCGCGCGGCGACAGCGCGTCCACGTCGAGCTTGCCCAAGGCCTCGCGCAAGCTATCGGATTTTTCTTCGACTTCTGCAAGGCTCGCTGCAAACAGCGGCAGATCACCGAGACCGGCGGCGAGGCCACCGGTTTCTGCCTTGCCGGCCTCGAGCTTGTCGAGCACCGATTTGGCGCGGTTGAGGACGGGCTTCGGGATGCCGGCCAGCTTGGCCACGGCGAGACCATAGCTGCGGTCCGCAGGCCCCTTCGCCAATTCGTGCAGCAGCACCAGATCGCCCTTCCATTCGCGAGCCCGGACATGGTGGAGGGATAGCGAGTCGAGACGGTCGGCGAGCCGGGTCAGTTCGTGATAATGGGTCGCGAACAGGCAGCGGCAGCGATTGGTCTCGTGCACCGCCTCGACCACCGCCCAGGCGAGCGCCAGGCCGTCATAGGTCGAGGTACCCCTGCCCACTTCGTCGAGAATGACGAAACTTTTTTCGGTCGCTTGCGACAGGATCGCGGCGGTTTCGACCATTTCGACCATGAAGGTCGATCGGCCCTGCGCGAGATTGTCGGAGGCGCCGACGCGGCTGAACAGGCGGTCGACGAGACTCAGCTTCGCCGAGGACGCGGGAACAAAACCGCCCGCTTGCGCGAGAATGACGATCAGCGCGTTTTGCCGCAGAAAGGTCGATTTGCCGCCCATATTGGGGCCGGATACCAACCATAGCCGTTCCTCATTGGCAAGCGCACAATCATTGGCGACAAAGGCCTCGCCCTTGGCGGCCAGCGCCGCCTCGACCACCGGGTGGCGGCCAGCCTTGATATCCAGAATATTGCCATCGACAAATTGTGGACGGCACCACTGGGCTTCGGAGGCCCGTTCGGCCAGAGCCGCAGAAACATCGATCCGGGCGAGCGCATCGGCGCTTTCGCTGATCGCCTGTTTGCGGGCCAAAACCTTGTCGACCAGCTCCTCGAAATGCGCCGCCTCCGCCGCCAGTGCATGGGCACCGGCCTGGGACACGCGGACGGCCTCATCGTGCAGATCGGTCGAGTTGAAACGGACTACCCCGGCGAGCGTCTGGCGATGGGTGAAGCCGGAATTTTCGGCCATCAGGCTATCGCCATGCCTGGCCGGCACCTCAATGAAATAGCCGAGTACCGCATTATGCTTGATCTTGAGCGTATTGATCCCGGTGACTTCGCGGTAGCGCGCCTCCAGTATTGCGATTGCCTTGCGGCCATCGGAACCGGCGCTGCGCAGCTCGTCCAGCGCGGCGTCATAGCCCGCCGCGATATAGCCGCCGTTGGTCATTTCGGTCGGCGGCGTCTCGACCAGTGCGCGGCTGAGCAGTTGAACCAGTTCGCCATGGCCATTGAGCGCGGGGAGCAGATTTTCCAACAGCTCTGGCAAACCGAGCGCCAGCGCCAGTCGTTCGCGCAAGATTCGCGCGCCAGCCAAACCGTCCCGAATCTGTCCGAGATCGCGCGGACTCCCCCGCCCGGCCGACACCCTGCCCAACGCCCGACCGATATCGGGCAGCGCCTTCAATTCGGTGCGAACATCGTCGCGGATCGCCGAACCGTCATGGAACCATTGCACCAGACCGAGCCGCCGGTTGATCGGCTGCTCGGCAAACAGTGGCGCGGAAAGATCACGCGCCAGCAAGCGTGCGCCTGCGGGCGTCACGGTGCGATCAATAGAGTGGAGCAGGCTGCCCTCGCGTCCGCCGGCCAGTGTCCGGTCGATCTCGAGACTCGCCCGGGTAGGTCCGTCGATCGAAAGGAACTCACGCGTTTCGCGTTTTTTAGGCGGATGCAGATAAGGCGCGTGGCCTTGTGAAACATGATCGACATAGGCGACCAGGCCGCCGGCAGTCGCCAGTTCAGCGCGCGAAAACTCGCCCATGCCGTCGAGCGTCGCCACCCCGAAATGTTCCTGAAGGCGCATTTCGGCGCGCGTGCTGTCGAAATTTTCCTTGGCCCAGCCGGTTGCCTTGTGCAGCCGCGGAAGCAAGGATGGCGGACAGATGATTTCCGAGGGCGCCAGCCGGGCCAGTTCCGCATCGAGCGCATCGTCTGATATTGTCGTCAGTTCGAAATTACCGGTCGAGATATCGGCCGCTGCCAATCCGATCTCGCCCTGCACCTCGGCCAGCGCTACCAGCATATTGTCGCTGCGGGCGTCGAGCAAAGTGTCTTCGGTCAAGGTGCCAGCAGTAACATAGCGAATAATATCCCGCGCAACCAAAGCCTTGTAGCCACCGCGCGCCTTGGCTTCGGCCGGGGTTTCTATCTGCTCGGCTATGGCCACCTTGAAACCGGCGCGGATCAGTTTTGCCAGATAGCCTTCCGCCGCATGCACCGGCACACCGCACATCGGGATTGCATCACCGGCGTTTTTGCCGCGCGAAGTCAGGGCGATATCCAGCGCCGCCGCCGCCAGCTTGGCATCGTCGTAGAATAGCTCGAAAAAATCGCCCATACGGTAGAACAGCAGGCAATCGCCTGCCTTTTCCTTCAGGCCGAAATATTGCTCCATCATCGGCGTAACCTTGTCCGGTAC
Source organism: Sphingomonadales bacterium CG_4_10_14_3_um_filter_58_15 (assembly GCA_002783865.1). Classification (GTDB taxonomy): domain Bacteria; phylum Pseudomonadota; class Alphaproteobacteria; order Sphingomonadales; family Sphingomonadaceae; genus Parasphingorhabdus. The sequence goes on from PFJE01000086.1 coordinate 9,101, forward strand.
CGAGGTGGCCGCTTTGGCCCGCTTTTCCGCTTCGTCCTGAGTCTGGGTTGCCATGGTGCCGCGATAGCCGAGTGCAGCCAGACATAAAAGAGCGACGAACCTATTCCTATCGAAATTTACTTGATATTGCGGCCCTGCGTCAAAGCGGGTAAGCCTCTGGGAAGCGACGTGATCGTCCGCGTGGCGCACGCCCGTCAACTACCTGATATACGGAGATATAATTTGGCCGATAAGAATGATAGCAATCTGGAATTTTCCGAACGGGAAGCCCTGCTTTTTCACTCCCATGGCCGGCCCGGAAAAATCGAGATTATCGCATCCAAGCCGATGGCGACCCAGCGCGACCTCAGTCTCGCTTATTCTCCCGGCGTTGCCGTCCCCGTCCGGGCGATCGCCGAAGATCCTTCAAAAGCATATGACTATACCGCCAAGGGCAATCTGGTCGCGGTAATCTCGAATGGCACCGCCATCCTCGGCCTCGGCAATCTCGGAGCGCTGGCGGCCAAGCCGGTGATGGAAGGCAAGGCGGTATTGTTCAAGCGCTTCGCCGATGTGGATTCGATCGATCTCGAACTCGACACCGAGGATGCGGATGCCTTTATCAACGCGGTGCAGATCATGGAGCCCAGCTTCGGCGGCATCAATCTGGAAGATATCGCCGCACCCGATTGCTTCATCATCGAACAGACCTTACGCGACCGGATGAATATTCCGGTGTTCCACGATGACCAGCACGGCACCGCGATTATCGCCGCTGCCGGGATCATCAACGCCTGCCTGCTGACCGATCGCAAGATTGAAGATATCAAGGTGGTCGTCAACGGCGCCGGCGCCGCTGCGATCGCCTGTGCTTCGCTGATCAAGAGCCTGGGCGTTCCACATGACAATTTGACGATGTGCGACCGGACGGGTGTGATCTATCGCGGCCGCGACGATGTCGACCAGTGGAAATCCGCCCATGCGATTGATACCGATGCGCGCACGCTGACCGACGCATTGAACGGTGCCGATGTGTTCCTCGGTCTGTCCGCCGCTGGCGCCCTGAAACCGGAAATGCTCAAGGACATGGCCCCGCAGCCGATCATCTTTGCGATGGCCAATCCCGACCCGGAAATCACGCCGCCCGATGCCAAGGCTGCTCGGCCCGATGCGATTATCGCCACGGGGCGCTCCGATTATCCCAATCAGGTCAATAATGTTCTGGGATTTCCCTTCATCTTCCGCGGCGCGCTGGATGTCCGCGCGACCCGGATCAACGAGGAAATGAAAATCGCCGCCGCCCATGCGATTGCCGAACTGGCCCGCGAACAGGTTCCGGAAGAAGTCGCCGTCGCCTATGGCGGATTGGCGCCGAGCTTCGGCGTTGACTATATCATCCCCGCTCCCTTTGATCCGCGGTTGATGGATGTGGTTTCAGCTGCCGTAGCGAAGGCAGCGATGGATAGCGGCGTTGCCCAGAAGCCGATTGAGGATCTGGACGCCTATAGACAGAGTTTGAAGGCGCGCCTCAACCCGACGACATCGGTGCTTACGCAAGCGTATCAAGCCTGCCGTGTTGCGCCGAAACGGATCATTTTTGCCGAAGCCGAGGAAGATGTCGTGCTGCGCGCGGCGATCCAGTTCCAGGATGGCGGCTATGGCACGCCGGTTCTGGTCGGGCGCGATGATCGCGTCCGCGAAAAGCTCAAGGAACTGGGCGTGAGCGATCCCGAAAGTTTTGAGGTGCACAACAGCCGCAACAGTCCGCTGGTGCCCAATATGGTTGCCATGCTGTATGAGCGCCTCCATCGCCGCGGCTATATGGAGCGCGATATCAAGCGCATGGTCAATCAGGACCGGAATATCTTCGGTTCGGCGTTGCTCGCCATGGATCAGGGTGACGCCATGATCACCGGCGTGACCCGCCCCTATTCGCAATCGTTCCGCGACGTCGCCAAGGTGATTGATGTGGAGAAGGGCCGGACTGCCTTTGGCATTCATGTCATGGTTGGCCAGCATCACACGGTATTCATGGCCGACACCACGGTCAACGAGCGGCCGACCGCGCACGAGCTGGCCGATATTGCCGAGCAGACGGCAGCCGTGGCCCGGCAGATGGGACACGAACCGCGTGTCGCCTTCCTCAGCTATTCGACGTTCGGCAATCCGGAAGGCCGCTGGCTGGATAATCTGCGTGAAGCGGTTGCGTTGCTCGACCAACGGCGTGTCACTTTCGAATATGAAGGCGAAATGGCACCCGACGTGGCGCTCAATCCCAAACTGGCGGCCAACTATCCGTTCAGCCGCCTGTCACAGCCAGCCAATGTTTTGGTCATGCCCGGCCTGCAGTCAGCCAACCTTTCGGCAAAATTGCTGCGCGAACTGGGCGGCGATTCAGTGATCGGACCGATGCTGGTCGGACTGGAAAAGTCGGTCCAGATCGCCACCATGGCATCGACCGCATCGGAACTGGTCACACTGGCGGTGCTTGCCGCCAGCGGCATTGCCAAATAGGGCCCAATAGGCGAAGCCGCTAAGGCCGGGTGCGATCGTTGCTGGGGCCTTGCGCGCCGGGAGCGCCAACCGCGCCGATATTGCCAAACAGCTCCTGAAAAAAGGAGCGATTGCGGCCCAAGGTCGGCGTTTTGTCGCCGTCCGGGCTGATGTTTGCCACCAGTTCGAGCCCAGTGCGATCGACTGAGGTCACATTGCCGTCGGCATCAAATATCACGCGCATCACCTGCTGATCGCGGGGACGCGGGTTGTTGAAGCCATATTGGCGAGTGTCGCGGGACAGATAATACCAGGTATTTTCGTCAAACTGGCCGGTGAAGGTCGGGCGTCCGAGCGATGCTTCTACTGACTGGCGATTATCAACGCCTGCCTGAATCGCCGACATCAGCACCTCATCGGCAATATATCCCTGGTGACCGCGCACTTGGGAACACCCCGCCATCATCATGGTGCCAGCCATTAACCCAAGCCACAGACCGTGTTTTTTGATATTGCCGACCATCGAACTCATTCTCCACTATACAGCCAGCACCATATCGGTGGCTGACCCGTCATCGCCCATTGCATCTCGCGCGATAAATATCAATATGCCCTGTATCCAGACTTAACAAACGACCCGATCCTCCATAAACTTGTAATCCAACCAGCGGAACCAGCAATGTCCTTTCTCAGCAAGATCTTCTCCCGAGACAATCCGAATGCAAAAATGCAGTCGCTGTATAATGCTATTGTCAGCGAGGGACGGCAATTGGGATGGTATGAAGAAGGCCAGGTACCGGACAGTATCGATGGCCGTTTCGATATGATTGCCGCGATATTCTCGCTGGTTCTGATCCGGCTGGAAAAGGATGACGAGCGGGGTCAGGACATGGCTTGGCTGACCGAGATTTTCATCAAGGACATGGACGGCCAGTTGCGGCAGATCGGGATTGGAGACATGATTGTCGGCAAGCATGTTGGTCGCATGATGGGCGCGCTGGGCGGTCGGGTCGGTGCCTACCGGGAAGCGCTGGAACAAGGAGCGGACTTGCGTGAAGCGATCGTCCGGAATATTTTTCGCGGCAATAAACCGGACGATGCGGCGCTGGACATCCTTGCCAACCGATTGACCGCCTATCATGCGGCGCTGCAAGATTATCCCACAGATGCTGTCATTGCGGGCAAACTTCCGGCCAGCGGAACGCGCGCATGATGGAAAAGCCGGAATTTTCCCATATCGTCAAGCTATCTGAAATCGGATCGACCCCGCGCACCGGCAAGCTGTCGGCAAGCGAAGACGAACGGGCCAAGCTGGCGCAGAGATTTGATTTGCCCAAGATAACCTCTCTGGACGCCGACTATAGTTTGCTTGCCGGCCACGAGCGGATTGCCTTTCGCGGGCGGCTCGAATCCGATTTGCAACAGCATTGCTCCATCACCGGGGAAAGCTTTCAGGTCCGTCTGCGCGAAGAATTTGATATCGCCTTTGTGCCCCAACTGGAAATTGAAGGAACCGAGGAAGAAATCGAGCTGACCGAGGAAGATTGCGACATTATCGAATATGACAATGGGCAAATCGACCTTGGCGAAGCGATTGCCCAGACCCTCTATCTGGCGCTCCCCCCTTTTCCGCGCGGACCCAATGCCGATATCGTGGCGCGGGAAAAACTTAAATCGGAAGAGGAAGCGGGGCCGTTTGGTGTGCTGGCGGCGCTGAAGGACAAGCTGCCCTAGGTTGTTTCCTTATCGGTCTTGCGTTCCGCCGCGTTGATCAGGCGCTTTTGCAGGCCGTTCAGCCGCTGCTTGCTGGTAATCTTTCCGCCCAGCAGATCGGTAATGTAGAATGTATCGACCGCGCGTTCACCGTACGTAGCGATATGGGCGCTGTGCACCGTGACTTTTGATTCGAATAGCGCGTAGGATAGCTCGTTGAGCAATGCCGGACGGTCCTGCGCGTTGACCTCGATAACGGTAAAGCGGTTGGATGCGTCGTTGTCGACCAGCGCAAAGGGTGTGATGGCAAAAGCGCCAGCGCGCGAGTGCGCCAGCGGCCGGGCTTCCAATTTGGTCGACAGCTTGGTCCGGTTGGCCAGCGCATCTGCCACTGCCTGTTTGAGCCGGTCCATCTGCCCTTTCTCGGAAAACGGCTTGCCATGGGGATTCTGGACGAGAAAATTATCCAGCGCCATGCCGTCGCGGGTGGTGTGAATGCGCGCGTCGATAATATTGCCGCCCGACACGTGGATACCCCCGGCAATCCGATAGAATAATCCGGGATGATCCGCTGCATAGACGGTTATCAGGGTAGCACCGCGTTCGGGATAGACATCGGCGAAAACCGCGAGTTCCGTGTCCCCTGCCTCGAGCACGAGCTTGGCATTTTGAGCGATAATATCGTCCGGCTCGGCGATCCAGTAGGCATCGGTGAACCGTTTGGCCAGTTTCTTGAATTCGGCCTCCGGCAGCTTCAGCGTCTCGGCCAGAACCGCCTTTTTCTCGTCGATCCGTTCCTTGCGGCCACGCTGCTTGTGACCGAGCAGCAGCATTTCCTGCGCCGCTTCGAACAGGTCGGTCAGCAGTTGACGCTTCCAGCTATTCCAGACGCCGGGTCCGACCGCGCGAATATCGACCACGGTCAAAACGGTCAGTTGGCGCAAGCGCTCAACGCTCTTCACCTGGCTGGCGAAATCCTGAATCGTCTTGAAATCCGAAAGGTCGCGCTTGAAGGCAACCGCCGACATCAGCAGATGATTGCGCACCAGCCAGGCAACCAGTTCGGTTTCATGCGGTTTCAAGCCGAGCCGCGGGCAAAGCTTCATCGCGACTTCCGCACCCAATATGCTGTGGTCGCCACCGCGGCCCTTGGCGATGTCATGCAGCAGGGTCGCGACGAATAGCACCCGCCGGTTCTGCAATTTTTCCATTGTCGCGGTGCTGTTGGGATGGTCATCGACGAGATCACCCCGGCCGATTTTTGCCAGCAGGCCAATCGCCCGAATGCTGTGCTCGTCGACGGTATAATGATGATACATGTCGAACTGCATCTGGCCGACGACGCGGCCGAAATCGGGGATGAACCGGCCAAAAATTGCCGCCTCGTTCATCCAGCGCAACACCAGCTCGGGATCGCGCGGCGAACAGAGGACATCGAGAAACAGCTTGTTGGCCCGTGCATCTTTACGGATTTTATTGTCGATCAACTTGGCATCCCGCCGCGCCGACCGCATCGCCAGCGGATGGACTTCGAGGCCGTGCTTGTCGGCAAGCCAGAAAATTTCGAGCAGCCGGACCGGGTCTTGCTCAAAGAATTTTTCATTCGGTAGCGCGAGCCGTCCGCGATCCAGGACAAAGCCATTGAGCTTTTTCGGCTTGCGGGTCAGTGACGGCAGGAACCGGCGGACTCCCGCATTGTGCGTTTCGTCCAGATGGGCGAGGAACACCCCGGTAAGATTGCCGACCACTTTTGCGTTCAGGAAATAATATTGCATGAACCGCTCGACCGAGGATTTGCCCGGGCGATCGGCAAAGCGCATGCGCCGCGCTACCTCGGGCTGCAAGTCAAAGGTGAGCCGGTCTTCGGCGCGGCCAGTGATATCATGCATATGGCAGCGCACCGCCCATAGAAAATTGGCGGCCTTGCGAAAGCGTTTGAACTCGTCGGCGGTGAGCAGGCCGACATCGACCAATTCGGCCGCCGATGTCACCCGATGGATATATTTTCCGATCCAGTAGAGCGTCTGCAAATCGCGCAACCCGCCCTTGCCCTCTTTGACATTGGGTTCGACAACATAGCGGCTGTCCCCCATTTTCAGGTGCCGGGCGTCTCGCTCGGCGAGCTTTTGCGCGACAAAGCTGCTATCGGTTCCGGCAACCACGTCGTTGAAGAAGCGCTGCTTGGCTTCCTCATATACGCCGGTGTCGCCCCAGATATAGCGCCCCTCGAGCAAGGCCGTGCGAATCGACAGATCCTCCTTTGCCATGCGCACCATTTCATCAATCGAGCGGCTGCTCTGCCCGACCTTGAAGCCGAGATCCCAGAGCCAGTAGAGCATCGCCTCGACCGCCTGCTCGGTCCAGCTGTTGGTCTTGTGCGGGGTCAGAAAGGCGATATCGACGTCGCTGTGCGGCGCCATTTCGCCGCGTCCGTAGCCACCCACGGCCATCACCGCGATCCGTTCGCCCGACGACGGATTGCCCACCGGATATTGGTGATAGACCGCGATATCGTGGATCAGGCGAACCAGCTGGTCGACCAGAAAGGACTGCGCCGCCGCCATTTCGTGACCGGCTGATGGGCGTTTGAGCAAGCGCGTACTGATTTCCGCCCGGCCATTATTGAGTGCATCCTGAAGCAGAGACAGGATTTTTGGCCGGGCCTGCGGCATGCCAAGTTCAGCGATCAGCTGCTCGATTTCGTCGGCCAACACCCGCCGATTGATGATATCCCGCTGCCGCGTGATCCTTGTCGCGGGATCAGCCGGCGCTGCGGGGATATTGGCGCGTACATTCATCCGGTGGCGGCCAGCTCGTCACGATGCTTTTTCGCCAGCACGATTTTTGCGATTTTCGCGGTACCGAGTTTCGGCAACGGCTCGTCATACTGCCAGATATGGACCGGCATCTTGAACGGGGCAAGCTGGTGCTTGAGCGATTCCAGCAATTCGTCCTTGGACAGGCTGTGACCGTCCTTGGTGTGATAAACCAGTGCTGGCACTTCTCCGAACCGCTCGTCGGGCACACCGAAAATGCAGGCTTCCGCGACCGCCGGATTGGCATAGACGGCGGCTTCGACTTCCTGACAGCTGATATTCTCGCCGCCGCGGATGATGATCTCCTTTTTGCGGTCGACGATATAGAGATAGCCCTCGGGATCGAGATAGCCGATGTCGCCGGTGCGGAAATAGCCGTCATCGGTAAAGGCGTCCTTGGTAGCCTCTTCGTTATTCCAATAGCCGGTAAAATTGGCCGCGGTGCGGATACAGACTTCGCCGCGCTCGCCCTGCGCCATCTTGATGCCGTCATCATCAAGGATCGCGACATCGACAATCGGCGGGGTCGCCCGCCCAGTGCTGTCCGGCTTGGCGAGATAATTTTCATTCTGGTTGGAGCAGCCGACGCCATTGGTTTCGGTGAGGCCATAGCCGATCACCGGATAGCCATCGCCCATTTTCTCCTTGATCCGGCGAACATGCTCGACCGGACGCGGTGCACCGCCAGCGGCCATGGTGACACAGCTGCTGAGATCATATTTGTCGAAATGCGGGTGCGAATAGATTTCCATGCTCATCAGCGGCACACCGACAAAATAGGTGACGCGTTCCTTTTCGATCAGGCGCATCGCTTCTTCCGCGTCCCATTTGTTGAGCATCACCAGCTTTCGTCCAATCGCATAGCTGACCAAGACCAGCGGCACCGAGGCAGTGACGTGAAACAGGGGTACGCAGACCATGGCGGTCGGCTGGCCTTCGGGCATTTTGCCCTGTTTTTCCATGATGTTCACCAGCACCAGCACCGTGCCGACGAAACTCATCGCGCCCTGCACGACTGCGCGATGATCGGAATAGGCACCCTTGGATTTTCCGGTAGACCCGGACGTGAACAGGATCGTCGCATTGTCCTCGGCGGCCATTTGGGGTAGCGGCGTTTCTGCACCACCGCCCTTTTCCAACATGACTTTCAGCCCTTCGAGCGGCAATTTGTCATGTTCAAAGACCAGCAGTTCGGCACCGTGATTGCGCTTGGATTCGACCAGCCGCTGGGCCCGCTGATAGTCGGCGAACACGAACGAGCAGCTGACATCCTCAATACCATCGGCCAGTTCGTCGCCGCGCCACCAGCCGTTCAGCTTGGTCGAAACGCCGCCTGCCATGGTGATCGCCATGTCGAGAATGACCCAGTTAGCCGAATTGCGCGCGGCAATTCCGATCCGGTCGCCTTTCTGCACGCCATAGCCTTCAACCAGACCGCCGGCCAGCGCACGCGCAGCGGCATAGGCTTCGCCAAAGGTCAGACGGATGTCGCCGTCGACCAGAAATTCCTTGTCCGCGTGCTGGTGACAGAAATAGGCGAAATAATCCGAAACATTCTGCGGCGCGTTCTTGAAGATTGGCATATCGACGCCATACTTGCTGATCGTGTCGAGTTCCAGCAACTGACCAGGCTGGGTCAGCGCCTCCAGCGTTTTGTCGATTACCAGATCCAATTCAGAGGTCGCCATTATTCAAGTCTCCCGTTGTTCCCTCTTGGTATAGGGGAATTTCCCTTTATATGGACAGGAAACCACACGGGGAAAAGAGTTGATTGATATTATCTTGGCCAATGCAGCGCAATTCACGCGGTTTGAGGAGCTTGGCGTCTCTCCCAATGCGCTCGACCTGGGATTTTTTCAGCTCAAATGGTATTCGCTCGGCTATCTGGCAGGCATCCTCCTCGGCTACTGGTATCTGCTAAAACTGATCGCCCAACCCGGCGCACCGATGGCCCGCCGTCACGCCGATGATTTCATTTTTTGGGCCACGCTGGGGATCATTGTCGGCGGGCGCCTCGGATACATATTTTTCTATAACCCCTCTATCCTGTCCAATCCGCTCGACATCTTCAAAGTCTGGCAAGGCGGAATGTCGCTGCACGGCGGAACGCTGGGGGTAGTTCTGGCGATCTGGTGGATGACGAGAAGAGAGAAGCTCAGCTTTCTCAGGTTTTGCGACTATATTGCCGTCGTGGTCCCCTTTGGCCTGTTTCTGGTGCGTCTGGCGAATTTCGCCAATGGCGAACTGTGGGGCCGGGAAACCGATGTTGCATGGGCGATCATTTTCCCGATGGGCGGCGATGTTCCCCGCCATCCCAGCCAGCTTTATGAAGCGGGGCTGGAAGGTATCGTCTATTTTGTGATCCTGTCCTTCCTGTTCTGGAAGACCGATGCCCGCTATCATCCCGGCAAACTGGTTGGTACCGGACTGCTTGTCTATGGCTTCAGCCGCTTCACGGTCGAATTCTTCCGTCAGCCCGATGCCCAGCTCACCTGGCTGGTGGAACAATCCGGATTCAGCATGGGCCAATGGCTGACGGTGCCGATGATCCTGCTTGGCCTGTATCTGGTGATGACGGCGAAAGGCCGACGCGTACGCGTTGAACCGGTGGCCGGAGACAAGAGCATTGCCTGACGGCAGCAAAGCAGATCCCCCCAGTGCAGCGCATATAATCGCGGACAAGATCGACCGCGAAGGTCCGATCGCGCTCGGCGACTATATGGCGATCGCCAATGCGCATTATTATGCCAGCAAGGATCCGCTTGGCGAAGAGGGGGATTTTGTTACCGCTCCCGAAATCAGCCAGATGTTTGGCGAGATTATCGGGATCTGGCTCGCCGATCTGTGGCTGCGCAAAGGCTCGCCCGAACATTGTCACTATGTAGAGCTGGGTCCTGGACGAGGGACTCTGGCCCATGACGCGCTGCGATCGATGCGCAAATTCGGGTGCAACCCCGCAGTCCACTTTGTCGAGACCAGCCCGGTTCTGAAGGCCAAGCAGGAGCAGCTTCATCCTGAAGCCATCTGGCATGATGACATTGCGAGCCTGCCCGACGACGGGCCGCTGCTGATTGTCGCCAACGAATTTTTCGATGCTCTGCCGATCGAGCAATTTGTTGCAAGCTCTGAAGGCTGGCGCCAGCAAATGGTTGGGCGGGATCGGAGCAAATTTGTTCCGGTTCCACGCGCTCAAACGGCCGCGGACCAGATCAGCGGCACCGCCATCGGATTTCCAGACGGCACGATATTGGAACGCTCTCCGATCAGTGTGGAACTGGCGGGCGATCTTGCCAATCGTCTGGCGAGACAGGGAGGTACCCTGCTGATCATCGATTATGGCTATGCCAAGCCGGGCACTGGCAGCACGCTGCAGGCGGTGAAGGGTCATATGCCGATCAGCCCGTTTGACAGCCCGGGAACCTCCGACCTCACGGCCCATGTTGATTTTCATACGCTGGCGAATATCGCGCGTACCCGAATGCTGGCGGTGCACGGCCCTGCGGAACAGGGTCAATGGCTGAAATCTCTCGGTGTCGATCAAAGGGCAACCGCCTTGATCGCGGCCATACCAAAACAAGCCGAAGCTATTCGGGCTGCGCATCGACGACTGACCCATCCGGACGAGATGGGATGCCTGTTTCAGGTAATGGCGATGACGGCGATAGACTGGCCAGAACCCGAGGGGTTCAGCTATGGTGAGCAATAGCGCGCCTTGCTAATGCTCTAGCCGACCCATTCGGCGACATCGACGGCCACTTTATTGGCCGCCTTGTTCAGACCTTCTCCGACGGCCCCAGGTTCAGCGGCAAATACGGCTTCGCTAGCCTCGAAGCGTTTTTTCGCAACCGGCTTGTCCGCGGTCATCTTTACCGCATCATAGGTCACGGTAACGGTCAAGCTGGGTCCATCCAGACCGAAATTGACCAGCTCGCCGGTGATATAGGTTTCGGCGCGTCCCCCAGCTTCGGTCGCCGTCAGCACCAGCCGGCCATTGTGGGCAGCAATTGTCTCGCTCAGCAAATCCTGAAACAGGCGAGCCGGCTTGTCGACCCAGACGGCGTCCTTGAGATAGGCAATGCCGGTGCCGCTGGTCTGTACTGGTACACGAACGGTGTTCAGTTTTTGCGGTGCCGCTGGCAGTGCGACGACCAGTGATCCGGTCTGCGGGCCGGTTTGTGTCGTGCCGGCAGAAACTCTTTGATCCGGGGACAGCGATAGCAACGACGGCGGTGGTTCAGCGCCGCCGAAACTGACGCAGCCGCCAAGCGTACCGGTTGCGGCCAGCAGACCGACGGCTGTCAAAAGTTGAAATCCGCGCATCATATCTGCCCCTTCATTGTCCTGGCTCATAGTCGGGCAGCGCCGGTGCCGACAACAAGGACCCCGCCCCGCCCTGATCCAGCCGCTCGGTCACATTGGTCATGGACTTGGTCAGTGCCTGCATATCTTCGACCAGCTGGTCCACTTCCGGCAGCGTCTTCCTGGAAAAATGCTCTGCGCCGGGCTGGGCGTTTTTCAGAACACCTTCAAGCGCGCGCAGGCTCTTGTCGGCGGCGTCCAGCGTGTTGGCCAGATTTTTGGCCAGCGGCTGGCCATTGTTGGTGAGAAAGTCATTGGTGCTGTCAGCGACCAGCGAAAGCTTTTCTGCGGTCTGACCGGCATTGCGAATGGCGATCCGCGCCTCGGTCATCAAGGCTTCCAGCTGCGGTGCCTGCTTCGCCAGACTGCCGGTCAACTCGCTGGTATTGGCCAGTATCCCGCTGATCGATTTCTGATTTTTGTCAGACAACAGTTCGGTCAGCCGCTCGGTCAGCGTTGCCAGCCGTTCGACGACCAGCGGTGCGCTGTTGAGCAGTTCTCCCAGCGCCCCCGGCTTGGTCGGGATCACCGGCACTCCTTCCGGACCGAGTTCGGTGATCGGCGGCGCACCTTTTTTGGCTCCGTCCAGCTGAATATTGGGCGGCGCGGTGAAGCTGACGCTCTGGATCGTGGCCGTGGTGCCTTCGAGGATTGGCGTGTCTTTGCTCACCGCGATCCGCACCCGAACAAAATTGGGGTCTTTCTTCCACAATTCCACCTTGATGACCTGCCCGGAGGGCACGCCAGCGAAGGTTACACCGGTTCCCGATGCAAGTCCGCCAACGGACTGGGAAAAGAAAATGTCATATTGTTTGGTCTCCCCGTCGCCAAAGCGGACGATCCAGACCAGAAAGGCGGCGACAAGGGCCAGCATCGCCAAAGTCACGGCACCGACAAGGATATGATTAGAGCGGGTTTCCATCTATTTCACCTCTATGACGAGCCGTGCCGTCACCTGCAACATTTCTCTGGCTTGTTTCACTCTTCTCATCCCAGCGACTTTTTCCCGGCGGATGCCATCCGGCCCCGCGGGCCGTTGAAATATTCCTGTATCCAAGGATGATCGAGCGCGAGCAGTTCGTCAATCGTGCCGACGGCGATCACGCGCTGATCCGCGAGCACCGCGACCCGGTCACAAATTGCGTGCAGCGTATCCAGATCATGGGTGATCAGGAACACCGTCAGTCCCAGGGTTTGCTGCAATTCCTTGGTGAGATTATCGAACGCGGCTGCGCCAATCGGATCCAGTCCGGCTGTCGGCTCATCGAGAAACAGCAATTCCGGATCAAGCGCCAGCGCCCGGGCAATGCCAGCCCGCTTGCGCATCCCGCCGGACAGTTCGGATGGATATTTCGGTGCTGCGTCAGGGGGCAAGCCGGACAAGCAGACCTTATACTTGGCGACTTCGCGCCGGAAGTCGCGATCCATTTCCGGGTAGAATTCGCGGATTGGAACCATCACATTTTCGGCTACGGTCAGCGTCGAAAACAGCGCACCGCCCTGGAACAACACACCCCAGCGCTTGCGGATTTCGATGGTTTCGGATTCTGCTTTGCCCAACAGCGACTCACCAAAGACCTTGATCTCGCCTTCATCCGGCGTCTGCAATCCGATTATCGAGCGCATCAGCACCGATTTGCCGGTGCCCGAGCCACCGACGACGCCGAGAATCTCCCCACGGCGCACATCCAGATCCAAGTCTTGGTGCACCACCTGATCACCGAAGCTGTTGCGCAGGCCATGAACGCTAACAACCGGGCCCTCATAGTCGGGTTGATAATCGATGATCTGGGAATCGGCCATCAGTTCCACCCGATCCAGGTGAAGAAGACGGCAAAAAAGGCGTCAAGTACGATCACGAGAAATATCGCCTGGACGACGGCCGCGGTGGTCCGCTTGCCGACGTCCTCGGCATTGCCTTTGACCTGCATCCCCTGATAACAGCCGGTAATTGCGATAATAGCGCCGAAGACCGGAGCCTTTACCAGCCCGACATAGACATCGGTCAGCGGCACGACCTCTCGAATACGCGAGAAAAAGGTAGCTGGCGGGATATCGAGTTGGACCCAGCTCAGCAGACCGCCGCCGATGATCGCGACGATCGATGCGTAGAAACCCAGAAGCGGCAGCATGAACACGGCGGCGATAAAACGCGGCAGCACCAGTGCTTCGATCGGCGACACACCAATCGTGCGCATCGCATCGATTTCCTCGGTCAGCTTCATCGTACCGATTTGCGCGGCAAAGGCCGAGCCCGAACGACCCGCCACCATGATCGCGGTCATCAGCACGCCCAGTTCGCGCAGCGTCAGCCGGCCGACGAGATTAACCGTGAACACTTCCGCACCAAATTGCCGCAATTGCACCGCGCCTTGTTGCGCAATCACCAGCCCGATCAGAAAGCTCATCAGTCCGACAATGCCCAGCGCCCGCACGCCCACGACGTCGAAACGCTGGATGACCGCATTCCATCTGATCTGCCCAGGGTGCCGGACCAATCGGAAGAAAGCGACGATGATCGCGCCAAAGAAGCCGACCAATCCGGACATCGTGGTGAATGCTATAGCGGTCGCTTCGCCAACTTCGCTAACCACGCGGATCACCGGGTTGAGCGCCTGCGGCCGGATTTCAGCAGGCTGGTCTGCGCCGGCGACGGCGGCAATCAGCCGTTCCGCGTCATCATTCGCACCGACAATTTCAGCCTCCATATCGCGTGCTGTGCGATGGATCAGCCATGCGCCTACGGTATCAATATAACCGGTATCGGAAATATCCAGGCGCTCGACGCTGCTGCCATATTCTCTCAGTCGCTCGGGTAAATCGCCGACACTGGCAATCGAAAGGTCGCCGGAAAAGTGCAGCGTAACCGCTCCGTCTTCGGCTGTCTCTTCGACAAAATCGCTGGGTATCGCCATCACCTCTATAAGTGACCGAAATTGCGGCAAAGCTCAAGCGATTAAACGGCTCAAATATTTAGCGCTTTTGCGGCCGGACTGCTATGGAGCCGGTCGAACGAGACCCACGGGACAGCATGCAGAAAATTTCGCTTTACGACATGGACAGGACGATCACCGTGCGCGGCACCTATACGCCCTTTCTGTTTCACATGGTTTTTGAGCGGGAACCATGGCGGCTGATTTTTCTGCCGATACTGCCGCTCGGCTTTATCGCCTACGGACTCAAGCTGATCAGCCGCGGGCAATTGAAGACCTTTAACCAGCGGTTGTTGCTTGGCAGCGCTCCCCAGCTGGCCGCGTTGCGACCGCATATCGAACGGTTCGCGGAGAACGTGCTGCGTTCCAACCGCCACCAGAAAGCGCTCGACCAGATCGAAACGGACCGCGTTGCCGGGCGCACTCTGGTGCTGGTGACGGCATCCTATGAGCTCTATGCCGAAGCAATTGCCCGGCGCCTCGGCTTTGATCATCTGATCGGGACGCGGCTGGAAGTCGATGGCGAAGGGCGCGTGCGGCCGCGGATCATCGGTGAGAATTGCTATGATGACGCCAAAATCGAGCGGATCGAGGCGCTGTTTGCCGAGCAGGGCTGGCAACGCGCCGACACCCATGTCCGCGCCTATTCCGACCATGTCAGCGACCAAGCGATGCTGGAATTCGCCGACGAGGCCATCGCCACAACACCGACCCCCAAAATGCGCCATCTGGCCGGACAGCGTGGCTGGCCGATCGTCGACTGGCGCTGACCGCACTGGCGCCGGTGCGCGCGAGCGGTTGACAGTCTGCTGCATCCATCGCAAGCGTCGCGCCATGAGTATCATCGCCACCATCATGAACAGCGCCACCGGGCAGCCGATCCAGAAAATGGCCTTTGGCCGCATGCCCAAGCCCTGGGCCTCTTTCACACTCGAGAGCGGCGAACGGGTGACCGCCGAGCGTGTCGATGTCGGGACCCCGGCGCATGGCAAGTTCGTCGCGCCGGTATCGATCTGGGTGACGCCCAAGACCGGAACCTGATCCATGAGCGTGGCGTTCCGCAGAGAGGGCGATGACGAGCATCTCGAGCCCAAGTTCGAGCTTCCAATTCCGGTCGGCCCCAATCTGGTCACGGCGCGCGGATTGCGGTTGATCAAGGAGCGAGTAGCTACCCTGCAGGCCGAGGTCGCAGCGCTGACCGACGAAACGCCGCTAAAAATCGCCAAGCGCGACCTGCGCTACTGGAACACCAGACAATCCATGGCCGAGCTGCCGCCGGTTCCGAGCGGCGACAAGGTCGCATTTGGTACCCGCGTGATCTTCCTGCTGAATGGCAAAAAGAAGATTCTGTCTCTGGTCGGCGATGACGAAGCCAATCCGGCGAGCGCGCTGGTGTCTTTTTCCGCACCGATCAGCCGGGCGCTGATCGGATTGGAGGCCGGAGATTTTTGCGATTTCGCCGGTCGGGAGGATGCGATTGAG
>PFJE01000086.1:25034-25631 GCA_002783865.1 Sphingomonadales bacterium CG_4_10_14_3_um_filter_58_15
GAACTGTTCAATGTTTCGGACCCGGTCACGGAAGATTTCCTCTACGATGTGGAGCATCAGATTCAGACGACACTACTGGTGAATCCCCGGAAGCCCTTCCAATACGGCGATCGGTTGCAGATTAAGAATCATATTGGGGTAGACCTGCAGTTCGCCGAAGACACCTTGCGTAATGCCGTGACCAACGAACTTTTCGTGAAATTACTCCGGCAGCGCCTGCAGATTTCGGTTTCCTATTTTGACATCTGGCACCTGACTGCCGAGGATCTGGAGCAACGGATAAACACCCGGGCAACCCTGCCGTTGAACCGGTTTACGACACTCAATCTGATGGGGTTGTATCGGTTTAATTCTGATATTTACACCGATTATCTCTGGTTAAGTGCATTCGTGAAGGTCAATTTTGTCAAATTTGATTATGTGTTGGATTTCCAATTCCGGGGTACACCCGAAGACTTTGGCCAACAAAACACCTTGATTTGGATGCGATTTATGAGGCGATTCTAATGCGACAACGAGAATTCAATCCCCAAACGTGGGTGTCCATAAAGTGGTTTTGGTTGATGCTGGTTCTGCCATTTCTGGTTTCAATGTCAA
>PFJE01000127.1 GCA_002783865.1 Sphingomonadales bacterium CG_4_10_14_3_um_filter_58_15
CAGCTTCCAAGGAAATGGGCGATGTCGTCCTGTTTGACATTGCCGAGGGCATGCCGGCGGGCAAGGCACTGGATCTCAGCCAGGCCGCTCCGGTTGACGGGTTTGACTCCAAGCTCAAGGGCACCAGCGATTATGCCGATATTGCCGGCGCCGACGTGATCATCGTGACCGCGGGCGTGCCGCGCAAGCCCGGCATGAGCCGCGACGATCTGCTCGGCATCAATCTGAAAGTGATGAAGGCGGTTGGCGAAGGCATCAAGACCCACGCACCGGATGCCTTTGTCATCTGCATCACCAACCCGCTCGACGCGATGGTCTGGGCGCTGCGTGAATTTTCCGGACTGCCGCACAATATGGTGGTCGGCATGGCCGGCGTTCTGGACAGCGCCCGCTTCCGTCATTTCCTCGCCGAGGAGTTCAACGTGTCGGTCGAAGATGTTACCGCCTTCGTGCTTGGCGGTCATGGCGACACGATGGTGCCGGTTGCAGCTTATTCGACAGTGGCCGGTATCCCGATCCCCGATCTGATCAAGATGGGCTGGACGACGCAGGACAAGATCGATGCGATCATCAAGCGGACCCGCGGCGGCGGCGGCGAGATCGTCCAGCTGCTCGGCAATGGCTCGGCTTATTATGCCCCCGCGACCAGCGCGATCATGATGGCGGAAAGCTTCCTCAAGGACAAACGCCGCGTACTGCCGGCAGCCGCCCATCTCACCGGCCAATATGGCGTCGACAATCTCTATGTTGGCGTGCCGTGCATCATCGGCAAGGACGGCGTCGAGAAGATCATCGAAATCGAACTGAGCGAGGAGGCCCAGGGCAATTTCGATGTATCGGTCGATGCGGTGAAGGAGTTGCTCGAGGCTTGCAAGGGGCTGGATGAGAGTTTGGCTTAAAGTATGACAACTGCTCTCGATCAAGCGGAAAAATATCTGAAGGGAGAGTCTATGTTAGACTCTCCCGGCGCGGTTCTATATTCTTCGGCAACTACTCTGGAAAAAGGGCCGATATACCTCCTCGGACTAAATCCAGGTGGAAACGAAAGTAGCACTCTTCAAGATTCCATCGATGCATCGCGCGCAGGTCACAATGCATATTTGGATGAGCAATGGAGTCCGGGTGGCCATCTTCAGCCAAAGGGACAGGCAACTCTTCAGCGGCGTGTGCAAAAGCTTTGCCAATCAATGGGGTTTAACACACGAGATGTTCCAGCATCTAATCTTGTTTTTACTCGCTCGACTAGGCTGCAGATGCATTTAGATTACGATCTAGCCTTACGCCTTTGTATGCCAGTTCATGAGATATTTCTGCGATCAATACAGCCACGATTTGTAATGACCTTCGGTTCGCTAGTGAATTTCAGTTCCTCATTTCGGTTAGAAAATCTGGAGACCAAACTGGCTGAACACGGCAACTGGAAAGCCAATCGAGGTAACATAGACTTCGATGGCAGAAAAATTTCCTTCGGCAATGTTCCACATATGTCGCTTTGGGCGAGCGACAAGCGGCAAGATGTCGTGAATTGGGCGATTGCAGGCCTCGAGAAAACCAACAGACTATGATTCCCACGATAAACTAGGAAATAGAATGAGCATTTTAATCGACAAAAACACCAAGGTCATCACTCAGGGCATGACCGGTAACACCGGCACGTTCCACACCGAGCAGGCTTTGGCTTATGGCACGCAGATGGTTGCGGGCGTTACGCCGGGCAAGGGCGGCACGACCCATATTGGTCTGCCAAACTACAACACCGTGGCGGAAGCCAAGGATGCGACCGGCGCGACTGCCAGTGTCGTTTATGTTCCACCGCCATTTGCAGCGGATTCGATCCTCGAGGCGATTGACGCTGAGATCGAGCTGATCGTTGCGATTACCGAGGGTGTTCCGGTGCTCGACATGGTTCGCGTCAAGCGGGCGCTGCAGGGCAGCAAGTCGCGGCTGATCGGTCCGAACTGCCCCGGCGTGCTGACTCCCGGCGAGTGCAAGATCGGCATCATGCCCGGCAGCATCTTCATGAAGGGTTCGGTTGGCGTTGTTTCCCGTTCCGGTACGCTGACCTATGAAGCGGTGCACCAGACGACGGCGGTTGGCCTTGGCCAGACCACGGCGGTCGGCATTGGCGGTGACCCGGTCAACGGCACCAACTTTATCGACGTGCTCGAGCTGTTCCTGGCCGACGACGAAACCAAGTCGATTATCATGATCGGCGAAATCGGCGGCAGCGCGGAAGAAGAAGCGGCGCAGTTCATTGCCGACGAAGCGAAGAAGGGCCGTTCGAAGCCGATGGTCGGCTTTATCGCCGGTCTGACGGCGCCTCCGGGACGGCGCATGGGCCATGCCGGCGCGATTGTGTCCGGTGGCCAGGGCGGCGCGGAAGACAAGATCGCGGCGATGGAAGCGGCCGGTATCCGGGTGTCGCCTTCGCCAAGCGAGCTGGGCACGACGCTGGATGCGATGCTGAAGGAGATGGTTTGAGTTTTGTTGAGAAGTGATTGTGTCCCCGCGAAGGCGGGGACCCATCTCGAGAGGGTCCCTGTAGACGCAATGGTTGGAGATGGGCCCCTGCCTTCGCAGGGGCACACCAAGAGTACGCAGGTACACAGGTGACGAGAGGCGACAATGAACAAACCCGGCTTTGTCTATATTCATGGCAAACCGGAAACATGGAGCGATTTATACCGGATCAACCAGCAACTTGGTCAATCGAGCCTATCAGCATCGAAACGGACTGGTCGAGGGTTTTACCAAGGAACAGGGTTGCAAGCTTCTGGTTTGGTTCCAAACCTATGACGATCTTGACGAGGCGCGATTGAAGGAATTGCAGATCAAGAAGTGGAAGCGGGAGTGGAAGGTCAAGCGGATCGAAGACGACAATCCCGATTGGCGGGATTTGTGGTTCGAGATTGTGAAGTGAATTGGCTGCTGGCTCTTGGTGCCCCTGCGAAGGCAGGGGTCCATCGCGGACAAGGCAGGCAAAACAGAATGGTGGAGTTTCCGCTCTGCGGAGCCTGACCGGAGCAACAGACGAGCGTGCCCGGACGATGGATTTGGAGATGGGCCCCTGCCTTCGCAGGGGCACCGGGACGCGCAAGGGCACAGTGGAGTGCAACATATTATGGGTTTTGAAAATCAGGAATTTATCGGCTCGGAGCAAGAGCAGGGGCCGAGCTGGCAGCGCAAGCACTGGCCGGTTGACGAAGCCGATGAGCTGAACAGCGCGCTCGATCCGACGCAGATGGGGATCGAGATCAAGCAAGCCGCGGCCAAGGCCGGAACGACGATGTCGGTTAGCGATGTGGCGGAAGCGGCGGAGAAGTCGATCCGGGCGATGATGCTGATCCGCACCTACCGGGTGCGCGGGCATCTTGGCGCGAATCTCGATCCGCTGGGCATTTCCAAGCTGGAGGAACCGGCCGACCTGACTCCCGAATTTCATGGTTTCACCGCCGCGGAACTGGACAAGCCGGTCTATCTGGGCGGCGTGCTCGGTTTCCAGACCGCCTCGATCCGCGAGATCGAAGCGGTGCTGCGGGCCAATTATTGCGGCTCGGTCGGCCTCGAATATATGCATATCGCCGATACCGTCGAACGGCGCTTTTTGCAGGACCGGATGGAGGGCAAGGATGCCGCCATCCAGTTCACGCCGGAAGGCAAGAAGGCGATCCTGAACAAGGTGATCGAGGGCGAGGAATATGAGAATTTCCTCGGCAAGAAATATGTCGGGACCAAGCGCTTCGGCCTCGACGGCGGCGAATCGATGCTGCCGGCGCTGGAAAATATCATTAAATATGGCGGCCAGTCCGGCGTCCGCGATATTGTCTATGGCATGGCCCATCGCGGGCGGCTGAACATTCTCGCCAATGTGATGGCCAAGCCCTACAAGGTGATCTTTCACGAATTTCACGGCGGCTCCGCCAATCCCGATGATGTCGGCGGCTCCGGCGATGTGAAATATCATCTTGGTACGTCCACCGACCGCGAATTTGACGGCATCAATGTCCATATGAGCCTGGTGCCCAATCCGTCGCATCTGGAGGCGGTCGACCCGGTCGTGCTCGGCAAGGTTCGCGCCCAGCAAGTGGCGCGCGACGATCTGGAAAAGCATGATCAGGTGCTGCCTGTATTGATCCACGGCGACGCCGCCTTTGCCGGCCAGGGCATTGTCTGGGAATGCCTCGGCTTCTCCGGCATCCGCGGTTACAATACCGGCGGCTGTATCCATTTTGTGATCAACAACCAGATCGGCTTTACCACCAGCCCGCAATTTGCGCGCTCGTCGCCCTATCCGTCCGACGTCGCCAAGGGCGTGCAGGCACCGATCTTCCACGTCAACGGCGATGACCCGGAGGCGGTGACCTTCACCTGCAAGATCGCGATGGAATTCCGTCAGCGCTTTGGCCGCGATATCGTCATCGACATGTGGTGCTATCGCCGCTTCGGTCACAATGAAGGCGACGAGCCAAGCTTCACCCAGCCGATCATGTATGCCGCGATCAAGAAACATCCCAAGGTCAGCAAGCTGTATGAAAAGCGGCTGGTCGAGGAAGGCGTGATCGATGACAAATGGGGCGATGCGACCCGCGCTGCCTTTTCCGAGCATCTGGAAACCGAATTTCAGGCGGCGGCGGATTACAAGGCCGACAAGGCCGACTGGTTTGGCGGTCGCTGGCAGGGGCTGCATATACCCGCCGATCCGGAGAGCGCGCGGCGCAATGTTGAAACCGCGATCGATGCGAAATTATTCGACAGTCTGGGACGGACTCTGACGACGGTTCCGGAAAGTCTCAAGATTCACAAGACATTGGGCCGGGTGCTGGAAGCCAAGGCGCAAATGTTCAAGAGTGGCGAGAATTTCGACTGGGCAACCGGCGAGGCGCTCGCCTACGGATCCTTGGTTTCCGAGGGCTATAATGTGCGCCTGTCGGGACAGGACAGCGGGCGCGGCACCTTTTCCCAGCGCCATGCGGTCTGGGTCGATCAGGAAACCGAAGACAAATATGTGCCGTTGAGCACCGTCCGCCATGGCCGGTTTGAAGTGCTCGACAGCCCCTTGAGCGAATATGGCGTGCTCGGTTTCGAATATGGCTATGCCGGGGCCGATCCGAAAACGCTGGTGCTGTGGGAAGCGCAATTTGGCGATTTTGCCAATGGCGCGCAGATCATGATCGACCAGTTCATTGCCTCCGGAGAAGCCAAATGGCTGCGGGCCAATGGTCTGGTGATGCTGTTGCCGCATGGTTATGAAGGCCAGGGCCCGGAACATAGTTCG
Organism: Sphingomonadales bacterium CG_4_10_14_3_um_filter_58_15; assembly: GCA_002783865.1. Taxonomy (GTDB): domain Bacteria; phylum Pseudomonadota; class Alphaproteobacteria; order Sphingomonadales; family Sphingomonadaceae; genus Parasphingorhabdus. Next base: position 5,276 of record PFJE01000127.1, read on the forward strand.
GCGCGGCTGGAACGGTTCCTGCAACTCTGCGCGCAGGACAATATCCAGGTGGCGAACATCACCACCCCGGCCAATTATTTTCATATCTTGCGCCGCCAGATGCTGCGAAGCTTCCGCAAACCGCTGATCATCATGACGCCGAAGTCGTTGTTGCGGCACAAGATGGCGGTGTCGAAAGCGGAAGACTTCCAGGGTGACCAGCATTTCATGCGGATATTGTCCGATACCAATCCGCCGGCCGACAAGGATGTAAAGCGGGTTGTGCTCTGTTCGGGCAAGGTCGCCTATGATCTGATCGAAGCGCGGGACGAGGCGGGCGACAAGAATATCGCGATCATCCGGATTGAGCAGCTCTATCCGTTCCCCGGCGAACCTTTGGCGGTGCGTCTGAAGCGGATGAAGAATCTCGAGACCGTGGTCTGGGCGCAGGAAGAACCGAAGAATCAGGGCAGCTGGCATTTTGTCCGCTCCTATCTGGAAGATTGTCTGGAGCAAGCAGGCGTCGGACCGGTCGATCCGGTTTATGCCGGACGCGCGGCTTCGGCGTCGCCGGCGACGGGTCTGGCGTCGCGGCACAAGGCGCAGCAGGCGGCGTTGATCGCCGAGGCGTTGGGGCATGAAGAGTGAGGTTAAAGGCGTTTTGCTCCGCACTTGATGCGGAGCCCGGCGGGACAGAAAGTGACATACGAACCAGGTTCCGCATCAAGTGCGGAACACGGAAGTGGATAGGATAGAACATGGCAATAGAAGTAACAGTCCCGGTACTGGGCGAATCGATCACCGAAGCGACTCTGGG
>PFJE01000053.1 GCA_002783865.1 Sphingomonadales bacterium CG_4_10_14_3_um_filter_58_15
GAACGAACCCGCTACGCGGGAGAGGTTGTGGTCGTGAGCTTTGGGTAGAACAGCAGCGTCGCGCATGGATTGAGCAAAGCCCAGGATAGGCAGAATATTTCGACTCCCTCAACCAAGGAGTCGAACGATGAATGAGCTTATTTCCATTGCCCCCGTCAGTCCGCTGCGCCAGCGGCTGATCGACGACATGAACATGCGGCATTTTAGCCGCGAGACACAGCGTAACTACATCCGCGATGTCGGCCGTTTTGCGACATTCCTGGGCCGACCTCCCGATACGGCAACCGCAGAGGATCTGCGGCGCTTCCAAGTCGAGCAACGTGAAGCCGGCGTGCCTGTGCCGACCATGAACAGCGTGGTGTCGGCGCTGCGGTTCTTCTTCACGCACACACTCGACCGGCCCGATCTCGCCCGCAGGCTGGTCCGGGTGAGCCATCCGCGCAAGCTGCCGGTGGTGCTGAGCCGTGACGAGGTTACGCGCCTTTTGAACGCCACTACCTGCATCAAGCATCAGGCGGCGCTATCGGTCGCCTATGGTGCGGGATTGCGGGTCGCCGAGGTCTCGATGCTCAAGGTCCGTGACATCGACAGCGAACGGATGCTGCTGAGGGTCGAACGTGGCAAGGGCGGACAGTATCGCAATGCCATGCTCCCAACCGATCTGCTGACGCTCCTGCGACAGTGGTGGAAGCTGGGCCGTGAGCAGGGCGTGATGCACCGCGATGGCTGGCTGTTCCCGGGCCAGCACGCGCTGAAGCCGATCAGCACGAGGCAGCTCTACCGCGTCGTCGTCGAGGCCGCGCAGGCCGCAGGTATCGCCAAGCGGGTGGGTCCGCACACGCTGCGCCACAGCTTCGCGACGCACCTGCTCGAGGACGGCATCGATATCCGGATCATCCAGACGCTTCTTGGTCATGCCAAGCTGGAGAACACCGCCTTCTATACCAGGGTGGCCACCCGCACCGTACGGGCAGTGACCAGTCCGCTCGACAAGCTGAGCATGTTCCTGCCCGAACCGAAGGCTCCCGACGGCTGAGAAGTGCGCACCGGACTCGAGGTCGCAGATATCTTCCGCGATGCTGGCCCTGCCTACCGGACCGCCCACGCGGGGCATCTGAGCCTGCATCAGCTCAAGATCATGTCGGCGATCGAACATTGCCGCACTGCGGCGCTGGGCGGGCATGTCGAGGCCTGCACCGACTGCGGGCACTGGCGGATCGCCTATAACAGCTGCCGTAACCGCCATTGCCCCAAGTGCCAAGGCGCTGCCGCACGCACCTGGCTGGAAGCGCGCGAGGCCGATCTTCTGCCCGTCGGATACTTCCACGTCGTGTTCACGCTACGCGGGGAAGATCGCCGTTGCGACTCACCGTATCGATGAGAATGACGAGTTGAAACGCTTCGGTGCAGACCTCATCTTCCACCCCTATTACGACGCTGCCGATCGAGCCATTGAACTACTTCACACGGAGAACGAGGAAGCGTTGGACGACTACGAAATCGAAGAGCAACGGGAATTTTGATTCGGCCCGCATTATCGCGAGTGGATGGACATCGGAGGGTCTAGGTCCTGCACCATAGGGACAACCCGATGAAGAAGGTTTGTCCAAAAGAGGAGAACATGGTCAGCAGAAAACCAGTGGTCAGCCAGTGACCCTTATTGCGCACGAATTGAAGTATCGTCTGGCCTTAGCCGCCTCCCGCAAAGCCTCCCAAAGTCCGGTTGTGGTTGTTTTACCGCAAACCTCTCGTCTATGAGGCCCTTAGTGCCTAAGGCACATAACAATCGTATCAACTCAAAAAAGGTCTACGCAGACAGCCAATGGCAATCCCATTGACGCTATACACATTAGTCTTATTGCCGTTTGTCGCTGCGCTGCTGATCGCAGGCATCGGCGGCAATGCGCGCATCTTGCATTCGGGCATTGCGGCAGCAGGCAGCGCGATAGGCCTTGTCCTGATTGTGTCCGCAGCGGCGCGAGTGATTGGCGGCGAAGAATTCGCCGTTGCCATTGCCTGGGTGCCGGCAATCGGGCTTGAATTCTCGCTGATGATCGACCCGCTGGGGCTGATGTTTGCCGGGTTGATCCTCGGCATTGGGCTCTTGGTTGTCATTTTCGGGCACTTCTACCTCGCTGAAGGCGAGGCGACCGGTCGGTTTTTTGCCAGCTTGATGCTGTTCCAAGGCGCAATGCTGGGCATTGTGCTGGCAGGTAATGTACTGCTGCTGCTGATTTTCTGGGAGTTGACCAGTCTTTCGTCTTTTCTGCTGATCGGTTTCTGGCGCCACAAGTCCGAGGCGCGGAAGGGCGCACGTATGGCGTTGGCAGTCACTGGGGGCGGGGGACTGGTGCTGATTGCCGGTATGTTGCTGCTGGGCATCGTCGCAGGCTCGTTCGACCTGATGACAATTCTTGCGAGCGCTGATGTCGTTCAGGCCTCCCCGCTCTATCCGGTGATCCTGATCCTGATTCTGATCGGCTGCTTCACCAAATCGGCGCAATTCCCGTTTCATTTCTGGCTGCCGCACGCAATGGCAGCTCCCACCCCCGTCAGCGCCTATCTCCATTCGGCAACAATGGTGAAGGCGGGCGTTTTCCTGCTAGCGCGGCTGTGGCCAGTTCTGTCGGGGACCGATCTTTACACCGTGATCGTGACAAGCGTGGGCCTTGTTACCATGACATTTGGAGCGTTTGTCGCGCTGTTCCGGCACGATCTCAAAAGCATTCTTGCCTATTCCACAATCAGCCAGCTTGGTTTGCTGGTCATGCTGCTGGGCTTTTCGATCAAGATGGCGGCCGTTGCCGCGGTACTGCACATTCTCAATCACGCAGCGTTCAAGGCGGCATTGTTCATGACCGCCGGAATTGTCGATCATGAATCCGGCACACGAAATATTCGGAGGCTGGGAGGACTGGCGAAAGTGATGCCTATAACCGCGATCATAGCCACGACCGCTGCTGCTGCGATGGCAGGCCTGCCGCCGCTGGGTGGTTTCATTTCCAAGGAAATGATGCTTTACGAAACGCTTGAAATCTCGCTGTTTGGCCTGCCTTGGCTGGTGCCCGTCGTGGCGACCATCGCTGCAACATTGTCGGTCGGCTATTCGCTGCGGCTGGCCTGGCATTTGTTTTTTGGAACGCCGCGTGAGCTACAGCCTTATGCGCGCGCGCATGATCCGGGGGTTGGGATGTGGGCATCGCCTGGAGTGCTGGTGCTTCTCGCAGTGCTGATGGGCCTTTTTCCGATGTTGCTGGCGGGGACGCTGGTTGCTTCGGTGGCGGGTGCAGTGATCGGCGAGCCATTGCCGGCGCTTGATCTTTCACTGTGGCACGGGGTCAATTTGGCGCTTGGCATGAGCGTGATGGCGGTTGCAGGTGGCGTGTTGCTCCTGTGGCGGCATAAAGACCTGCTACGCGCCACGGCCAGCCTGCTGAAGCCTGATGCCAATGCCATGTTCCACAGCCTGATGGCAGGGGCCGACACGGTGGTACGCAAATTCATTGTGGCCACTCATACGCCCTCTTTGCAGCGGATGGTTTTCGCGACTTTCTCAGTAGTGGTGTTGATGGTGATCGAAGGCGCGATCACCGGCGGAGGCAGTCTCACCGGCCCGCGCGAGGGACTGTCAGCATCGCCAATATCGATTGTCGCATGGCTGCTGCTAATTGTTGCTACTGTGGCAGTGGTCAATGATGAACGTCACCGCTTCCGCGTGCTGGTCTATATCAGCGCTATCGGCCTGATCATCGCGCTCGCCTTCGTGCAGTTTTCCGCCCCCGATCTGGCCTTGACGCAGATTTCGGTGGAAGTGGTGACAATCCTGCTGCTGCTAATGGCTCTGAACCTGCTGCCCAAGGCGCCGCCGCTACTGTCCAGCTCCCCGCGCAAGTGGCGTGACGGAGCGCTCGCCTGTCTGGGCGGGCTGTTGGTTGGCGGTGCGGCCTGGGCGATGCTGACGCGCGATCCGAACGATCCGATCTCCAGCTATCACCTTGCCAACAGCTATTCGGGCGGCGGCGGCACCAATGTCGTCAATGTCACGCTGGTCGATTTCCGCGCATTCGACACGCTGGGCGAGATCATTGTCCTGGGGATCGCAGGGATCGCGATCTTTGCCTTGTTGGACACCACTTCACGCGGGTCTGCTGGTGCAAGACTGCGGACCTGGCAGGAAGATGTACTGCATTCGCCCGAAAGCCATCCCATTATGTTTGTGATGTCGACTCGCATCCTGTTGCCGCTGGTGCTCTCGGCCGGGATATACATGTTCCTGCGCGGACATAACCAGCCGGGCGGTGGGTTTATCGCCGCATTGGTCGTCGCGATCGCGTTTCTGCTGCAATATCTTGCGTCCGGCTTCGACTGGACTGATGCCCGGCGCCGCATTGGTGAACATACGATGATTGCCTTTGGCGTGCTGGTGGCAATGGTGACGGGACTGGGCGCACTGATTTTTGACGCGAATTTCCTTGCGACCGCATTCGATTATTTCACCCTTCCACTGATTGGCGAGTTTGAACTGGCGACGGCAGTGCTGTTTGATGTCGGCGTATTCTGTGTCGTGTTCGGCGCGGTGATGCTCGCGCTGGCGCAGTTGAGCCACATTTCACAACGGGCGGCACGAGCGCATCAGGCGCAACTTGAGGAAGAAAAAGCAGAGGGTAGCCGATGACTCTCGAATTTCTCGTCGCAAGCGCGATCGGCGTGCTCGTTGCAGGGGGCATTTATATGGCTCTGCGGGGGCGCACATTTCAGGTCGTGCTTGGCCTCACGCTGTTTTCCTACGCCGTCAATCTGTTCCTTTTCGCCTCGGGTCGCCTGACTGTGAACCGCCCGCCAATCTGGTCGAAGACCGTGACCGAATATGCCGATCCCTTGCCACAGGCGCTGGTCCTTACTGCGATCGTGATCACTTTCGGGATGACGGCATTTGCCGTGGTGCTGGCCCTTCGCAGCTTTCTGGAAACTGGCAGTGATCAGGTTGATGGAGACATCGTGCCCTGCGACGATCAGCAGTCTGACGGAAATGACACGGGATGAGCCTTATCACACATCTAGCTATTGCGCCGGTCGTGATCCCCGCGCTTGCTGCGCCGCTCGCACTGCTGGTAATGCGACGCAGGCGTGCGCTGGGCATCGGAATCTCGCTGGTATCGGCTGCGGCCATGCTATTGGCCGCGCTGGCGCTGTTGTGGGCCGCCTCTGACGGAACGATCCGCACCTATGAGCTGGGCGACTGGCCCGCTCCCTTCGGCATTGTGCTGGTGGTAGACCGGCTTTCTGCGATCATGATTACACTGGCCGCCAGCCTTTCGGTCATCGCCATGCTGCATGCGGTCCTGACGAGAGCGGATCGCAAGGGCTGGCATTTCCATCCGCTATTCCAGTTTCAGATGATGGGCCTGAACGGGGCGTTCTTGACCGGAGATCTGTTCAATCTGTTCGTGTTTTTCGAAGTGTTGCTGATCGCGTCTTATGGTCTGATGCTGCATGGTCAGGGCCCGGCAAGACTCAAGGCCGGTGTACAATATGTGATCGTCAACATTGTCGGCTCATCTTTGTTCCTAATTGCGCTGGGGCTGCTATATGCGCTTACCGGCACGCTCAACATGGCCGATATGGGCCTGCGCGTGGCGGAGATCGGTACGGACGATCAGGGGCTGCTCCGTGTTGCGGCGCTGCTGCTGGTGACAGTGTTCGCGCTGAAAGCAGCACTGGTTCCGCTGCATCTCTGGCTGCCTCGGACCTATGCAGTTTCCACTCCAGCGGTTGCCGCCCTGTTTGCGATCATGACCAAGGTCGGGGTGTATTCAATCATCCGGGTGGTCCCGCAGGTGTTCGGCGAGGGTGCCGGAGCGGCGGCCTGGGTACCCGCACCCTATCTGTTGCCCGCGGCGATCGTAACTGCGATTGTCGGCTTTGGCGGCGTGTTCGTGGCGCGCAGCCTGTCCGAACAGGCCGCCTATGCGGTGATCGGGTCAACCGGGACCCTGTTGATCGCGGTGGCCGGATGGCAGCAAGACACTCTAAGTGCCGCGCTCTATTACCTTGTCCATTCAACCCTGGCCGGGGCCGCGTTGTTTCTTGTTGCCGATGTCGTTGCCCACAGACGGGTGAGCTCCGTAGACAATGCCAGCCCGGCGCCCCCCTTTGCCCAGCGGCAGTTCATCGCCCTGTTGTTCATGGCCGCTGCGATTGCCGCGACTGGCCTGCCTCCATTATCGGGCTTCATCGGCAAATTGCTGATCCTCGAATCGGTGGCGGATGTGCCGTTCTGGGGCTGGTCATGGACAGCTATCCTGTTCAGCACGCTGATCGGTGTAATCGGCTTTGCTCGTACCGGCAGCATGGTATTCTGGAAAGAGACAGCGCCATCCAAAACTGGGCCGCTGGATGGAGCTATGCCGACCAGAGTATCGCGTGCAGACATGGTCGCGCCAATTATCGCCATTATGCTGTTGGCTGCGCTTTCTGCAGGCGCGGGCTGGGCAACCAATTACAGCACCGAGGCTGCAGCACAGCTTCTCGATTCTGCAGCTACTGCTCGCGCCGTGCTGGGAGGTAGATAAAATGAGCCGCTTGATCCCGCATCCCGGACTTTCTGCCCTGCTGGTCGTAGTATGGGTCTTGATGGTCAACGATCTGACCTTCGGCGCGCTGTTTCTCGGAATAATCATCGGGGTGTTGCTCCCCCTTTTTACCGCGCCGTTCTGGCCGGGTCGGCCCAACGTGAATTACGTCGCCGGCCTCGCCTATTTCGGTCTGGTATTATGGGACATTGTCGTCGCGAACTTTGAAGTAGCAGCGATCATCCTGTTCAAGCGGAATCGCGATCTGCAGCCGGCCTGGCTGATAGTTCCACTGGAACTGGATACACCCGAGGCCATCACGGTTTTTGCAGGCACAATCAGTCTTACGCCGGGAACCGTATCCGCCGATGTGTCGGCCTGCGGAACCTACCTTCTGGTCCATGCGCTCGATGCTCCAAACCCGCAAGCAGATGTGGACCGGATCAAGAGCCGGTACGAAGCGCGTCTGAATAAGGTGTTCGCATGATCAGTTATGCGGTAATTTATGGCCTGGTCTGCCTGGCTCTGGCACTGGGCTTCAATCTGTGGCGACTGCTCAAGGGGCCGAGCATAGGCGACCGAATTCTAGCGATGGACACGATGGTCATCAACACTATCGCGATCATCCTTCTCATCGGCATCGCCAACGAAAGCGGCAGCTTTTTTGAAGCGGCGCTGTTGCTCGCAATGGTTGGCTTCGTCGGCACTGTTGCCTATTGCAAGTTTCTGCTGCGCGGAGACATCATCG
>PFJE01000157.1:0-326 GCA_002783865.1 Sphingomonadales bacterium CG_4_10_14_3_um_filter_58_15
TTCCACCCCGTAGGCGTCGTCACGTGCGTCATGGTATTTGAAGCACACAGCCCCCATCCGACCGGCTACAAAACCTTTTTCGGCTATTTCAAGGATGACGGGTATCGGAAAACAAAAAATGTCGGACGCGTCAACCAAGGCGAATGGGCATCAATTCGAGATGAATGGTTGAGCGCATACATCAATAGAGAAACAAAAACCGGCATAAGCGTGATGCAAGCAATTTCAGCGTCTGACGAGTGGTGTGCCGAGGCATATATGCCGACAGATTATTCTACTTTAACAGATACCGACTTTATCGACGCAATTAAGAATTATGTGTCATT
>PFJE01000157.1:367-7017 GCA_002783865.1 Sphingomonadales bacterium CG_4_10_14_3_um_filter_58_15
ATGTATCTGGAGATACGCCAGTCATCAAATCACAAGCGACAAACAACGGCGTCATTGCTTTTTTAGACATTGAGCCAAATTGCTCCAATGTCATTTCAGTTGCCAGAACAGGGAGCGTCGGGGCGAGTTTTTATCACGAGTATAGTTGCTATGTGACGGATGATTGCATGGTGATGACGCCAAGGCTCGATCTAAATAGCACCGAAATGCTTGTCTACTCTCGGCTGGTTTATCAAAATTCGTTCAAATACAATTATGGCAGGAAAGTAACCCCCAGTCGCCTTTCAAAGGAAATTCTACCCCATCCCAATGAAGTCGTTGCCATTGCAAAACGGCTATCACTCCCCGACGCGCCACCGTCAAAATCCGTGATCGAAGGATCGGAAAAAATTGACATCAGGTCGCGATTAGTTCGCAGTTTCAGTCTGAAATCGCTCTTTGATATCAAGAAGGGTCAAAGGCTCACAAAGGCGGATATGGCAGTGGGTCACACACCATTTATCGGAGCAATAGAATCGGGCAATGGGTGTAGGCAGTATGTAAGCGCGTCTCCCAATCACGCAGGCGGGACAATCACCGTCAGCTATAACGGATCGGTGGGGGAAGCATTTTATCAAACCGTTCCATATTGGGCGTCAGACGATATAAATGTGCTGTATCCCAAATTCAAAATGACTCCCTTCACCGCTTTGTTTATTTGCACTCTGATTAGGCAAGAAAAATTCCGGTTCAACTATGGGCGTAAATGGCATCTGGGCCGTATGAACGAATCAACGATCAAATTGCCAGCCACAGTGGACGGCAGACCGGATTGGGAGTTTATAGAATCCTATGTTAAGACGCTGCCATACAGCGTGAATTTGTAAGGCAAGAGAATGACTGAAAAGCCGCCCGCCCCAAAGGGCCGTCCTGTAACCAACAAGATGGACCAAATTCCAGCTTCGCCGGAGGATATTGCGAAAGCGATGTTTAAAGCTGCGGATAAGAAAATCAAGAAGGCGAAGAAAAAGCCGAAAAAGAAGCCCAACTAGGCGGCTTGTCTAGTTTCGTATATAATTCCCAATACGATCTATATCATGCCGCCCTATTGCATCACTTGCGAGGAACTCGAATCGATTTATAGCGTTGTTGAAGAAGCGATCTACCGTTTCGGAACATCCTGACCCACAGGCTATGTAAAGTTTTTTGCAAAAGCCCGGAAAAGCCTCCAAGGATAGAATATGGAATTAGTAGATTCGCTAATGGTGAAGATCGCGCTGATCGGCTTGCTCGGTATCGGCGCCCAATGGATAGCCTGGCGAACCGGTCGTCCGGCGATTGCGCTGATGCTCATCGTCGGCATTATCGCCGGACCTGTGCTCGGCATCATTGATCCCGCACGTGATTTTGGCGCGCTGCAGGAACCGATCATCAAGTTGGCGGTCGCGGTTATCCTGTTTGAGGGCGGACTCAGCCTAAACTTCCGCGAACTGCGACAAGCGGGCGGCGCGGTTACGACCATGGTGTTTGTTGCCGGTCCGATTGCCTGGGGGCTGGGCACGGCAGCAGCCCATTATGGTGCCGGCCTCTCCTGGGAAATCTCCGCCCTTCTCGGCGGTATCATGATCGTTACCGGGCCGACCGTGATCGGCCCGATGCTGCGCACGCTGCGCGTCCCATCACGGGTCCGCAATATCCTGAAATGGGAAGGGATCGTCAACGATCCGATTGGCGCGCTGCTTGCGGTCGGCATCTATGCCTATATCACCTATGAAGGTGCTAACGCCAATATCGCCGTCATCAGCATGGATGTCCTGGCCGCCAGCTTCATCGCCGGACTGATCGGCGCCGGACTCGGCTTTGCCGTCACCTGGCTGTTTCCAAGAGGATTGGTACCGGAATATCTCAAGGCCCCATTCCTGCTCGTTACGGTTATCGCGGGCTTCGTCATCGCCGATCTGATCAAGCACGAAACCGGACTGATCACCGTGACGGTGATGGGCATCGTCATGGGCAACCGGCAGATCTATTCGAGCCAGGCCCTGTACCGGTTCAAGGAAGATCTGGCGGTGCTCCTGATTTCCGGTGTTTTCATCATATTGTCGGCGACGCTGGACTGGGAAACGGTGCAACAGTTCCGGCCACAATTTGTCATTTTCCTGATCCTGCTGCTGTTTGTCGTGCGTCCCGTTTCCGTGCTGATCGCCCTGCTGTTCAGTTCTGTACCGTGGCGCGAGCGACTGTTTATCGCCTGGATCGCGCCGCGCGGTATTGTCGCGGTCGCGATCACCGGCCTGTTTGCCATCCGACTTGTCGACTACGGCATGCCGGGAGCAGAAGCGCTGGTGCCGCTCAGCTTTGCCGTCGTCATCGCGACCATTTTCGCGCACGGTTTTTCCGCGTCATGGGTCGCCGAGCGGCTGGGAATTTCGGAAGGCAAGGGCGAGGGCGTCTTGATCGCTGGCGCCAATCGCTGGTCGATCGCGCTCGGGAAGATGCTCAAATCTCTAGATATTGATGTTCTTATCACCGACAACAGCAAATTCGCGTTGCGCCGCGCGCGTAGCGAAGGGCTCGAAATCCGTCACGGTGACGTGCTCGAAGAGGCGCATGACGACAATATCGATATGGGTGAATATCAGCATCTGATTGCCGCGACCGACAATGACAGTCAGAATCAGTTGATCACCGCCGATCTCGGCCCGGAAATGGGCTATGAACAGATCAGCCGGCTGGCCAATGAAGGAACCAGCAAAAGCCGGGTCGGCCATGGTCGGCTATTATTCGAATCCGGTGCGGATTTTGGTACGTTGCTCGATCGCGACCTGGCGGGCTGGCGATTCAGCAAAACCAATATTACCGAAAAATTCACCGCCGAAGATTATCGGAAGAATCTGGACGAAGGCGAAGAACCGCTCGCCGTGTTCAAGCCGGACCGGCGGCTGTTATTCTTTGCCACCGATTCCCGCCCTGTGATTGAGGATGGCGATGTCGTTATCAGCTATGTCGCTGCCGATACACCGGAAGAACGCAAGGCCGATAGAGCCGCCAAGGACAGTGAAAAAAATGGTGAAAAGGACAGCGAAAGCTGAGGCCTTTGGCTAGGTGACGCGCGGCCCGAATAGCGCCGTGCCAACCCGGATATGGGTGGCACCCAGCTTGATCGCGGTTTCAAAATCTCCCGACATGCCCATGCTGATTTGCGTCAGTTCGTTATCGCCGGCGAGCTTGGCGAGCAGCGCGAAATAGGGAGCCGGGTTCGTGCCTTCCGGGGGAACCGCCATCAGGCCGATGATCGCTATGCCGGATTCTCGTGCTTGTTCGAGCAGCTGGGGCACCGCCACGATATCACAGCCGCCTTTTTGCGACTCTTCACCGATATTGACTTGCAGAAAACAGGGAATGCTGCGGTTCTGCCGGTCCATTTCCCTGGCCAGCGCCTTGATCAGCGAAGGGCGGTCGAGCGAATGAATATAATCGAAAAGCGCCACCGCTTCTGCAGCCTTGTTCGATTGCAGCTGGCCGATCATATGCAGTTCCACCTCCGGATAGTCGGCCTGCAAGGCGGGCCATTTTTCCGCCGCCTCCTGCACCCGGTTTTCACCGAAAACGCGATGGCCAGCCTTTAACAGCGGCAGAATCTCATCGCTATTGCGGGTTTTGGACACTGCGATAAGCGAGACATCGGAGGCCTTGCGGTCCGCTATCCTCGCGGCCTTTTCTATCTTGCCCAATATCTCTTTGCGTGCCGGGTGTGCCAAGTTTGAATCTTCCTCTGTCATTCTCTTTCGCCAAGCTTGCGTCTATAGGCGTGCTTATGTTGCGAGACCAGCCCTGCACCCAGTTGCCAAACACGGCAGATTCCACGTTGCCCAAGATCTGGTTGTTTACCGACGAACGCAATGACCCCATTCTCGAGCGCGCGATCATGCGGCTGCCGCGTGGTAGCGGCATAATCTTTCGCCACTTTCATCTGCCCGGACGCGTGCGCCGGACGCGGTTTGAAACGGTCAAAAAGCTTGCGCGACGGCGCGGACATATAGTCTTTCTGGCCGGATCAGTGGCATTGGCCAGACGCTGGCGCGCCGATGGCGTCCATGGTCGTCTACAGAGACCATTGGTATTGGGCGGATTGCTACAGAGTGCGCCAGTTCATGATGCCGCGGAAATCCAACAGGCCAATCGTTCTGGTGCCGACATTTTTTTCCTGTCACCGATTTTTTCAACCCGCTCCCACCCCGGTCAACGCCCGCTCAATCCCGTGCAGGCCAATCGCCTTGCGGGCTTGTGCAACGGCCCGGTCATATATCTGGGTGGGATGAATCAGCAGCGATATCGGCGGCGCGAAAATTTGCTGACCCATGGCTGGGCAGCAATCGATGCGTTTTGCTGAAGTGAATTAGAAGCGGAACTGGGTTCCGACATAGACAGCCTGACTATCCTGACGACTGTCGGTCAACGGCGCCATCCGGTCGCGCTCGTTGTTGATCCGGAGACCGGCGGTCACGTCCAGATTGCGAGTCAGCGAGTAGCTGCCCCCCACATCCAGCGTATAATCTTTCTGACTGGCGTCCAGCGCCCGCGGCGCGGCATTGATCGGTGCGCTGGCATCGATCGACATGCGCGGATTGAAACGGCTCTTCTTGCCGGAATCTTCATCGCCCATCAGTCTTTCGGCACCGATTTCCGAAAGATCAGGAAGGTTGCTGCCCAGTTTCCTGACCGGGATTGCGAAGCTCTTCAGGCCTTTGGCCGTGCCGAGACTGTAAGAGACCGGCGCAATTTTTGCAGCGGTCGTAACACCCGATCCCGATGCTGCGGCGAGGATATTTTCGCGAATGGACACCGCATCAGACTTTTGGCGAACCACCACAGTGACCGAACGTTCTCCATCGCGCGTGCCGCCGGAGGGCGTGAATTTGAAGCTGGCGTTGCCGCGCAAGGCGCTGAGTTTATATTTCGCTACGAGATCAGGATCGGCACCGGCAACGGTAAAGGAACCAATCGACCCCAGCGTTTTCAGGGATACCATCACGTCATCGCCAGAAAGCACTTTTGCAAGCGCAGGGGTCATGGCAAGACCGGAGATCGCGAGTCCTGTCGCTAACCAACCGAATTTACTGACCTTTTTCGTCATGACGAAGCTGCTTCCCTTTAATTGACCGTAGATATAACAAAATCTGCCAATCTGTGCGAGTCAACATACTGTTTTTGTCCGATTTTCCGAAACTAGCGCGTTTCTGTTGCAGTTCGGTTACGCTTTTGTCCCGGAATAATGGCACCTGCTAGCATAAAAAAGATGAACCCGACATGATTTTGTCGCCATTCAACCGGCGTTCACTCGCTGCTGCACATGAGCGAAACATGCGCTTGTGCTTGCCCCTCGCGGCAAAGCATTTATAGAGAGCGCTGAAATGATATCATGTCCGGAACAAATCCTGCAAAGAGATTTCGTATCGGCGCAATATGCAACCAGGAGCGCTTCATGTCCCGCCTCAAACCTTCTTTCTTCTTGCGATCTGCAACCGCTAGCCTGCTGACCTTGTCTTTGCTTTCTGCCTGTGGTGGCAAAGAACGGCCGCAAGCCGACATAGCTGCGTCTCAGGTGACAACAATCGGCGTGAACAGCTATTTGTGGCGGGCCTCGCTTGATGCCCTGTCATTCATGCCGCTGACCCAGACCGACAGCAATGGCGGCGTGATCCTGACCGACTGGTATGTGAACCCGCAAAACCCGGGCGAGCGGATGAAAATCAATGTCTCTATCCTCGATCAGGATCTGCGGGCTGATGCGTTGCGCGTCGCTGCATCGCGCCAAGTTTCCACCAATGGCACCTGGGTGGATGCCCCGGTCAAGGCGGCGACCACACAGAAGCTGGAGCAGATCATTCTCACCAAGGCCCGCGACCTGCGGCGCGGTATGATCACCAACTAATTTTTTCTGCCATATAATGGGGCCGCAATGACCGATCAGCGATTCAATCCACTGGCGGCGGACAAACGCTGGCAAGCGCGCTGGGCCGAATCGCGCGTGTTCGAGGCGGATGACGCAAGCAGCAAGCCGCGCAGCTATGTCCTCGAAATGTTTCCTTATCCTTCGGGCCGCATCCATATGGGTCATGTCCGCAACTATACGATGGGCGACGTACTCGCCCGTTTCCGGCGGATGCAGGGTTATGAAGTGCTCCACCCGATGGGCTGGGACGCTTTCGGCATGCCGGCGGAAAATGCGGCGATGGAAAAGAAGGTCCATCCCGGCGAATGGACCAGAGCCAATATCGCCTCGATGCGCAGCCAGCTGAAGACGCTGGGCTTTGCCTTCGACTGGAGCCGCGAACTGGCAACCTGCGATCCGGATTATTACGGCCACGAGCAAGCGCTGTTCATCGACCTGTTCGAAGGCGGTCTCGTCTATCGCAAGGAATCGGCGGTCAACTGGGACCCGGTCGACATGACCGTGCTCGCCAACGAGCAGGTGATCGATGGCAAGGGCTGGCGGTCCGGCGCGCCGGTCGAAAAGCGCAAACTCAGCCAGTGGTTTCTGAAAATTACCGACTTTGCCGAGGATCTGCTGGCGGGGTTGGGTGACCTTGAAGGGTGGCCGGACAAAGTGCGGCTGATGCAGGAAAACTGGATCGGCAAGTCGCAGGGCCTGCAATTCCATTTCGATC
>PFJE01000064.1 GCA_002783865.1 Sphingomonadales bacterium CG_4_10_14_3_um_filter_58_15
TGTGCCAACGAGCTTTTTACCAAATGGTTCAATGGTGCCGCCGTTCCTCCCGAACTGCCGTTACAGGCCGGAGGCAATGAACTGCTCGCGACTGCTGGCCGAACGGCCTGGCGTGATGGCCGCGGTTATGCCGAGGGGCTGAAGCGCGGAGTCGCCGAATATAACGCCAAAGTCGTCCGGGCCGGACAGGGCGATGAATATCTGTTGTGGCAGATGATACCGCAAATTCAGGCGGATATTCTGGATGACATGATTGGTCTGGTCAGCGGCGGCGGTGGTCGCGCGTTGTCGGAAGCTGGAATCCTGGCGAGCGTGATTGGCGGGGAAGGCCGAATCCGCGCTTCCAATCAGGCCTTTGCCTTGCGCGCGACCGGCCGCATCGATGCAAATATATCCGGGCGCAATTTTATCAGCTTTCTGCGCTCCGATGACAAGGGGACAATCTTTTTCGAACGCGAGGGTCGGCACGGGACGCCGGTGCGGCTATTTCACATTCCGCTCGACCGGGACAAGGAAAAGGGACCTGCGCTGATCCTTTTGATCGACGATGATGGCGGAATGGTCGAGCGTGGCAAAGCGCTTGAGCAAGTGGAATCGATGCTGTCGTTGCTGCCCTTGGGGCTAGCTCTGACGGACCGGGACGGACGGTTTCTGTTTCTCAACGAGGCGTTCGCAAAAACCGCCGGCATCGCGGAGCAGGAGCAGCCGCTCTATCCCGGCGATCTGATGATTCGCGATGACAAATCGGCGGTGTCCGATGCCGTTCGTCGCTATGCCAGCGGTCCGCCGCTGGCTGGAGACCTGGCGGTGCGGCTGCGTAATGGTGGGGAGGAACCCGTCGCGCTCGGCATCGCCGGCGTTCGCGGATTGGGCGAAGCGGCGGTGCTGCTCTCGATCCGCGACAATAGCGAAGAGTCGAAATTGAAGAGCCAGGTGGCGCAGGCAACGAAGATGCAGGCTGTCGGCCAGCTCGCCGGCGGCGTTGCCCATGATTTTAACAATATCCTCACCGCCATCATCGGCCATTGCGACCTGATGCTGCTGCGCCATGCGCCGGGTGACAGCGATTATGATGATATCCAGCAGGTCAAGAATAACAGCAACCGCGCGGCGGGGCTGACCCGGCAATTGCTTGCCTTCTCGCGGCAACAGACTTTGCGGCCGCAGGTGCTGCAGTTGCCCGACGTGGTCGCCGATGTTTCCAATCTGCTCAAGCGCCTGCTGAACGAGACGATCGAGCTGGAAGTGCGGCATGGCCGCAATCTCGGACTGGTCCGGGCAGACCCGGGACAATTGGAGCAGGTGATTATCAATCTCGGCGTCAATGCGCGGGATGCGATGCCAAGCGGCGGCAAAATTTCGATTTCGACCCAAGCAGTGGCAGCGGCCGATGTTCGCGCGCTGAAAAGCGAGATTCTGCCGATCGGCGATTATACGGCGCTGTTCTTTACCGATTCCGGCAATGGTATTCCGCCGCATGTCATCGGCAAGATTTTTGAACCATTTTTTACGACCAAATCGGTGGGCAAGGGGACCGGCCTGGGGCTGTCTACGGTTTACGGGATCATCAAACAGTCCGGCGGCTATATTTTTGCCAATTCCAAACCCGGCGAGGGTACCACCTTCTCGATCTATTTCCCGGTTCACCGGCCAACCGCAGAAGATGCCGAACGGGCGACGTTAAATTCGCTGCCGGTCAAAGCGACAGCCAAGAAGGAGTTGTGGGGAACGGCGAATATCTTGCTGGTAGAGGATGAGGATATGGTCCGCGCGGTCGCGGAGCGGGCGCTGACGCGACAGGGATATACTGTGGTGACGGCAAGCGAAGGCGAGGAAGCTTTGACTCTGCTCGCCCTTCAGGAAGAGAAGGAAGAGCAGTTCGACATTATCGTTTCTGACGTCGTCATGCCGAATATGGATGGCCCGACCATGGCAAAGCATGTCCGCAAAAATTATCCGGACCTGCCGATCCTGTTCATGTCCGGCTATGCCGAGGAGCAATTGCGCAAGTCGATCGATCTCGACAAGGTCAATTTCCTGCCCAAGCCTTTTTCGGTAGCTCAAATAGCGGAAGCGGTCGGCGAGACGTTGGCCGAACATGCCAAAACGCACTAAATTATTCGTCTATTTTCATTGGAAATCAGATAGATAGTCAAAAAAACAAAAATATATGTTCCCCTCTTGTTCTATGAGAACAAATAAGGTACATCATGACAATCATTGATTGATGCTACTTAAACATTTAGCGAAGGGGACAGGCAAATGGCCAGTAATTTAAAAGTCGTAGAATCGGAAAATCAATTGAACTCATCAGACAGGCAAAAGGCGCTCGACGCCGCACTGGCGCAGATAGACCGCGCCTTCGGCAAGGGCTCGGCGATGAAGCTGGGCCAGCGCAAGGCACTGGAAATAGAATCCATTTCCACCGGCAGTCTGGGACTGGATATTGCGCTTGGCATCGGGGGATTGCCAAAAGGACGCGTGATCGAAGTGTACGGACCGGAAAGTTCCGGCAAGACGACACTCGCCTTGCACGTCATTGCCGAAGCACAGAAGGCAGGCGGTACCGCCGCTTTTGTTGACGCAGAGCACGCGCTGGACCCTGTCTATGCCAAGGCACTGGGCGTCGATACCGACGAGCTGATCATCTCCCAGCCGGATACCGGTGAGCAGGCGCTGGAGATTGTCGATACATTGGTTCGTTCCAATGCGGTTGACATATTGGTGGTCGATTCGGTCGCTGCCCTGGTGCCGCGCGCGGAAATCGAAGGCGAAATGGGCGATACCCATGTCGGTCTGCAAGCCCGGTTGATGAGCCAGGCGCTGCGCAAGCTGACCGGTTCGATCAGTCGTTCGAAATGCATGGTCATCTTCATTAACCAGATCCGTATGAAAATCGGTGTGATGTACGGCAATCCGGAAACCACGTCCGGCGGCAATGCACTGAAATTCTACGCATCGGTCCGTCTCGACATCCGGCGCACCGGCCAGATCAAGGAACGTGATGATATTGTCGGCAACACCACGCGCGTCAAAGTGGTCAAGAACAAGGTTGCACCGCCGTTCAAGCAGGTCGAATTTGACATCATGTACGGCCAGGGTATTTCCAAGGTCGGCGAGATTATCGATCTTGGCGTGAAAGCGGGCGTTGTCGAAAAATCAGGTGCCTGGTTCTCTTATGACTCGGTCCGCATCGGGCAGGGGCGCGAGAATTCTAAGCGCTTCCTTTTGGACAATCCGGAAATGATGGCCAAGCTGGAAAATCAGATCCGCGGCAAGCAGGAAGAAGTGGCCGAGGAAATGATGACCGGTCCGATCGGCAAGGCCGATGACGATGATGAATAGATGATTTGATCATCAAGCCTGTGACGGATGGAATCGCTGGAATGGCGGTTCCCCTCTATCAAGGCCTGCCTTTGGTGGCCCGACGGAATCCGGTTGCACGGGAATGATGAAAATAACCATTTACAGCTTTGCCGGATCACTCTCCCCCGAGGTGATCCATGGCATAGGGCCGTCCTTCTGTCCCCCGACTGGCAGGACGGCCCATTTTCATTTGCGCCGATTTGTCATTCCAATACACGCGTCAAATGTTGGAAAAGATTGACATTTGGCGGTTTAAAACGCTTCATTGGCCCGAACTTTGACGAACTTTGAACTTTTCCGAAGGCCAAAATAGCAATGACCATCATCGTCCATCATCTCGAAAACAGCCGTTCGCAGCGGATCATCTGGCTGCTTGAGGAGCTGGGACTGCCTTATGAGATCAAGCGCTACGAGCGACATCCCAAGACCCAGAAAGCGCCCGACGCTCTCAAGGCCATTCACCCGCTGGGCAAGTCGCCGATGATCGAGGACGGTGGCGAGGTGATTATCGAGACCGCCGCCATAGCCGAATATCTCGTCGAAAAGGCGGGTGGCAAACTGGGCGCTCCGAAAGATGCCAGGGGCGCTCGCCTCTATACCCAATATCTGCACTTCGCGGAGGGTTCGATGATGCCGCCGCTATACGGATTGCTGGTGGTCGGCCGTCTCGGCCTGCTCGGCTTGCCGGCGCGCAAACCCGTCGGCCAGATGGTGACAGACCTCCTGGTCTGGCTCGAAACCGAACTGGCCGACCGCGACTATTTTGCCGGGGACGAGCTGACGGCTGCCGATATCATGATGAGTTTCCCGCTCGAAGCCTGCCAGTCGCGGGCCGGGCTGGATGAGCGCTATCCCAATTTGATGGCGTTTCTGCAGCGTATCCACGCCCGCCCGCAATATCAGGCTGCCTTGCAAAAAGGCGGGCCCTACGCCTATGCTTGAACAGGACATTGATTTTGCCCGCTCCTGCAATGACAGGATTGTAAACAGGACATCGCTCGCCTAAGTCCAATTCATGCAAACAACCAATGATATAAGACGGTCTTTCCTAGACTATTTTGCCGGACACGGTCACGAGATCGTGCCCTCTGCGCCGCTGATTCCCTATAATGATCCGACTCTGATGTTCATCAACGCGGGGATGGTCCCGTTCAAGAATATCTTTACCGGGGCCGAAACAAGCTCTTATGCCACCGCCACGTCGAGCCAGAAATGCGTCCGCGCTGGCGGCAAGCATAATGATCTCGACAATGTCGGCTATACCGCGCGCCATCATACCTTCTTTGAAATGCTGGGAAATTTCTCTTTCGGCGACTATTTCAAGGAACAGGCAATCGTACACGCCTGGACCCTGATCACGAAAACCTGGGGCATTTCTCCGGACCGGTTGACCGTGACAGTGTTTCATACCGATGACGAAGCCTTTGACCTGTGGAAGAAAATCGCCGGCCTGCCGGAGGAGCGGATCATTCGCATCGCGACCAACGACAATTTCTGGTCGATGGGCGATACCGGACCTTGCGGTCCCTGCAGCGAGATATTTTACGATCATGGCCCGCATATCGCCGGTGGGCCTCCGGGCAGTCCGGACGAGGACGGCGATCGCTTCGTCGAAATCTGGAATCTGGTGTTCATGCAATATGACCAGCGTGGCCCGGACGACCGCGTCGATTTGCCCAAACAGTCAATCGATACTGGCATGGGGCTCGAGCGGGTTGCTGCGGTCATGCAGGGCGTACACGACAATTACGAGATCGACCTGTTCAAGGCGCTGATCGCCGAATCCGGTTCGCTGACCGGCACCGCCACAACCGGTGACAATCAGGCAAGCCATCGGGTAATCGCCGATCATCTGCGCGCTTCATCCTTTCTGGTCGCTGATGGCGTGCTGCCGTCAAACGAGGGCCGCGGCTATGTGCTGCGCCGGATCATGCGCCGCGCGATGCGCCATGCTCATTTGCTGGGTGCCAAGGACCCTTTGATGCACCGCATGGTCGGGTCGCTGACCGGCGAGATGGGCAATGCCTTCCCGGAACTGATCCGCGCCAAACCGCTGATCGAAGAAACCCTGTTGCGAGAAGAGGTTAATTTCCGGCAGACTCTGGCCAATGGCCTGAAGCTGCTCGACGCGGAAATCTCCGAAATGAACGAAGGGGATATCTT
>PFJE01000133.1 GCA_002783865.1 Sphingomonadales bacterium CG_4_10_14_3_um_filter_58_15
TGCTATTTTTCTTCGCGCGCGGCTTCTTTCGCCGGTTCTGGATTTTGATCCTGCTGCTTGCTGGTGCAATGGAATGGTTTCTGATCGTGCAGGTCGGACCGCTGTTTCTGTGACCAGACCCTGTCCGCGGATAATGTCGATCGCCGGTTCCGATAGCGGCGGCGGCGCCGGCATTCAGGCGGATATCAAGACGATCACCATGCTGGGTGGTCATGCGATGACCGCGATCACCGCGATTACCGCGCAAAATACTCTGGGTGTGCAAGATGTGCATCAGCTGCCCACCGAGATGATATTGGCGCAGATTGAATCGGTGGTCAGCGATATTGGCGTCGATGCGGTCAAGATCGGGATGATCGGTAGCGCCGAGGCTGCGCGCGCGGTGGCGGATTATCTGGATACGCTCAGCATCCCGATCATATTCGATCCGGTAATGATTGCCACCAGCGGCAGCGTGTTGGCGGATCGTGATACGATCGCGGCGTTTGGAAAGCTGATGGATGTGGCGTCGGTGGTGACCCCCAATTTGCCGGAACTGGAAGCGCTGGGCGGGATAGATGCGATATTGGGTCATGGCTGCCATCTTGTGATCAAGGGCGGTCACGGCGAGGACCGGGTGGTTGTCGACGAACTATACGCTCCCAGCGGGCTAATCAGACGGATTGAAGGCAAAAGGTTCGACACAAGCGAAACCCATGGCACCGGCTGTACTTTTGCCAGCGCGCTGGCGACCGGGCTTGGCGGCGGGCTGGATCTTGTTGCCGCGTTTGAACAGGCGATTTCATTTACCCGTATCGCAATTATCGAAGCACCCGGCCTTGGCAAAGGCAATGGTCCGCTCGGCCATCAATTTGTCACCGACTTTCAAGATGATGATCAATGATCGCTGGCGTCGACGAAGCGGGCAGGGGACCGCTCGCTGGGCCGGTTGTGGCTGCTGCGGTCATTCTGCCCGACAACCACGTCATCTTTGGACTAGATGACAGCAAGAAACTGACGGCCAAGGCGCGCGCGCGTCTCGAAACGGAAATTATCGATTGTGCCCGCTTTTCGGTCGCACAATGTTGCGAAACCGAGATTGACGACACGAATATCCTGCAGGCAACCATGCTGGCGATGACGCGGGCGGTCGAGGGTCTCGATATGGCGCCCGATCATGTGCTGGTCGACGGCAATCGATTGCCCAAATGGACCTATTCAGCCGAGGCGGTGATTGGCGGGGATGCCATCCATCCCTGTATTTCGGCCGCCTCCATACTTGCCAAGGAATTTCGCGACCGGCTGATGGTCGCTGCCGCCGAGCAATATCCGCAATATGGCTGGGAGCGGAACAAGGGCTATGGAACGGCGGAACATCTGGCGGCGCTCAGGCAATATGGCCCGACACCGCTGCACCGCAGAAGCTTCGCGCCGGTGGCACAGCTGGAATTGCTCTAGGCTTCGGCTTGCGCCGGCTTTGGCGCGACCTTGCGCTCGGCCAAAACCCATTCACCGCTTTCGCTTTTGATATATTTTGGCTGGCGGGTGACATTCCAGACCAGACCGATTTTCTCGAGCAGCAGCAGGACATAGCCGGCGATGTCGATCTCCCACCAGGCCATGCCCTGAAAGCTGGCGCGCGGATGTTTGTGGTGATTATTGTGCCAGCCTTCGCCAAAGGTCAGCAGCGAGAAGATGAAGCTGTTCTTGGCGGTGCCGACGCCCTTGGTGTGCCGCTGTGAGCCGACGACATGGGCGTAGCTGGAAATGCCCAGCGTGATCTGCAGCACGACAAATGTGCGGAAATAGCCGCCGATCAGGATGGTGCCGATAACATGGTCCCAGCCGCCAAAGGCAAGACCCCATACACCGGGGAAGATGATCAAGGAGAAGACCAGCCAGAACCAGCGGGTCTTGTGTAGCCACAGCACCACATCATTGTCGGCAAGGCCCTTGCCGTAGATGCTCATGTCGGTGACGCAATCGTCCATGAACCAGCCGAAATGCGAGTGGAACATGCCTTTGAGCTTGCTCGTCTTGCGACCGCGGCCATCGAGCCACGGGCTGTGGACGTCGCCGATTTCGTCGCTATGGGCATGGTGGCGGCGATGATCGGCCGCCCAGCGGAGCACCGAGGACTGGATCGACATCTGCGCCATCGCACCCAATATATATTGCATCGGCACCGAGGTATCGAACGCCTTGTGCGAATAATAGCGGTGGAAACCGAGCACGATACCAAGCATCAGCACGATATAGCCGGCAATAAAGGCCGACCATTCGACCCATCCGGTATCATAAGTGAACATCCACCAGACCGCGGCGATCGATCCGAAAATCTTCGATCCGAACACGATCGCATATTCCTTGCGTTTCTCGCGCCCGGCTTCGCCGCCGACAATCACGCCGGGATGCGGACGGGGTTCATCACTCTGCTGAGAGATGCCATAATCCTGCTGATATTTATCGCGAAAATTGCGCGCCATCTGTTTGCTGATCCTCGGACTATTACGCTATTGTAGCTACTCTGTTGCCTCATATATAGCCTGAACCCGACTTTTTGGGAACCAAATTAACTTTTGGCCGATTTCGTAAAATCTTCAAATATATGTGCTGATGGAGTCTTTTTCGTCACACCACTAGGGATTGAGTCCCGGGCGGAGGTGCTGACTCCATATCTGGTGGCGGACTCGTTTCGTTCTCCCGCGCGACTTCCCGTTAACCATAAAGATACGCCTTTAACCTATGTTAACGGCCTTGACCGCTCGCCATTTCGGACTCACCGTGAGTGCCATTAGAAAAAGGATTGAAGGTTCATGGGGATTATCGAGCGCATCCACGCGCCCAAAACACGCACTGCAAAGCCGACTGCGAAGCGAGCCGTAGAGCTGCCACTGGGGCAGATATTGAAGATGGATTGTGTCGAAGCGATGGCGTCGCTGCCTGACGCTTCGGTTGACATGATCTTTGCCGATCCGCCCTATAATCTGCAACTGGGCGGCGATCTCTATCGCCCTGAAGGCGGGCAGGTCGATGCCGTGGATGATGCCTGGGACCATTTTGACAGCTTTGCCGCCTATGATGCGTTCACCCGTGCCTGGCTGGCGGAAGCGCGCCGCATATTAAAGCCGAATGGCTCTTTGTGGGTTATCGGCAGCTATCATAATATTTTCCGGGTCGGCGCTTCGCTGCAGGATCTGGGCTATTGGATCCTCAACGACATCATCTGGCGCAAGGCCAATCCGATGCCGAATTTCAAGGGCACCCGCTTCACCAATGCGCATGAGACGCTGATCTGGGCCTCGAAATCCGAGAAGTCGAAATATACGTTTAACTACCGGGCGATGAAGAATCTCAACGACGAGTTGCAGATGCGCAGCGACTGGGTGATGCCGATCTGCGGCGGCCAGGAACGGCTGAAGCGCAACGGCACCAAGGCGCACCCGACGCAGAAGCCGGAAGCCTTGCTCTACCGGATCATGCTGGCGACGACCAATCCCGGCGATGTCGTGCTCGACCCGTTTTTCGGTACCGGCACCACCGGCGCGGTGGCGAAACGACTGGGCCGCGAATGGATCGGCTGCGAGAAAGAGGACAGCTATTGCGAAGTCGCCGAGCAACGGATCGCCGAAGCGCTGCCGCTCGACGAAAGCTCGCTCAAGACCATGCAGTCGCCGAAATCCAAGCCTCGGGTTGCGTTCGGAACGCTGGTGGAAACCGGATATATGAAGGTCGGCACCGAACTCTGCAGCAAGAACCGCAAGTATAAGGCGAAGGTGAGGGCCGACGGCTCGCTGCTCTGGGACGGGCAGGAAGGTTCGATCCACAAGATCGGTGCGACGGTGCAGGATGCGCCCAGCTGCAACGGCTGGACCTACTGGTATTATGATGATGGCAAGAAGCTGAAGCCGATCGACGATCTGCGGCAGACCTATCTGCTGGCGACCGAACCCTGATATGGGCGCACCATTGGAAGAACTGGAAGCATGCGGAGCAGATGCGAGACTCTATCTGAAACCGGTTGGACTGGTCGACAGTCCGCAATGGCATGAGGATAAAAATGCTAGATTAAACAATAGCTTGATCTGGTTTTCTCAGATTGAATATCTGGTTATCGAGAGTGGAAAGCCAAATCTCAGAGGTCTGGTAAACATAACTCAATGGCCGGAATGGTCGCAAGCTCTGCCGGAACGGCTGGCGCAGCGGGCTACTGCGCAATTTGCCAATCTGACCCGGCAGCATCAAGCGCTGCATTGCGGCGAGCGCGTGATCCGGTTCGATCAGCCCCATGTCATGGGCATTCTCAATATCACGCCCGACAGCTTTTCCGACGGCGGCAAGCATCAGGATGATCCGGACAAGGCCGCCGAAGCGGGGCTGGCAATGGCCACAGCCGGTGCGTCGATCCTTGATATCGGCGGCGAAAGCACCCGGCCCGGCGCCGACCCCGTCTGGGAAGGCGACGAGATCAAGCGGGTCGTACCGGTGATCGAAAGACTGGCTCATTGCGGTGCCGTGATATCCATAGACACGCGCAAGGCATCTGTAATGGAAGCCGCGATTGCCGCGGGCGCGCATTTGATCAATGACGTATCGGCGCTGTTGCATGACAAGAGATCGCTCGAGGTTGCAGGGGTCTCTGGCCGTCCGGTAGTGCTGATGCACGCGCCCTCGAGCGGTGACAATCCGCACAAGAGCGAAGGTTATGGCAATATTGTCACCGATACGCTCGACTGGCTGGAACAGCGGATCGCTGATGTGGTGGCCGCCGGTTTCGAACGCGAAAAGATCATCATCGATCCCGGTCTCGGCTTCGGCAAGTCGCTGGCCGACAATCTTGCCCTGATGAACAATATCGCGATGTTTCACGCGCTCGGCCAGCCGCTGTTGATCGGTGCCAGCCGCAAGCGGATGATCGGCGCGCTGTCCAAGGAAGCACCTGTCGACAAGCGTCTCGGCGGTTCTATCGCCTTTGCCCATCATGCGATCCAGCAAGGCGCGCAAATCGTCCGGGTGCATGATGTGCCGGAAACCGTACAGGCATTGCAGGTCTGGCGCGGTATGCGCGATGCCGGGCTGACCGCGCCGGTTTAGACTGGCCTCTGCAGAACCGTCGTTAATCCATATTTCGAAGCGCGTGCCAACCCTTTAAAAAAGGATCGTTCCTGCGCATTCCAACGTTGGATATCAGGAAACAGGTGCTTGGGTTTGGCATTGGAAACCATCCTAGCCGTGCCGCAAGGAGTCTGTCACGCCAGCGCCGCGCCTGCCTCGTTATTCCCAAAAATCCGCAGTTTGTCGGCAAATATCGGTATCAGCTGGTCAGTCGCAGTTGCGAAATATCATTGGCGATGGTGCGGAAATTATTCAGCAATTCAGCACTGTTGCTGGCGTTGTAGAATTTTCCGGAGGTGGCGCAGTTCTGCAGATTGGTAATGGAGCTGGAACTGACACCATTGCCGAAAGAAACCACCCACAATGTGATATTCTGGTTTTTGATCGCTCTGCACATCGCCAGAAAACGACTGTTCACCTGCGTCGTCAGATCGTTGCTGGATGGTGCGCTGTTTGC
>PFJE01000012.1 GCA_002783865.1 Sphingomonadales bacterium CG_4_10_14_3_um_filter_58_15
GTGGAAAAATATATCACCGATACCGCCTGGGAAGAAGGCTGGGTCGAACCGCTTGAGCCGGGGCGACCGCAAGGCCAGTCGGTCGGCATCATCGGCGCCGGACCAGCCGGCCTGACCGCCGCCGAATATCTGCGCGTCGCCGGTTATGACGTGCATGTCTATGACCGCCACGACCGCGCCGGCGGCCTGCTGACCTATGGCATCCCCGGCTTCAAGCTGGAGAAGCATGTGATCATGCGGCGCGTCCAGCGGCTGAAGGACGGCGGTATCCACTTTCACGAGAGTTTCGAGGTCGGCAAGGATGCAACGCTCGACCAATTGCGCGACAAGCATGACGCGCTGCTGATCGCGACCGGCGTCTATCAGGCGCGCGCCATCCAGATGCCAGGCGTCGGCGCGCCGGGCGTCGAGGAAGCGCTCGATTTCCTGATCGCGTCGAACCGCAAGAGTTTCGGCGACGATGTGCCCGATTTTGACAACGGCCGATTCAACGCCAAGGGCAAGAATGTCGTCGTCATCGGCGGCGGCGACACGGCGATGGATTGCGTCCGCACCTCGATCCGGCAGGGCGCGAAATCGGTGAAATGCCTCTACCGCCGCGACCGCGCCAATATGCCCGGTTCGCAAAATGAAGTGCGCAACGCCGAGGAAGAAGGCGTCGAATTTGTCTGGCTGTCCGCGCCCAAGGCGGTCGAGGGCACCAACTATGTGACCGCCGTCCGTGCGACCAAAATGCGGCTCGGCGCGCCTGACGCCAGCGGCCGCCGCTCGCCGGAAGTCGAGCCGGAAAGCGATTTTACCGTCGACGCCGATCTGGTGATCAAGGCGCTGGGCTTTGATGCCGAAGATCTGCCCGGCCTGTTTGGCTCTCCGGATCTCTCGGTCACGCGCTGGGGAACGTTGCGCGTCGATCACAAGTCGATGATGACCAATCTGGACGGCGTGTTCGCCGCCGGCGATATTGTCCGCGGTGCCAGTCTGGTGGTCTGGGGCATAAGAGACGGCCGCGATGTAACCGAACATATGCACCGGTTTCTGAAAGAGAAGAAGCTGGCGGAAAGGGTGGCGGCATGACCCGCAGACGGAGCAAGACCATGAAGATAATGTTCACAACTTTTGCTGGAACCCTGGCGCTTGCTTTGAGCGTTCCTGCGGTCGCGCAAGATACAGTCAAAACGGCAGACAATATTGAACAAACGGCGGTTAATCCCGCCCGCCTCGCCGCCGCCAAGGTCACGGTCGATTATCTTTTCCCGCTCGGCACTTACGAGCGGATGATGAAGGGCACGATGGATCAGATGATGGACAGCATCATCAGCCAGAGTTTTGATCGTCCGATGGCGGAGACCATGAAGGGCTATGGCATGGATGATGAGGCCATCGAAAAAATGGGGGATGCCTCCATCAATGACATGATGCTGGAAAGAGACCCGCATTTCAAAGAGCGGATGCAAATATCGACCAAGTTGATGACCAACGAAATGGTCGACCTGATGACAGCCATGGAACCGGCCATCCGCGAAACGCTCGCCAATATCTACGCCCGCAAGTTCACGCCTGACCAACTGGCCGAGATGAACGCCTTTTTCGCGACCGATACCGGCAGCGCTTTCGCCCGTGATTATATGATGGTCTTTGTCGATCCGGAAATGATGCAGTCGATGATGAGCTTCGTACCGGAGATGATGCAGTCCATGCCGGCGATCATGAAGAAAGTCGAGGAAGCCACCGCGCATCTACCCCCGGTCAAGACCGAGCCCGAGGCGCAGTTGCAGAAAGCAGACGAATGACCCACCATTATCCAACCCCCGAGCATGAGCGCCTCGCCCGCGAAGGGATGTACCGGCCCGAGTTCGAAAGTGATGCCTGCGGTGTCGGTCTGGTCGCAGCGACCGATGGCAAAGCATCGCGGCGGGTTGTCTCCTCGGCGATTGATGCGCTGAAAGCGGTCTGGCACCGGGGCGCGGTCGATGCCGATGGCAAGACCGGAGACGGCGCCGGTCTGCACGTCGATCTGCCCGAGCGCTTTTTCGACGACGCGATTGCCGACAGCGGTCACAAGGTCCGCCCCAACCGGCTGGCCGTGGGCATGATCTTCCTGCCGCGCACCGATCTCAATGCGCAGGAATCCTGCCGCACCATCGTCGAGGCGGAAATCATCGAAGCTGGCTATACCATCTACGGCTGGCGTCAGGTGCCGGTCGATGTCTCGGTGATCGGCCAGAAGGCGCAGAACACCAGACCCGAAATAGAGCAGATCATGATTGCCGGACCAATGCCGGACAAGCAGGACGCGCGCGAATTTGAGAAGAATCTCTATCTGATCCGCCGCCGAATCGAGAAGAAAGTGATCGCGGCACAGATCCAGGATTTTTACATCTGCAGCCTGTCCTGCCGCTCGATCATCTACAAGGGCCTGTTTCTCGCCCAGTCGCTGTCGGTGTTCTACCCCGACCTGCTCGACGACCGGTTCGAAAGCCGGGTGGCGATTTTTCACCAGCGCTATTCGACCAATACTTTCCCGCAATGGTGGCTGGCGCAGCCATTCCGCTGTCTCGCCCATAATGGTGAAATCAACACCATCCGCGGCAACAAGAACTGGATGAAGAGCCACGAGATCAAGATGGCGAGCCTCGCCTTTGGCGATCACAGCGAGGATATCAAGCCGGTGATCCCGGCGGGCTCGTCCGACACCGCCGCGCTCGATGCGGTGTTCGAGACCATCTGCCGGTCCGGCCGCGATGCGCCGACGGCAAAAATCATGCTGGTCCCCGAAGCCTGGCAGAACAATACCGATATCGATCCGGCCCACCAGGCGATGTATGAATATATGGCGAGCGTGATGGAGCCGTGGGATGGCCCGGCGGCGTTGGCGATGACTGATGGCCATTGGGCGGTGGCCGGAGTCGACCGCAACGCGCTGCGCCCGCTGCGCTATTCGATCACCGCCGACAACCTGCTGATCATCGGCAGCGAAGCCGGCATGGTCGTCGTGCCCGAAAGCCAGATTGTCGAGAAGGGCCGGCTTGGTCCCGGACAGATGATCGCGGTCAACCTTGATGACGGAATCCTGTTCAAGGACCGCGAGCTCAAGGACCGGATCGCCGCCGAGGAACCCTATGCCGATCTGGTCAAGGGCTTCCAGAGCGTCGACGACTTGCCGCCCGCACCCGAAAATTCCGGCATGGGCTTTTCCAAGGAGCAATTGATCCGCCGCCAGACCGCCGCTGGTCATACGCTGGAGGATATGGAAATGATCCTCGCGCCGATGGTCGAGGATGCCAAGGAAGCGGTTGGCTCGATGGGCGATGATACGCCGCTGGCGGTGATCAGCGAGAAGCCGCGCCAGATCAGCCATTTCTTCAAGCAGAATTTCTCCCAGGTCACCAACCCGCCGATCGACAGCCTGCGCGAGCGCCATGTGATGAGCCTGCGCACCCGCTTTTCCAATCTGGCCAATATCCTCGAACAGGACAGCCAGAATGAAGACGTCATGGTGCTGGAAAGCCCGGTGCTCAGCTGCGCTATGTGGGAGCGGCTGAAACTGGGCTTTGGTGACGCGGTGGCGCAGATTGATTGCACCATGGGCACCAGCGGCGGTGCCCTCGAGCTGCGCGACTCGCTGGCCCGAATCCGGAACGAGGCGGAGCAGGCGGTGCGCGCCGGCAAGACCGAGATTTTTCTCACCGACGAGGATATTGACGAGGACCGGATGGCGATCTCGATGGTGATTGCAACGGCAGCGGTGCACACCCATCTCGTTCGCAAGGGCCTACGCTCCTACGCCTCGATCAATGTCCGGGCGGCGGAGTGTCTCGACACTCATTGCTATGCCGTGCTGATCGGCGTCGGCGCGACCACGGTCAACGCCTATATGGCGGAAGCGGCGATCGCCG
This sequence comes from Sphingomonadales bacterium CG_4_10_14_3_um_filter_58_15, assembly GCA_002783865.1. Classification (GTDB taxonomy): domain Bacteria; phylum Pseudomonadota; class Alphaproteobacteria; order Sphingomonadales; family Sphingomonadaceae; genus Parasphingorhabdus. The sequence goes on from PFJE01000012.1 coordinate 3,897, forward strand.
ACCGGCAGGCGCGCGGACTGTTCGACGAGCTTTCGCTCGACGACTGTCTCGCCCGGTACAAGAAAGCGGTCGATGACGGCCTGCTCAAAATCATGTCGAAAATGGGCATTGCGGTGATCTCTTCCTATCGCGGCGGTTACAATTTCGAGGCGGTCGGCCTGTCGCGGGCGCTGTGCAACGACCTTTTCCCCGGCATGCCGACGAAAATTTCCGGCGAGGGCTATGCGTCCTTGTTCATCAACGCGCAGGAAAAGCACGCAGCGGCGTTTGAACCGGCGATCGTGCGGCTGCCGGTTGGCGGCTTCTACAAGCAGCGCGACGGCGGCGAGGCCCATGCCTATAGCGCCCATCTGATGCACCTGCTGCAGACCGCGGTCGCGCAGGACAGTTACTCCTCCTATCTGCAATTCTCGCAGGGTGTGCGCGAGCTGGAGCCAATCTATCTGCGCGATCTGATGGAGTTCAACTACGCGCCGGTGCCGGTGCCGATCGACGAGGTCGAGGCGATCACCGAGGTCCGCAAACGGTTCAACACACCGGGCATGAGCCTCGGCGCGCTCAGCCCGGAAGCGCACGAGACGCTGGCGATCGCGATGAACCGGATTGGCGCGAAATCCGTCTCCGGCGAGGGCGGCGAGGAGAAGCGCCGCTACACGCCGTTTGAAAATGGCGACAATGCCTCAAGCCCGATCAAGCAGGTCGCCTCCGGCCGGTTCGGCGTGACCTCGGAATATCTCGGTGCCTGCGAGGAGATCGAGATCAAGGTCGCGCAGGGGGCCAAGCCCGGCGAAGGCGGCCAGCTGCCCGGTTTCAAGGTCACCGAATTCATCGCCAAGCTGCGCCACTCGACGCCCGGCGTCACCCTGATCTCGCCGCCGCCGCATCACGATATCTACTCGATCGAGGATCTCGCCCAGCTGATCTACGATCTCAAGCAGATCAATCCGCGCGCCCGGGTCTGCGTCAAGCTGGTCTCGTCAGCCGGGATCGGCACGATTGCCGCTGGCGTCGCCAAGGCCCATGCCGATGTCATCCTGATCTCCGGCAACACCGGCGGCACCGGCGCCTCGCCGCAGACCTCGATCAAGTTCGCCGGCACGCCGTGGGAAATGGGACTGACCGAAGCCAATCAGGTGCTGACGCTCAACGGCCTGCGCCACCGGGTGAAATTGCGCACCGATGGCGGGCTGAAGACCGGGCGCGATATTGTTATCGCCGCGATATTGGGGGCGGAGGAATTTGGCATCGGCACGCTCAGCCTGGTGGCGATGGGCTGCATCATGGTCCGCCAGTGCCACAGCAATACCTGCCCGGTCGGGGTCTGCGTGCAGGACGAGCGGCTGCGCGAGAAATTCACCGGCACGCCGGAAAAGGTGATCAATCTGATGACCTATATCGCCGAGGAAGTGCGCGAGATCCTCGCCCGGCTCGGCTATCGCTCGCTCGGCGAGATTATCGGGCGTACGGAGCTGCTGCGGCAGGTCAGCCGCGGGGCCGAGCATCTCGACGATCTCGATCTCAACCCGATCCTCGCCAAGGTCGACGCCAAGGACAGCGAGCGCAGCTTCCATCTCGACACGCCGCGCAACGAGG
>PFJE01000135.1 GCA_002783865.1 Sphingomonadales bacterium CG_4_10_14_3_um_filter_58_15
GGGGTGATACGGTTGCATCATGACAGAAACCAAATATCGCCCGCGCCGATCCTGCCTGTACATGCCGGCATCCAACACGCGCGCGCTGGAAAAGGCAAAAAGCCTGCCCGCCGACACGATCATCTTCGATCTGGAAGATGCCGTTGCCCCGGATGCCAAGGAAGAAGCACGCGCCAATGCCTGCGCAGCGCTGCAATCGGGCGACTATGGCGACCGGGAACTGGTCGTGCGCGTCAATGCCATGGACACACCCTGGTTTGCGCAGGACCTCAAGCAGGCCTGCCTGAGCGAGGCCGATGCCGTATTGGTACCGAAGATATTGAATGCGGACGATATCATCCAGATCACCGATTTTATGGAAGACCTGGATGCAAATCTGGATACGCAGCTATGGGCGATGATCGAAATGCCGCAGGCAATCTTGAAGCTGGCCGAAATTGCCGCCCTTGGCCCGCAACAGAGACTGACAACCTTTGTCATGGGTTTCAACGATCTGGCAAAGGAAATGCGGGCCGACCATGATCGTACGATGTTCGGGTCGGTGATGACGCAAACCGTAATCGCTGCGCGCGCTTATGGCCTGAACGTTATCGACAGCGTCTATAATGATTTCAACGATCCGGACGGTCTTACAGCAGAATGTGTCGAAGCAAAGACACGGGGTTTTGACGGAAAGTCCCTGATCCACCCGGCGCAAATCGAAACCGCCAACCGCGTTTTTGCGCCGAGTGCCGATGAAATCGCCGCGGCCGAGGCGATCATCGCGGCCTTCGCTGACCCGGCCAACGCTGGCAAGGGCGTGATCGTTGTAGATGGCAAAATGACCGAGCTGCTGCACCTGAAGCAGGCCAAACAGCTGGTCGCGACCGCGCAGGCGATCGAGCCATTGGCGCAATAGCCGGTTCACCCTCGACAAACCGCCAAAAAACCGGTTTAAGTGCTCAATTGAATTGAACTATGACGGGGCGTTGACGCCCTGCGCGATGGAGAGCGAAAAATGGAAGCCTTGGAAGCCGCAGCTGGCGAAGTCAGCAAAGACGAAATCATGAAATTGTTTCAGGCACAACGCGACGCCTTTCATGCAGAATTGCCGGTCAGCTTTGACGCCCGCATGGACCGGATCAACCGAACCGCGCAAATGATCATCGATCATCAGGATGCGATATGCGAGGCGGTCTCCAACGATTTCGGCCACCGCAGCAGTGTCCAGACGGTTATGACCGACCTGATGTCGGTCGTCGGCCATGCCAAGGATCACAAGAAAAACCTCAAAAAATGGATGAGTCCCGAAAAGCGAAAGATCGATTTTCCGCTGAACCTGCTCGGTGCAAGCGGCCAGGTCGAATATCAGCCAAAGGGCGTGGTTGGCGTAATTTCACCATGGAATTTTCCGATCAATCTGGCCTTTGATCCTGCAATTGGCGCCTTTGGGGCCGGCAACCGGGTGATGATCAAATTCTCCGAATTCTGTCCCGAAGCGGGCGCTCTGGTCAAAAAACTGGTCGCGGAATATTTTGCGCCGGAAGAAATGACCGTCATTACAGGCGGGCCAGAGACCGGCAAATCCTTCTCTGAAATTCCCTGGGACCACCTGATCTTCACCGGCGGCGGCGGGATTGCCAAACATGTCATGGCGGCGGCGGCACAAAATCTCACTCCGGTAACGCTCGAACTGGGCGGCAAGTCGCCGACCATCATCGGCCCGGATGCCGATGTCCAGAAAGCCACCCAGCGGATCGCCATGGGCAAGATGATGAACGCCGGACAAATCTGTCTGGCACCCGATTATCTGCTGGTCCCGCATGACAAGGAAGAAGCGGTCATTTCGGGCATCACCTCTAATGTCGCCGAGCAATATCCAACCCTGATCACCAATGATGACTATACATCGGTGATCAACGGTCGCCATAAGGAGCGGCTGCAGGGCCTGATCGATGACGCTGTCGCAAAAGGCGCGAAACAGACGATCGTCAATCCGGGTGACGAGGATTTTTCCAATACCAACAGCAACAAGATGCCGCTGACATTGCTGCAAGACGTGAATGACGACATGCGGGTGATGCAGGAGGAAATCTTCGGCCCGATCCTGCCGGTCAAAACCTATCGCAATCTCGATGAAGTGGTCGACTATGTGAACGACCATGACCGACCGCTTGGCCTTTATTATTTCGGCGACACCGAAAGCGACAAGCGCAAGATACTCGACAAGACGATTTCCGGCGGTGTGACGATGAACGATGTGATTTTCCACGTCGCACAGCACGACCTGCCGTTTGGCGGTGTCGGCCCTTCGGGCATGGGCGCCTATACCGGGCATGACGGCTTCAAGGAATTCAGCCATGCCAAGGCGATCTATCGTCAGCCGAAAATCAACATTGCCAAAATTGCCGGTTTCCTTCCGCCCTATGGCAAGGTTACCGACAAGACCATGAAGCAGCAGATGAAACTCTAGCGTCAGGCGCATATGGCAGACTTTCCATTAGCGGGGCTGAAGGTCCTTGATTTCTCTCGTGTCGTCGCCGGACCTTATGCCACGCGCATGCTCTCCGATCTCGGCGCGGAGGTGCTGAAGGTGGAGCCTCCGGAAGGGGACGTCACGCGCAAGCTTGCCAAGCGGGAAAGCGGGGTCAGCGGCAATTATCTGCAGCTCAATATCGGCAAGCGGAATATCTGTGTCGACATGAAAGCTGATGGCGGCCGCGAGCTTATTCACAGATTGGCGGCGGAGGCAGATATTGTCGTCGAAAATTTCCGTCCGGGTGTGATGGATAAATTTGGTGTCGGCTGGGCCGAGCTGTCGCAGGTGAACCCGCGGTTGGTGATGCTGTCGATATCCGGCTACGGGCAAAAGGGCCCGGAACGCGGCCGGGCGGCCTATGCGCCGGTGCTGCACGCGGAAAGCGGGCTGATTGCCCGGCAAGCCGAGATGAGTGGCGGCCATCCGACCGACATCCAGTTCGCGATGGCGGACAGCTACAGCTCGCTGCACGGGATCATTGCCATATTATCGGCCCTGCGGGTGCTCGATCAGACCGGTGAAGGCCAGCATATCGATCTGGCGATGCTGAATGTGCTGCACTCGGCCGACGATTATGCCCATTTCGCGCTCGACGACATATGGCCGAAAGCACCCGAAACCCTTGTCTGGGAAGCACCTGAAAATCGGCAGATATTGATAACCGGCGATATGAAATGGCTGTGGATCATGTTCTCGGCCAAGGATGGTCTGCAGGACCCTACGCCTGAAGGCGCCGATATCCCGACCAAGGTGCGGCTGCGGCAAGCGGCGATGGAACAGCATATCATGGCGCACGACAGCTTCGACGCCCTGACCGCAACGCTCGACCGGCTCAACCTCGCCTGGGGCGAAGTGCATCCGTTCGGCCCGGAAATCTATGAACAGACCAGTATCAAGGCTCTCGGTACGATCATTGATGTAACCGACGACGAGGGCAATGCCCGGCGCACCGTGCAATCGCCCTATCGCTTCTCGAAATCAAAAAGCGGGATCGACAGCAACGCCAGAACCGCAAAACGCGGCGAACATAATGTCGCCGCGCTTCGAGATTGGTTGGATATGGAAGAAAGCGAGATCAGCGCGCTTGCCGAAAGCAAGGCACTGATCTCGGAATAGTCTAGGCGTCTGCGTTACGCGCCTGCCGGCGTTTGAACGATTTCGCGCCATTGTTCCAATGCTTCGGTCCGTCGCTCTTGGCGCCAGCTCCGGCACCAGAACCTGGCCCACCGCGTCCGGAACCACCGCCACCTGGACGGCCCTTGCGGGCGCTATGCTTGTTCTTCGGTGCTCCGCCGCGGGTCGGCGTTGCGCCATATTTTTTCGGCTTCTGGCCATAGATGCGCGAAGCGACTTCCTCGCGCGCCGGTTCGTCATAGCCTTCCGGCAATGGAACGACATCCGGGCTGACACCGGTCAGTTTCACGACATCGCGCAGGAACTGGCGTTCGTCGGGAGCAACCATCGAGTAGGAAATCCCGCTCGCGCCTGCCCGTGCTGTCCGGCCGATCCGGTGGACATATTGTTCGGACACATTGGGCATGTCGAAGTTGATGACATGGGTAATGCCGTCGACGTCAATGCCGCGTGCGGCAATATCGGTGGCGACAAGAATGTTGATCTTGCCCTTCTTGAAGTCACCCAGAGCGCGCTCGCGCTGCGGCTGGCTCTTGTTGCCGTGGATCGCTGCGGAATGGATACCAACCGCCATCAGGTTTTTTACAACCTTGTCGGCGGCATGTTTGGTCTGGGTGAACACCAGCATATGGTCGGGATTTTCGTTGTTGACGAAATCCTTCAGCAAGCGCTGCTTGTCATCCTGATTGATATAGGTGACGCGCTGGTCAACCCGCTCGGCGGTGGTCGACTGCGGAGCAACCGATACTTGGACCGGATTGGTCAGGAACTGGTCGGCCAGTTGCGAAATCGTCTTCGGCATGGTCGCCGAGAAGAACAGGCTCTGGCGCTGTTTTGGCAGCAACGGAACGATTTTCTTCAGCGGAACGATAAAGCCAAGATCCAGCATCTGGTCGGCTTCGTCGAGCACCAGGATCTCGACCTTGCTCAGGTTGAGAAAGCGTTGATCGACGAGATCGAGCAAACGGCCCGGCGTTGCCACCAAAACGTCGACGCCGCGTTCCAAAATGCGCTTCTGCCGGTTGATCGGCACACCGCCAAAGGCAGAAGTGACATACATGCCAAGACCTTTGGAATAGCCGGTCATGCTGTCGGCGATCTGCCGGGCCAGTTCGCGGGTTGGTGCGAGCACCAGCATCCGGCATTCAAAGCGGCCGGCGCGTTTCTTGTTGTTCAGCAGATGGTGGATCGAGGGCAGCGAGAAAGCAGCGGTCTTGCCGGTGCCGGTTTGCGCGATGCCCAAAATGTCCTTGCCTTCCAGCGCCGGCGGGATCGCCTGCTGCTGAATCGGGGTAGGTGATGTATATCCGCCTTCGGCAATAGCCTTCTGGATAGGTTCCGCGAGCGCGAAATCAGAAAATTTAGTCAAAAATAATACCTTAAAAATAAGCAGCCAGTGGGCGCAGCACGAGAAGGACTCGTGCGCGCGTTCGCCGTCGGTTAAGACGACCCGCGTGATCAGGCTGCCGGAAAGAAAGAAGCAATGAAGGCGATAGGTTCGAGATGATCTTGTCACCTCTCACGCAGAACTCTCGCCAGACGGTCAATTTCAATTGCCGCCTTTGCTGCAATGCAACATAGGTGTTTTTGGGATTAAGTCAAGCGCTACTATGTTCGATTGTGTCGCAATGTTTGTTTCCGGTTGGGATCGGCGTTCTTCGCGCCGCGGCTCTAAGCTATGCTCGGCCTTCCCCAAAGCGGAATCTATTTCCCGCTGTTTTGAAGGTAGAAACTGGGTGGGAAGCGGTCGTTTAGTCAAACGACTTTTAATGACTGCGCTTGGGGCCGGGGAACGAACCCGCTACGCGGGAGAGGTTGTGGTCGTGAGCTTTGGGTAGAACAGCAGCGTCGCGCAT
>PFJE01000177.1 GCA_002783865.1 Sphingomonadales bacterium CG_4_10_14_3_um_filter_58_15
GCTGATGATGGTCGGCCAGATGCTGCTCTATACCTATCTCTGCCCACTCTATGCTGTCCCCAGCGGCGTGGTCGACAGCCGCATGCGGGCCACCGCGGTGGCGGTGACCCTGTTCATCGTCAACCTGCTCGGCTATGGTCTGGGACCGCCGCTGATCGGCGGTCTGTCGACAATATTGAACGCGACTTTCCTCTCGGGGCTGGATCCGGCGCTGACGCTGGAGGCATGCAAGGCGAGCAATCTCGCCGCCGCGGCGCAGAGCGCCTGCGAGACGGCCAATGCCGATGGCCTGCGATGGTCGATGGTATTGTTCAAATGCCTCTATCTGTGGGCGATCTTCCACTTCTATATGGCCAGCCGGACGATCCAGCGGGATATGGGGCGCTAAAGGCGGCGTTAGGGGAAAGGGGTAAGCGAATAAGACAGATGTCATTCCGCTCCGGTCCCGGTTCTGATTCAAATTGGTGTGCTGTAACCGTAATTCCTGGACGATCATTGGAAGACATTAACGAGCCCGATTTCCACAGTCCCTCACGGTAGCCAATTATTGATCGATTATTGCACCCGTCTTCGCAATCGAATAGCATGCTCAATCAATTCCAAACGTCTTTGGGTGTGGTGGCCAAACAATTGAACGGAAGAAAATGTGTTGGGACAGCTAGCCTTATCGGTACTACTCCTCACAAATTCACAAGATATCAAAACCCAACCCGAGTGCTTGTATGATCACAAAATACTTTCACTAAGCTTTCAGCAGTTTGATCAGAGAACTGACGGCGGTTGGCGTGACGTAGCAAACCAGCCCGGCTGTGAGAAAAAAGCTGCTGATATTATCAAAGCTTATCGGCAAAATAGCGAACAACAGCTGTCCACATTATACTGGCATGAAGCACAGCTCAGAGCAGAAAGCGGCGCTTATTCTCAAGCCATTTCATTGATGGAGAAAACACTCAAGCAGGACGATTTTTTTGCCTGGAACCCCTACGTTCGCGCAACCATTGCCTTTCTGAAAAATAGAAAAGGCGATCTAAAACGGGAGCGGACGGCTCTGGCAAATTCTAAACCGCCTAAAAACTGGACCGGGGAGTGGCCCCAAAATCTTGCGGTCGTTGATGGTCTAATTCGATGCTTTGGCAAGCCTTATAAAAAGGCTTATTCCCATCAATGCCGTCAATCAGAATAGCTCGATCATTCAGCACATCGACCGCCCTATGCACCTGCGTGCGGAAATGTTGGCGCTCTGCGCCCGACTCGATCTCCGGCTGCACTCCATAGGTGATCACACCGCTTTTCTGAACGAAAGTATCCCAAAGCAAAAAATCCCGTCTTTCGGCACCTTCGTCACATTGTGACCTCCGTCATAGTCCGGCCTTGCAGAGCTGCTACGTCGCTCGCAGAAGAACCAGTTCAAGGACGAAAAAATGACCGGACGCACCTATAAAACCGGCATCGCAATTTCGATTGCACTGATTGCGGCGATGCCCGGCGCGGCGGCTGCCTGCGAGCTTTTTCATGGTGTGCGGGTGAAGATGGAAACGGGAAGCTACCACGCCACCCTTAACGATGTCGCTCTCAAGGACACCGGCGTCAAGCTGTCTTCAAAGAACGGATCGGTGAGCCAGTCTTCCTACGAATATGGACTCACCGAATGGCTGGTTCCCGGCCAGAACATTGTAAAAATCAACTATGGCGGAAGCGCAGCGGAATTTGCGATCTTTGCGCGGTGCAAGGGCAGTTATGACGATGACCATATCGTCGACACAGTGAGCTTTACCTCCCCGTCTTCCCAGCGGCTTAGCTTCGAACATCTCGGGCCGCTGGAAGATATCTATCTCAAGGCTGATATCGCGGGTGATGAGGGTCTGCTGGATGCGGTGAAGACACTGCAGGATGCGGCGCGGGCGGGGGACGTTGACACGATTTTGCGGATGCATGAGCCGATGATCAAAGAATTTGGCCGGCGCATGGGCAGCACCGGGGGGATCACATCCTATCTTAGGTCTATTCTGACCAGCCACCCGGCGGTGGTCGAGGAAGTGCTCACCGTAACCCCGGTGATGGGCGGGCGCGTCTATCAGATATTTGGGCCGGACGGTCAGCCGCCGATTTCCGTATCGGGGAAGACCGATGACGGGAGCTTCTCTTGGCCAGGCGGCGTCTATTGGGCGCGCTTCGGTGACGAATGGGCGGTTGTCGCCAATTAGGATACAGAAGAATTATTTGCCGGACTGTCGTAAAATTGCGCTTTTTCGGCGAAACCCCGCTTAGTCATTCAGCACATTGATCGCCTTGTGCACCCGGTCGCGGATATCGTCTCGTTCCAGGCCGGGCTCGATTTCCGGCTGCACTTCATAGGTGATCACACCGCTTTTCTGGACGAAGGTATCGCGCGGGGAGACGATGCCGCTGTTCAGGGCGACCGGGACCAGCGGAATGCCCATCAGCTTGTAGATGCCGGCAAAGCCGGTCTGCAGCTCGGGGCGCTCGCCGTGGCGGGCGCGGCTGCCTTCGGCGAAGATGACGATCGGGCGGCCTTCGGCGACCGCTTTCCTGGCCTGCTTGATGATCTGCCGCATCGCCGCGCCGCCGCCGTCGCGGTCGATGCCGAGCAGGCCGTGCTTGGTCGCGATCCAGCCCCACAAGGGTATCACCAGGAGCTCTTTCTTGGCAATCACCACCGGCTTGTCGAACAGGCGCAGCAGGTCGATCGTCTCAAACATGCTTTCATGCTTGAACACGTAGAGCAGAGGCTCGTTGCGGATCTCGCCCTTGACCTCGACGCGGATGCCGAGGATCAGGCGGGCGCAGACATAGTGATAGCGGCTCCAATATTGCGCCATATAATAGATGGTCGGCGGCCAGAAGAAGGCGCCGAGGAAGGTGGCAATGATGATCGGCACCGAGCCGATATAGAAGACCGCCATGAAGATTATCGAACGGATGGCCGCCAGCATCTCAGACCCCCGCCAGCGCCGCCAGCCGGCGCATCAGATATTTGTTATATTCGATGAACAGCGTGCCCAGCGATGGCTGTGTCTGCACCGCGTCGGACAGAATCTGGACCTCTGGCGGCATCGCCCGTTCCAGTTCCAGGCGGGCGCGGCGCATATGCCAGTCGGAGGTCACCAGCCGCACCGACTTGTCGCCGCGCCTTGATGCCCAGCGCGCGATTTCCAGTGCGTTGGAGCGGGTATCGACTGCCTGAAAGCCGAGATCGATACAGCAATCGAACAGGTTGCCCGGCCGGTCATATTCTGCGGCCAGTTCATTTGGCTTCACATCCCGGTCGACGCCGGAGATCAGCAGCCGGCCTGCGGCTTTTGACCCGACAATATCGAGCGCGCGGTCGATCCGGCCCGCACCCCCGGTCAGCACGACAACCGATCCCGTATGAGCGTCATCGGCAGCCGGGCGCGGCAGGTCGATGGCGAACCAGGCAAAGCCGATGATCCAGAGCAGCAGCAGGAAAGAGACAAAACGCAAAATCATCAAATGGGGCTACAATATCTTTTTCAGGGCGCCGACCACCGTCCATTTTGCGGTCACCATGGCTAGGAACATCCCCAATATCGGAATCACGGCAATTATCAACCAGCTCCACCAGTCGAGCCCGACCGATTCCACCAGGCCGGAGCCGAGCGCGGTCAATTGCGTGCTGATCAGCCAGATGATCGCGGTCCCGCCGACCAGTCCGATCAGGCCGCCGAGCAGCGCGTCGAGGGCGATGCGCCGCTGGAACAGGCGGCTGATCTGCTGGTCGGTGCCGCCGAGCAAATGTACCACGGCGATGGTTTCGGTGTGGGTGTTGAGCGCCGAGCGCGCCGAGATAATCACCGCCGCTCCGGTTGCCAAGGCAAGCAGCGCGACCAGACCGAAGGCAATCCACTGAAACGACCGCACCAGCGATATCACCGGCGCGATATAACCGCTGCTCGGCTCGACGCGTGCGCCCGGTGCCGTCGATTGCAGGCTGTTGCGAAGCGATTGATATTCTGCATCGGTGGCCACGCGTGTCAGTTTCAGGTCGATCAGCGCCGGCAGCGGGATATCGTCGGCCAAATCCTGCGTGCCCAACCACGGTTCGATCAGCGCCTCGATCTCCTCGGGCGGCAACAGCCGGACCTCCTCGATCAGCGGCAAGGCCCGCAACTGTTCGGCAGCGGCTGCGGCCTGACGGGCCCGGATTTCCGGATTTGCTTCGATGATCTGGACCGTCGCCCGGCTCGACAATTGCTCCGAAACGTCGCTGGTCGCGTGGGTCATGGCGAGCCCGGCAGCCGCAGCCAGCACGGTGAGAAAGATCATGATCGCGATGACCCAGGGCATCGGGCCGGACAAGCGGCCCTCGGGAATCAGGCGCCGGTCATGAGCGGGAATGGCGAAGAATTTGAACATCGTCCGGACGGCCTATTGCAACTGGTCTTTGGGCAGCGGCGGAAAGCGCAGCGACCCGGTGGGATCGGCCAGCATGCCTTTTTCCAGCCGCATCATCTGGGCACCGGGGATCTTGCTGAGCAGATGGATGTCATGGGTCGCGACGACAATCGTTGTGCCCAGCGTGTTGAGCGCCTCGAACAATTGCAGCAGCCGGATCGCCATATCGGGGTCGACATTGCCGGTCGGTTCGTCGGCGACGAGGATTTCCGGCCGGCCAATCACCGCGCGGGCAATCGCCACGCGCTGCTGTTCGCCGCCGGACAGCGTTGCCGGCCGGGCCGAGGCGCGGTCGCCGAGCCCCACCCATTCGAGCATTTCCGTGACCGGTGTCTCGAGATCTTTCTCGCGGACCCCGGCAACCCGCAGCGGCAGCGCGATATTGTCGAAGGCAGAGAGATGCGGGACGAGACGAAAATCCTGAAAGACCACACCGATCCGGCGGCGAAAACCGGGCAGGCGCTCGCGCGGCATGGTCACGGCATCTTCGCCGAACAGGCGGATGACCCCGCGGCTGGGCCGCTGGGACAGATAGAGCAGTTTGAGCAGCGAGGTCTTGCCCGCGCCGGATGCGCCGGTGAGAAAATAGAAACTGCCCGGATACAGGGTGAAATTGAGATCGGCCAGCGTTTCTGCGCCCGCGCCGTAGCGCAGACCGACATTTTCAAAGCGAACAATTTCGTCCATTAGCTCTACATTCCAATATCGCGGCGAAATATTGCCCGGTCCCGCGACCAATAGGCCGGGAAGACCCTCCAAATCAACTCCGCTGTCGAGCGCTGGCAATCGATTCGGCAGGAAAACGCGCAAAAACCGGATTCGGTC
>PFJE01000145.1 GCA_002783865.1 Sphingomonadales bacterium CG_4_10_14_3_um_filter_58_15
TCAATTGCCTGCTGGTCGGCTCGACCCAGGCCAGCGACTGCCGCTAAGACAAATTTGCTGCGAAGTTGTTCTGCGCTGTCATCATTGTCGCCAAAATCATCCAGAGCACTGTAGGAGACAGAAGTTTTCGCAGGCGATCCGACTGCCAGAAGCGCCCATCCGTTACTACCTTGTTCGACAATATCTGCCCACCGCATGGCACTGCGATCGAGTCCGGCAGCAAGCATGGACGCAATCAGATCTCCACTTTGATCGCGCAGCGCATCTGATGGCGGAATTCTTGCGGCGGCGCGAGCGGTTAAAATCTTGGCCGAATATTGCGCAAGCGCACTATCGGATCGCCACCACAGATCGCGCATCGCAGCCAGGCGCGTTTCCGCTGTGTCATTCGTGTAGGCCTGTCGCAATACCGAGGCCAGTGCCTTCCGATCATCACTGGTGTCGGGGTCGTCATAGGCTGCGGAATAAAGATCGACCATCGCCTGATTTGATAACACCCCTATCGCCGCTGCGATATCGGCTGCTTTCATCCTGGACTCGAATGACAGCATAGGTGCTCGCACACGCCACCCCTGCACATGTCGACCAGCCTGATCATATAATCGATCTGGCGGTTCTACCCCGGTCGCCGCACCCAAGCCAAAGCGCCAGTTGTTGAAATACTCGACATCATCCCAAAAAATGGTGACTGCTCTGCGACCTTCGAAACCGGCGCCAATCGTCTTTTCTGCCAAGAGATAGTCAATGCCAGTGGCCACCTTTGCCCGCCTTGCTTGCTGGAGCAGGCTGGTGGCCCGGCTCTGCTCGCCCGTAAAGGAAGCACAAATGGGACGGAACATCACCCAGGTGGGGGCGTCGCTGACTTTCGCGCCGCCCTCCACAAAGGGACAGATTCCTGCGGGATCAGCGGTCGCCAGATGCGCTTGCATAGCCACTTCATAAAGCCTTGGTGTGTAATTACCGCCATCAACCTTCAAGACCAGCGAACGAGCCGCATCAGCCTCGCCCATGCGCAGCAAGCGCCAAGCGCGTTCGGCGGTCCAATCTGCAGGATTCACGTTGGCAGGGCTGACAACCTTGCTAAGTAATGTGCGACGAAGCAGTATCGAACCCCATCGCGAAATGACGGGGCCGTTCAGATTTTTGATCAGGCTCGTAAGATATTGGCCGCCTTCTGCACCGAAGGCATCTTTCGGCAAGCCTTGATATTGTGGAGTCAGAACGCCAATTTCTGCCATTGATCGCCGCTCACCAGCCGAGAGGGCATATTGGGGCTGGAGAGCATTATCCAGCGCATCGATATCGACTTCGCCTGTCCCATCCAGCGCGAGTGGAGGCAAATCCCGGTCAATTTCCGCGATATCGCGATCCGGGACGGTTGGACTGGATGGCTCGCTGGTTGGTGGTGCGATCGGACGTGCAGAAACCGGACCTGGAGCGGGCGTGGGAGAGACCGTCGGCGCTGGTCTTGGTGCCGGGGTCGGAGCATTGTCGCCAAATCCTGGTGGCAAGAGGGATTCAGGAGAATTCTGTCCCAGCACCGGAAGCGACGCCAGCAGCGCGCCCAAACTGATGGCGGCTAAAGATATATGCTTGATACGCATACGCATCTTATTACAGGTCGTCACCAATTACGGGCTTTTCAACCGGTTGCAGCGGCTGTTCGACATCCATCGAAGCCAAAAATAGTGCCGAACCGATCAGGAATGCGACAAACAAAATTATAAAAACCAACTGACGCGGCATCGATGTGACTCAATCTTTTTTACGGTTAAAAAATAACATAGTAAGCATTGGAATTTGCACCCTTAGCCAACCGTTGTATAGCCTTTGCCCCAATGGACAAAAACATTAAAGCCTCTTTCGACAATTCAGACGGAAATTCCGGTGAAAGGCCGGATTTCGTGCCTGAGCAGTCGATTGTGCTGGTCGGATTGATGGGAGTGGGCAAAACCACCGTGGGTCGGCGCCTAGCCAAACGGCTGGGTCTTGGCTTTGTCGATGCCGACGAGGAAATCGAGCGCGCCGCCGGCCTTACGGTCGAAGAAATCTTCGATCGATTTGGCGAAAACTATTTCCGGGACGGCGAACGACGCGTGATAGCGCGGCTGCTGGAAGGCAAGTGTCAGATTATCGCCACGGGTGGCGGCGCTTTTATGAACGAGGAGACCCGGGCCCTCATTCGGGAAAAGGCGATCGCGATCTGGCTCGACGCCGATCTCGACACGCTGGTGAAACGAGTGGCCCGGCGCAATACCAGGCCGTTGCTAAAATCCGGTGATCCGGCGAAAATCCTGGCCGATTTGGCGGTCATCAGGAACCCGGTATATGCCACCGCCCATATTCATGTCATGGGCAATGATTCGCCCCATGAAACAACCGTTGAAAATATTATCGAGGCATTGCAGCGTTGACCCAGATCCGAGTTGAATTAGGCGAACATAGCTACCCCATATTGGTTCAGCCGGGAGCGCTCGCGCGGGCGGCGGCGCATCTGCAAGAATTTGCCAGCAATCAGCGGCTTTTTGTGCTGACCGACGAGCATGTCGGGTCGCATCTGCTGCCGCCGTTGCGGGAGGCGTTTGCCGGAAGCGGAATCGAGCTTGTCGCAAAAATCCTGCCTGCTGGAGAGGTCAGCAAGAGCTGGCGTCAACTGGAAATGGTGACAGACTGGCTGCTCGACCAAGGCGTCGAGCGTTCGGATACTTTGGTCGCGCTCGGTGGCGGCGTGATCGGTGATCTCACCGGATTTGCGGCGGCGATTGTCAAGCGTGGCTGCGGTTTCGTCCAGATACCCACCAGCCTGCTAGCCCAAGTCGACAGCAGCGTGGGCGGCAAGACCGCAATCAACAGCTCGGTCGGCAAGAATCTGATCGGCAGCTTCAACCAGCCCCGGTTCGTGCTGATTGATCCTCTGGTGCTCAATAGCCTGCCAGACCGCGAATTGTGCGCCGGCTATGCCGAGGTCATCAAATATGGACTGATCAACGATGCCGGTTTCTTTGCTTGGTGCGAGGCCAATAGCAGGCAGATTCTCGACCGCGATCCTGATACACTCAGCGAAGCGATTGTGCACAGCGTGCGGGCCAAGGCGCTGATCGTCGGCGAAGACGAGAAAGAACTCAGCGGTCGGCGCGCGTTGCTCAATCTGGGCCATACATTTGGTCACGCACTCGAAGCAGAAACCGGATTTTCGGACAAGCTGGTGCATGGCGAAGCGGTCGCGGCTGGCATGGCGCTGGCGTTCCGATATTCGGTGCGGCGCGGACATTGCGATGCGGCGGATGCGGAACGGGTGACGGCTCATCTGAAGTCGGTTGGCCTACCTTATGATCTATCCACCGCTTCGGTGCAGGCTTCCGGACAACGGCTGGTCGACCATATGATGCACGACAAGAAGATGAGCGGCGGCACCCTGCCTTTCTTGCTCGCCAACGGCATCGGCCATACCTTTCTCGCCAAGGACGTCGATCTGAGAGACGTCGCGGCATTTCTGGACGAGGCGGCCTAGCACCCCCAGGGCACGTCAAATTTCTGGATTACTTGTCAGAATTATTTTCGAATCGGAGCTCTGCACCGGCGAGCATGTCACCGCCGGACTTCATTTGTGCTTCCAGCCGGTCGCAATCGCGCTGGCGGAATTCCTCGTCCACCTCCTCGATCAGACTGCTGTCCAGATCGATCGCAAACATCGTCTGGCGCGCGAGATGGATCGCGGATTCGAACATTTCCCGTTTCATCCCGACAATGCCAAGCCCCTTGAGCGCGATTAGCTGGCGGCGGTCATAAACCCTGACAAACATCTTGGTTTCCGGGAATGACTGCACGATTGCCCGCACTTGTTCGGGACCGAAGTCCGGGTCGTCCATGCAGAAGACAATGGCATCCGCTTCATGCGCGCCGGCGCGCCGCAACAGGTCGACGCGGGTGCCGTCACCATAGAAGACCTTGGCACCGACTTGCTGGTGAACATCGATCTGTTCGGGCTTGATATCGATCAGCGTCAGCGGGATTTTTGCAGCCATCAGCACTTGCGATACGGTCTGGCCGAATCGCCCCTGCCCGACCACGATGACCGATGCCCGATCGGCTTTTACCGGATCTTCCAGATTCGCTGACGACTTGCTCGGCGCGTTGCTGAACCGCCGTGCGAGCAGCATCAGAAATGGCGTCGTTGCCATAGAAATCGTAATGATCGCCCCGAAAAGACTGCTCGCTTCGGGCTCGATCAAAAGCACTTTTTCCGCCTCGGAAAACAGCACGAAGCCGAATTCCCCACCCTGGCTGAGCAGCATACCCATCGCCAGAGCCGGATTTGTTTCCATGCCGAACAGCTTGCCGAGTCCAAAGATGATCGCGATCTTGACCGTTACCAACGCAACAGCCGCGCCGAGCACGAAGCCCGGATTTTCGATGACTACATTCAGGTCAAGCATCATGCCGACAGCAAGGAAGAAGAAGCCGAGCAATAGCGACCGGAATGGATCAATATCTGCTTCGAGTTCGTGACGATAGGGCGAGTTGGCAAGCATGACCCCGGCAATGAAAGCACCCAGAGCCGGAGACAGACCGATAAATTCCATCAGCGCCGCACCGCCAAACACCGCGACAAGACCAGCGACAATGAACAGCTCGCGCTCGGCTATTCTGCCAATCACCTTGAGCAATGGCTGCAGCAGATATCTGCCGATGGCGATGAGCCCGCCAATTGCGAGGATGGCATATATGGCGGTCAGCCATCCCGAAGGGCCACCTTCGTCCTGTGGCGCACGCGATAGTGCTGCGATTATTGTCAGCAGCGGGATGATCGACAGGTCCTGAAACAGCAGGATCGAAAAGGCTTTTTCGCCGGTTGGTGTGTTGAGCCTGCCCGAGGATTGCAGCATCGGCAGGACCTGTGCGGTCGAGGACAAGGCCAGTGGCAAGCCGATGGCAATGGACGCGGCAAGCGTGAAGTTGGTCGTCGCCATGATCAGCAGAAACAGCGCGATGCCGCACAAGACGACCTGACTCAGTCCGAGCCCGAAGATCGCCTGCCGCAAACGCAACAGCCGTGCGGGCGCGAGTTCCAGCCCTACGATGAACAGCAGCAGGATGATGCCGATCTCGGAAAATTCAAGAATGGTTCCGGCGTTGGAGATCAACTGGAAACCCTGTGGGCCGATCAGGACACCGGCGATCAGATAACCCAGAACCGCGCCGATGCCAAACCGCCGGAAGACCAGCACCATCACCAGCGCTGCGCCGAGCATGACGAAACCGCCCAGCAGCAAATCGGCCATATGGGTCTCGGCTTCCATCGGTCAGGCCGCCTCTTGCTTGGCGGCGGCATCTGCCAGTGCCGCAATCACCGCATCATAGGGCAGCAATATCGCCGCATGACGGCCCTTGTGACCTTGTGCGGCTGTCAATTTATCCATATCTGGCCAAGTTCCGGGAGAGTCGACCTCCCCTTCCAAAAATGCGGCGAGATGGGCTCGAATGCTTTCGATCTCCGCGCCAGATTTTCCAATCGCTTGAGCGCCCAATATCGCCGCCGAAGCCTGACTCAAGGCGCAGGCGCTTATTTCCAAACCCAGATCCTGCAGCGTCCCGCCATCTGTAAGCGCGACGTCTGCTGCCACCTTGCTGCCGCAGGTCCGGGAGCGCAGTTCTGCCGTACCATCGGGCTTGTCGAGCCGTTGCTGATGCGGGATTGACACCGCCAGACGCAAAATCTCGCGCGTATAGAGCGCCCCGCTCACTGGTCTGGACCCGCTTCATCATCGGTCAGTTCCCGCTGTTCCTGAACAAAGTCGACCATGGCTTTTCCGCTTGCATTGAGGAGTGGGTAAGTACGCGATGCCGCCAGCCATTCCGGCCGCGGTTCTTCGGCACCATAGATGGTGTCATAAACCAGAACCACCAATAAATAGAGCAAGGTTGCACCTATCAGCCCCTTGATCATGCCAAAGCCAAAGCCGAGCACGCGATCGATCGGACCGAGCACGGATTTGCGCGACTTGGCCCCGATCGATCGAGCCACCCAACGCCCCAGGGCATAAGTCACGATGACGATCGAAGCGAACGCCAGGACCGAAGCGCCGCTCTCGCTGCCAACCGGACCGATCAGCCGGTCTGTTATCGGCGTATGGAGCGCCCAAACGCCCAGAACCACCAATATCCATGCCATCAAGGCAAGCGCTTCCTGAACGAACCCCCTCAGGAAGCCGAGCACGGCTGCGCCACCCATCAAAACCAGTACAAAAATATCCAGACCCGTCATCGGCTCTAGCTAGTCACGGTCGAGCATATGGTCAACGAGATTGGCGAGCTTGGCGAATTGCAGTTGCTTCATGCTGCCGCCGGTTTTTTCGCCCGAGGCGGGCAGCAGCGCACTGTTGAATCCCAGCTTGGAGGCCTCTTTCAGGCGCAGCGGCGTACGTGCGACGGGGCGTATCTCTCCGGACAGGGCGATTTCGCCAAATATCACCGCATCGCTGGGCATCGGACGCTCGGCATGGGCCGAAATCAGCGCCGCCGCGACAGCCAGATCGGCAGCAGGATCGGTCAGCCGGTAGCCGCCGGCGACATTGAGATAGACTTCCGCCCCCGAAAAACTGAGGCCGCAGCGGGCTTCCAGAACGGCCAATATCATCGCCAGCCGGGCGCTGTCCCAACCGACGACCGATCGTCTTGGGGTCGCGCCGCTGGCCAGCCGCACCGTCAGCGCCTGAATCTCGACCAGCACCGGTCGTGTGCCTTCCAGCGCCGGAAATACCGTGGCCCCGGTGACTTCCTCACTGCGGTCGGTCAGGAACAGCGCGGATGGATTGGACACTTCGGTCAGCCCCGCCTCTTCCATCGCAAAGACGCCAATCTCGTCGGTCCCGCCAAAGCGGTTCTTGATCGCGCGCAGGATGCGATATTGGTGGCTGCGCTCGCCCTCGAAGCTCATCACCGTGTCGACCATATGTTCGAGCACGCGCGGACCGGCGATGCTGCCATCCTTGGTGACATGGCCGACGAGCATAACCATGGTGCCATGTTCCTTGGCGAATTTGATGATTTCCTGCGCCGAGGCGCGGACCTGGCTGACCGTGCCCGGCGCGCCCTCGATCAGATCGCTGTGCATCGTCTGGATCGAATCGATCACGACAAAATCCGGGGCCTCGCGGCCAAGGGTCGTCAAAATATCGCGGACAGAAGTGGCGGAAGCCAGCTTGACCGGCGCCTTGCCGAGCCCCAGCCGACGCGCTCGCAACCGCACCTGATCCGCCGCTTCCTCGCCCGAGATATAGGCCACCGAAAGCCCCGCCTCCGCCAGCCGCGCAGAAACCTGAAGCAGCAAAGTCGACTTGCCGATCCCCGGATCACCGCCCATCAGGGTCGCGGAACCGGCCACGAGCCCGCCGCCAACGGCACGATCAAATTCGGCGATGCCGGTCTTTCTGCGGTCGGGCAGCGCAATCTCGCTATCCAGCCCGACCAACCGCACCTCGCGGCCGCCGCTCTGCAGATTATGCTTCGAGGCAAATACCGTTTCGCCCGCTTCTTCGACCAAAGTGTTCCACTCGCCGCAGTCGGCGCATTGCCCTTCCCAGCGATGCGCGATCGAGCCGCAATTCTGACAGACATATTTTCTTTTCGGTTTGGCCATCGAATTTATCTAACAGAACAAATGTAGAACACCAGAGATTTTGCGTCAAAAATTAAAACAGGGTCACACGGGTCACACCCCCTAAGAGAGAAAGTGAAATTACCTCAAAATCGCCCGCAACGAGACGCCAAGAGTGACAGTTTTGCTGATAGGATGCGAGTCCGTGCGGTTCATGGCAGTGGTTTAGCAGAGCGGCGGTTATGTAGGAAAGCGGCTTTTGCGATGGCGAAGCAAGACGTGCATCGAATAGGGCGCCTCACCTTCTCCCACTATCACCAACCCTTCATTCCAGCTTGCACCCTCACACCCATCCTGTAGTTAAACGGCATGCGGCAGAAAGAACTCAGACTGGCCCTGATCTGCTATGGCGGCGTTAGTCTCGCCATCTATATGCACGGTATCACCAAGGAAATCTGGAAACTGGCGCAAGCGAGTCGGGATTTTCACGATGGCACCCGCGTCGACCAGTGCAGCCGCGGCATCTATTATGACATATTGGATTGGCTGGAGCGGGAAACCGGAACGAGGCTGCGGGTGCTGCCGGACATTATCGCCGGGGCCAGCGCTGGCGGGATCAACGGTATATTTCTGGCGCAGGCGATCCTTTCTGGTCAGTCGCTCGACCCGCTGACCGACCTGTGGCTCGACACCGCCGACGTCGACAAGCTGCTCGACCCCGATGCGCGGCCATTATCGCGCTTTTCCAAATTCTGGGCCGAACCGATTGCGTGGATGGCGCTGGGTCGCAAGGGTGGTGCGGTCGAACAGACCGTGTCGAAGGAAGCGCGCGAAGAGGTCAAGATGAAGCTCTCGCGTTTTGTCCGCGCGCGCTGGTTCGCCCCGCCGTTTGGCGGCAAGGTGTTCAGCGGGCTAATCTGGGATGCGCTGGCAGCGGTCCGGGCAACCGAACGCGGGCCGCGCCTGCTGCCGCCGGGCCAGCCGCTCGACCTGTTCGTGACCGTGACCGATTTCGTCGGCCACCCGGAGAAGCTGCAGCTGCACAGCCCGCCCGACGCGTTCGAGATGGAACATCGGATCACCATCGGCTTCTCGACGCGGGGCAAGAGGGATGACGCGATTGCCGATCCGGCCGCCCTGACCTTTGCCGGGCGCGCCACCGCCAGTTTTCCGGGCGCCTTCCCGCCATTCACGGTCCGCGAACTGGACGAGCTCCTGGCCGACCATCAATATGTCTGGGAAGGACGGTCGGGCTTTCTGAAGCGCGTGCTGCCCAATCAATTTGCCGCCGGAACGGCCGAGGATACGGTGCTGATCGACGGCTCGGTACTCGCCAACGCGCCCTTTGCCCAGGCGATCGAGGCGCTGAAAAACTGGCCGGCCAAGCGGGAGGTGGACCGGCGCTTCGTCTATATCGATCCCCGGCCGGATCTCGACGTAGTCAAGAGCGACCGGGCGATGCAGCGGCTTCAGGCGGCGCAGGAGACGGAAGACGAGACCCTGCCCGGCTTTTTCTCGACGATCTTCGGGGCAATCTCCAATATTCCGCGCGAACAGCCGATCCGCGACAGTCTCAATGCGATTGCCGGGCGGTCGAACCGGATCACCCAGATGCGGTTGATCACCGAGAATCTGCGCGGCGAGGTCGAGCAGCATGTCGAAAGCCTGTTCGGTCGCGTGTTTTTCCTCGACCGGCCGACGGCCGCACGGGTGGCGGCATGGCGGCGCAAGTCGCGGGACAAGGCGGCCAAGCTCGCCGGATTTTCGTACAGCGCTTATGGTCATCTCAGGCTGGCGACGGTGATCGAGGATATCGCCAATACGGTCCGGCGCACAAAAGCCGATCCCAATGCACATAATCACCCCGGTTTGCGCGATGCCCTTTGGGCCGAGATCCGCAGGCTCGGCATCGACACGATCGGGCTGAAAAGCGGCGGTCCGACCAAGCTGGCTGCTGAATTTTTCCGACAGCATGATCTCGGTTTCAGGGTGCGCCGGCTGCGCCTTCTCGCCCGGCAACTGGCCGAAGATCTCGACCGCGCCGACCCCGCTGATTACGAGGTGATGGAGGCGATGCACGACGTTATCTATGACTGCCTTTCGCTCTATATTGAACGCGAGACGATCGACTATCTCGGCGATGATTTCGTCAGCTTTGCCGAACTTGCCGAAGAACGCCCCGGACCGATGCTCGAGGCGCTGGCCAAGGCCCGCGATCTGACCGCGGCCGACGCGATTGTCGATGCCAAGCTGGCGACGGCGCTGGCGATGATACCGAAGGCGGAGAAGCGCTCAATGCTGCTCGCCTTCCTCGGTTTCCCCTTCTACGACATTGCCACATTGCCGCTGCTGCAGGGCGAAGGGCTGGACGAATTTGACCCGATCAAGGTTGACCGCATCTCTCCCGAAGACGCCAAGGCGATCCGCAAAGGCGGCGTTGCAGCGACGCTGAAGGGCATTGAATTCAACAATTTCGGCGCCTTTTTCAGCCGAACCTACCGCGAGAATGACTATCTTTGGGGCCGCTTGCACGGAGCGGAACGGATGATCGACATCATCTTCTCCACCCTGCCCGAATCCAAGCGGCCCGATGGCGAAACGGTGCTAAGGTTCAAGAAGACCATCTTCCGCAAAATCGTCGACGAAGAGGAGCCGCGGCTGAGCAAGGTCGGGCCGCTGATCGCCTCTCTCCGCGAAGAAATCGAGAATGCTACGCTCTAGCTAGTGCGCGTGATCCTCGGCATGATCCGGTTTCTGCAGGCTCTTGTAGACCGCTTCGACAAAGGCATCGCCCTTGATGAAGGCATCCGGGTTGACGTCCCATTGCGCGGCCGGTTTCATAGCCTGCACTTGCTGCAATGACTTGCCCTCACCCTGGGCTTTTTCGACCGCAGCGATGACCGTTTTCATCATGTCACGATAGGCGATCAGGTCCGCCTTATTCGCCATCGGTCCATGGCCGGGAATGATCTTTGTGTCGTCATCAACCATGGTCAGCACTTTTTCCGCCGCGGCCAGCACTCCGCGCGCATTGCCGCCGCTGCTCAGGTCGATATAGGGCAAGGTCACCTTGTTGAAGAACAGGTCGCCCATATGCACGACATTGGCCTTCTGCCAGAAGACGATGCTGTCGCCATCGGTATGGGCATGTTTCATATGCTGCACGCGGATCTCGTCCCCGTTCAAGTGAAGCTTGATCCCGTCATGATAGGTGATCACCGGCAAGGCTTCGGGAGCGGCCGGCGGGACCGAGTCATTGCCCTTGATCAGCCGGTCGCGAACATGGTCCTGGGCCATGATCAACACTCCGGTCTGGCCGAGATTTTCGTTGCCGCCGGTATGGTCCCAGTGCCAGTGGGTGTTGATCAGATATTTGACCGGACTGGCACCCAGATCCTTTACCGCCGTCTTGATCTTGTCGGTCAGCGGCGCGAATTGGTCGTCGATCAGGACGGTGCCGTCGGGGCCATAAGAGACACCGATATTGCCACCGGCGCCGAACAATACGGCAATCCCTTCGGCCAATGGTACAGCCTTTATTTCAACCGCAGCGAAACGGTCCGCTTCCTGGGCATTGCTCTCGCTGCAGGCGGAGAGGGCCAGGGAAGAGGTCGCGAGCAGAAGAGCGGCAAAGGTTCTGGATATCGGATTTGGCATAGGGATGGTCTCCTATTTTTTCTTGTAATTCCAGTGCTTGTAGTCGGCTATCGGTTATGCCTACCCGGTTGGTTTGGACCCCAGCCTTCGCTGGGGTGACAGTCTATCATGCGGCATATCATCGAAAATGGCTCACCGCTATCCCTTGGCGAAAAACATCAGGTTGACCAGCCGGCCATCCTGTGGCGTCTTGCCGAACGCCATGCCGCTGTTGTGAAACATCCACGGGCTGAACAGGATCAGCCGGTTGAAGCGCATAGGCACGGTCATGACCTTGGTCCATTGCGCGGGATGGTTGGTGTCCTTGTTGACGACATCCTCGATCAGCGCATTGATGTCACCATAGCCGGCCTGATTGATCGACAGCAAATCCGTCGGCACGCGCTCGAGCCCGGTCCGCTTGTGACGGAAAAACTCGGTGCCGCCCTTGCAATGCTCCGGCAGCGACAGATAGAGTATGCCGGAATAAAAGGCCGGATCAATATGCACGCCGCTGCGGCCCTTGTCGCCTTTCAGGGTGATCCGGCAATGCAAATGGCTGGTATTGGGCGCGGCCTTGACCGGGGCGTTGATGATACCCCCGATCCGTTCGTTGAGTCCCTGAATTTCCAGCGGCCTGGTCGAGATATGGCCCGGATAATTGCCATGCTTGTTGCCGGGATCATAGTTGAGCGCCAGGGCCGCATTGCGGGCCGCCAGCGGGTCGGCGATAAAATCGTCGAGAATGAGCAGCGACGGCAGCATCAGGAAGCGCACCCGGGGGACGGGAAAATGAAAATCTTTCGGGCGGCGCACAGGATGTTGTTGTTCATATCGAGAGCCTATTTCCTGATGAACTTTACAAACTTTACAATGTTAAAGAATAAATCGCCTGCTTCCCCCTCTACCCGCAAATCGGTACCCAACCCACTCGCAAGGTAAGGAAAATTGGAAAGGCAAAGCGCGTCCGGCATTCGGGGACCCTATCATGAAAGGGGCGCTGTAGGACATGATTTTGTTGTTGGGCCCCGCCGTTTTTTGATGGATATCCCGTTGCTTCAGGGGGGCCATCCCTCTTCGTCATCCTGATCTCGTTTCTGGATGACGAGTGGCAACCGCGAAGGCCAGCTATTGGCCGCACTGGATCCGGAAACAAGTTCAGGATGACGAGGTTTTTTGGTTCGGCATGACCAGTACGGAAATGGAGTGGTTTGGCATTTCAACCATCCCCATCCATCTCTGTAACTGGCTGCCGTTCGTCCTGAGCCTGTCGAAGGACACCTCAGGTCGATAGTGCAGTTAAGCTTCGCTCGCCCATCGGGTCGACAAGCTCGGTGCGAACGGAACGATGTAAACCCTGGTTGAACAGGACCTATTCAGTCAAATCTTCCCACGCATCTTTCAGCTTGCCGAAAAAGCCGGTCGAATTGGGCG
Source organism: Sphingomonadales bacterium CG_4_10_14_3_um_filter_58_15 (assembly GCA_002783865.1). GTDB lineage: Bacteria > Pseudomonadota > Alphaproteobacteria > Sphingomonadales > Sphingomonadaceae > Parasphingorhabdus. The sequence continues at coordinate 12,668 of PFJE01000145.1, forward strand.
TCTCGGCCCCTGTTTCGGTTTCCTGGAAATCGCGCAATATTTGCCGCTGCTGTTTCGACAATCTGGTCGGTGTCTCGACTTCGATCTGGACCACCATGTCACCATGACCGCGTCCGCGCAGGACCGGCATGCCGGCGCCGCGCTGGTGGATCTGCTTGCCGCTCTGGATGCCGGCCGGAATGCGGATGGCATGTTTTTCACCGTCGAGGCCGGGAATGGTGATTTCACCGCCTAGCGCCGCCAGCGTGAAGCTGATCGGTGCGCGAGTGAACAAGGTGGTTCCCTCGCGTTCGAAAATATTGTGCCGGATGAGATGGATGAAAATGTAGAGGTCGCCAGCCGGGGCACCGCGCGCGCCCGCCTCGCCCTTGCCGGACAGACGAATCCGGGTGCCGGTGTCGACACCCGCCGGAATTTCCACTTCCAGCGACTGCGGCTTGTCGACCCGGCCCTCACCGTAGCAGACATGACACGGACTCTCGATCACTTCGCCGCGACCCTGACAGCTGGCACAGGTGCGTTCCACCACGAAAAAGCCTTGCTGGGCCCGCACTTTACCATGACCATGACAGGTCGTGCAGCGCTGGACGCCGGTACCCGGTTCAGCGCCCGAGCCGTCGCATTCATCGCAAGCGACCGACACATCAATTTCGATTTCGGTATGCTTGCCGTGATAGGCTTCATCGAGCGTGATTTCCATGTCGAAGCGCAGATCGGCGCCGCGCGCCGGGCCGCGTTGCTGGTGCTGGCCGCCAAAGCCGCCACCCGCGCCACCGCCAAATATCGTTTCGAAAATATCGCCAATATCGTTGAAGGCTGCGCCGCCAAAACCACCGCCGCCGCCAGCATTATTGCCGCCGCCATTGGTGAAGGCCGCGTGGCCATAACGATCATAAGCCGCGCGTTTCTGCGGGTCTTTCAATACGTCATAGGCTTCGCTGATCGTCTTGAACTTGGCTTCTGCTTCGGCATCGCCTGGATTCTTGTCCGGGTGCCATTGCATCGCCAGCTTGCGATAGGACGATTTCAGCGTCGCGCCGTCACAATCGCGCGAAACGTTCAACTGTTCATAATAATCGATTTCGGATGCCATACTCATGCTTCCCCCAAAGCGAGAGGATCGTCGTCCCGGCACAGACGAGAGCCGCCGGAATCAAATCCAGCGGCCCCATCTATGCACGAGCGACGTTCCAAGTTTTACTCAGCCGCCTTGGCGTCATCTTTCTTGTCTGCGTCATCGGAGTCGTCCACTTCGGAAAACTCTGCATCTACAACATCATCGTCAGCGGCCTTGGCTGCTGCATCTGCGGCAGCCGCATCGCCAGCGTCGCCACCAGCGGCCTGCTCGGCTTCATAGATCTTCTGACCCATTTGCATGGAAACCTGTGCCAGCGCTTCCGACTTGGTCTTCATCGCTTCGGGATCGCCACCTTCGATGGCTTCCTTGGTTTCCTTGACCGCCGCTTCGATTTGGCCTTTCAGATCGGCGTCAATCTTGTCGCCATGCTCTTCAAGCTGCTTCTCGGTGGTGTGGACCAGACTTTCCGCATTGTTCTTGGCTTCCGCCTCGGCCCGCCGCTTCTTATCTTCATCGGCAAATTTCTCCGCGTCCTGAACCATCTGGTCGATATCGCTATCGCTCAGACCGCCAGAAGCCTGGATCTTGATCTGCTGTTCCTTGCCTGTGCCCTTGTCTTTCGCCGACACGTTGACGATGCCGTTGGCGTCGATGTCAAACGTAACATCGATCTGCGGCACGCCGCGCGGTGCGGGTGGGATACCAACCAGATCGAACTGGCCGAGCATCTTGTTGTCCGCCGCCATTTCACGTTCGCCCTGGAAGACACGGATGGTCACCGCGCCCTGATTGTCATCGGCGGTCGAATAGACCTGCGATTTTTTCGTCGGGATCGTGGTATTGCGGTCGATCATGCGAGTGAACACGCCGCCGAGGGTTTCGATACCCAGCGACAATGGGGTCACGTCAAGCAACAATACGTCCTTGACGTCGCCCTGCAGCACGCCTGCCTGAATGGCAGCGCCCATCGCAACAACTTCGTCAGGGTTCACACCAACATGCGGTTCGCGGCCGAAGAATTTCTCTACGGTTTCGCGAACCAGTGGCATGCGGGTCATACCGCCAACCATCACGACATCATCGATGTCCTTGGCTTCAACGCCAGCGTCCTTGAGTGCCTTTTTGCAAGGATCAAGGGTCCGCTTGACGAGATCGCCAACCAGCTTTTCCAGATCGGAGCGGCTGATCGCCTTGACCAGATGCTTCGGTCCGTTTTGGTCGGCCGTAATGAACGGCAGGTTGATTTCGGTGGTCTGCGCACTCGACAGCTCGATTTTCGCCTTTTCTGCCGCTTCCTTGAGACGCTGCAGAGCAAGTTTGTCCTTGGTCAGGTCGATGCTTTCGGCTTTCTTGAAGTCAGCGGCGAGAAACTCGACCAGCTTGGCATCAAAATCTTCCCCGCCGAGGAACGTGTCGCCGTTGGTAGATTTGACTTCGAAAACACCATCGCCGATTTCCAGGATCGAAATATCGAACGTACCGCCGCCAAGGTCATAGACAGCAATGGTCTTGCCGTCATTCTTGTCGAGGCCATAAGCCAGCGCCGCAGCGGTTGGCTCGTTGATGATGCGCAGCACTTCAAGGCCGGCAATCTTGCCCGCATCCTTGGTTGCCTGACGCTGGGCGTCGTTAAAATAAGCTGGCGTGGTGATCACGGCCTGGGTGACGGTTTCGCCGAGATAGGCTTCTGCCGTCTCTTTCATTTTCTGCAAAGTATAGGCCGATATCTGCGACGGGCTGTAATCTTCGCCGCCTGCTTTTACCCACGCATCGCCGTTTGGACCCTTGACGATTGCATAGGGAACCAGCTCCATGTCTTTCTTCGTCATCGGATCATCGAACCGGCGACCGATCAGACGCTTCACAGCGAAAATTGTGCTTTCCGGATTGGTGACTGCCTGACGCTTGGCCGGCTGACCAATCAGGCGCTCGCCATCCTTGGTGAATGCGACGACAGACGGGGTGGTCCGTGCGCCTTCCGCATTCTCAATTACCTTTGGCTTTCCGCCATCCATAACGGCAACACAGCTGTTGGTGGTGCCAAGATCAATTCCAATAACTTTACCCATAAATCCCTCAATCAATTTTCTAACATTAGCAAAATTGCCGCCCGGCCCTGTTCAATCGGCACCGTTACGGCTTCGTCAAGCGATATAGGTGCCATTTTTCTTGGCACAAGACGTGAGTCCCCCTACATTTGAAAAATCAACGCAAAACACCCATATCGGGATGGATTTGCAACGATTTAGCGAGGTATACTAATGAACAAGATCTCCATCATGCTCGCCGCATCCGCGTCGCTTTTGCTCGCCTCGTGCGGACAGGGCGATGTGCTCTATGCTGACAAGGCTGTGGTCAATCTTTCTCCCGTCGAAGGCAATCCATCGGCTGGCTATATGAATCTGCACGGCGGGCGGACCGACGTTGCGCTGGTTGGAGTAACATCCGACGATGTGCTGCGCATGGAGATGCACGAAACGGTTGAAAAAGATGGCATGGCGAGCATGAACCAGCTCAAGGAGATACCGGTACCGGCCGGCAAAACGGTCAAGCTGGAACCCGGTGGCAAGCATCTGATGATATGGGGCGTCGGCGCGGGATCACAGCAGCGCGGGCTGCTCAAAATGACCTTGATCTATTCCAACGATGACCGGATCGAGATTGACGCCGTGGTCAAAAAGGTTGGCGAGGCTGCACCCGCTGTTGAATGATCGGGCGCATCGATGACCGGCCGTGCCCTGACCCCCGCCGAGGTCTCCTTATGCCACACCGTGTTCGGACAGGCGATCGACTATGATCAGGTGTCGATATTCAATCGCAAATGGTGGCTGTTTCAGAACCGGCGAGTCACCATGGCACCGGATGGCAACGTCTGGTTTCATCCCGAGAGCGATCTGTTCTGCGATGATTTCTGCGGCGCTGCACGCAATATCCAAGCGCTGTTCATCCACGAAATGGTGCATGTCTGGCAGCATCAGCAGGGCGTTTTCCTGCCGCTCGCACGCCATCCCTTCTGTCGCTATGATTATCAATTGCAGTCCGGCAAAGCCTTTGCCAAATATGGCATTGAACAGCAGGCCGAGATTGTCAGCCATCATTTCCTGCTGAAAAGCGGTGCGAGATTGAAAAACGGCTATGACTTGGCAGACTATGATGGATTGCTGCCTTTTTAGGGCATCAGTCAGGCAAGAATGCAGATGGCCAGGAAGCGTTGCTTCCCGACCATCGTCTCTCCAATCCCATTGCTGATCGCCTAGAAGCGATAGGCCAGTCCGGCACTGATCACCCAGGGGTCAATCCGGTGGCGGGTCCGCAGCACTTCGGTTTGCCCGGCAAACCAGCGCGCCGTCGTGTTTACAAAATAGCGCTTGGCATCGACGCTTAGCCCAAGACCCTTGTCGTTGAGCGGCAGGTCAAAGCCAGCCTGCAAGGCAAAACCGACCTTGTCATTCATCTTTTGTCGCGTCGCGCCCAGCGCTTGCGCCGTGGCTCCGGCCTTTTCATCGATGAAAATGAAGTAGGTCGGTCCCGCTCCGATGTAGGGCTTGAACCCGGATCCGGTGATCAGATGATATTTCGCGGTCAGCGTGGCAGGAATGATATTGGCATTGGACACCAGCCCCGCGCCATTCAGCGGCCCGGTACCGGTTACATCATGCTGGGTGACGCAGCAGATGGTTTCCAGCGAAATATTGGGCGTGAAAAAATATTCGGCGGCGATGGTCGGAATGAAATTGTCATCGGCCTTGGTCTGGGTGCCAGCCGGCAATCCGATATTGTCCAGTTCGATCGAGGTAATCTTGCCATCGGGCGCAACCAGCGTAGCCATGGCCTTGACCTGGATTTTGCCATCGCTGGAACCGGCTGACGCCGCGCCGCTCATCGCCAGTGCTGCCGCTGCTGCGGCCAATTTCAGTGCATTTTTCATCAAGTTTGAGTCCCCGTATGGTTGCTATCTGGTGTCTGACCGGAGCCACTAGCGGGGTGGCAAAAAAGCGAACATACGCAATATCCCTGATGGATGACCGGAGAGCCCGGTACCCCATCAGGTTTGGGCAGGCTCAATCATCGATGCACGGGATCCAGTGCGCGCTGAGTTTTCGCAATCTTGTCCTTGATCAGCAAACGGATGCGTTTCAAATGCTGCATTTCCTGCTGGCGGCCCGCCGCCTTGCAATTGTCGATCAGGCGGTTCAATCGCCGGTGTTTCAGTTTCAGCGTTTCAAGATAGTTTTTCATTTCAATCTCCTTCCCGTCATTGATAGACGGACCAGGTTGATCGAACCAATCGAAACAAATAGTCCATTTTGATTGATGTTATCTATCAAAATGCCCGGCTGGCATCGAAACGGATATCTCCCACACACGGCCAATTCAGGGCAGCAGCCCCAGTTTCTCGCGCATCATCCAGCGGGCCAGCATCAGCACCGCAACCACGCTCAATCCTCCGGCGAGCCCGGTCCAAATGCCGACGCCTTGCCAGCCCTGCCAAAAGGCGAGACTGGCACCGAGGCCGATACCGATGAACCAATAGCCCATCAATGCGAACAGCATCGGCATGGTCGTATCATGCAGGCCGCGGAGCATACCGGCGCCAACAACCTGAGCGCCATCGACAATCTGAAAGATCGCGGCGATGGCCAGAAAACTCACCGCCAGCGCGGCGACTTCCGCGTTGCCCGGGGCGCTGGCATCGATAAACATAGAGATCAGAAAATCGGGCGCGAGGACGAAGACCAGCGCCATCGCCGCCATGAATGATGTGCCGAGAATGAAGCTGACCCAACCCGCGCGCATGATACCGGCCCGGTTTTTCCGGCCATATTGTATGCCAACGCGCACGGTGGCCGCCTGCCCCAGCCCCATCGGAACCATGAAGGTCAGCGCGGCGAGCTGCAACGCAATGGCATGGGCGGCGACGGATTCGGCGCTGATAAGACCCATCAGCAGCGCCGCGAAGCCGAATACGGAGCCTTCGAGGCCCATGGTGATCGCGATCGGCAGGCCGAGTTTCCACATCATCCGGAACCGCTGCCAGTCGCTGCGCCAGAAGCGCCCGAACAGATGATAGCGGCGGAAGCGCTTGTGGTACATCACAACGAGCGCCATTCCGGCAAACATCAGGATATTGGTCATCACGCTGCCAATACCCGCGCCGACGACGCCAAATTCCGGGACGCCGAATTTGCCGAATATCAGCGCATAGTTGAACAGGGCGTTGGACAGCACACCGATAATGCTGATGATCAGCGCCCAGACCGGCTGTTCCAGCGCCGAGATAAAATTGCGCAAGATGATGAAGAACAGAAACGGCAGGATCGACCACATATAGGCGCTGATATAGGTGCCGGCGATGGCGGCGAGATCGGGTTGTTGGCCAAAAGTCAGCAGGATGGTTTCGGTGTTCCAGAGCAGGATCCAGAACGGCAGAAGCACTGCCACAGCGGCCCACATCGCCTGGCGGAACGTCCTGCGGACGTCGCGGACGCTGTGCTGCATCCGGCCTATTTCGGTTGCCATCATCGGCGCGGACGCGGTGATCAGTCCCATGCAGAAAATCGCAGCGGTCATCGCCAGATTGAAGCCGAGCGTGGCTGCGGCCAGTTCCCGGGCTCCCAGCCAGCCGAGCATCAATACATCGGTGGCACCAATCAGCGCCATAGTAAGGTTGGAGAGGATCAGCGGCCAGGCAAGCGCCACCGTGACGCGCAGTTCATGCCGCCAGGGGTGTTGCTCTCGCAGAAGATGGTGCGCGCCAGTCATCGGCGCGCGTTAGCCCAAGGTGCGAAACTAGGCCAGTGAAACCACGCGTTTGGTTAAAGGTCGGGGAAATTATCTTGGATCGTCAGGATAGCCGCGCAGACCGTAGCAATCGTCATCCAGCTTGCCGTTGCGATCATAGCCATCGCAGCCGTCATTCTTGTCGATGAAATAGCCGCCAGCCGCTCCGGCTGCTGCACCAATGGCGGCGCCCTGAACGACATCTCCACCGGTGATTGCGCCAATCGCAGCGCCTGCTGCGGCACCGGCACCAGCGCCTTCGACGGCATAGTTTTCAGCGCAGGCGGTCAGGCTGATGGCGGCTGTCGCTGCTAAAGCGAACTGCTTTGTCCGTGTGATCATGGTCATGCTCCTCATATTGTGGGTAGTTACGGATTTAACGCGCTGACCGATCGATGGTTCCTGAACGGATGACGGTTGCGGGGCAGGATGCATCGTCGTTGCGACCAGCCGTTGCCCCGGCGGCGATGAGAATCGGTTTGCTCGATCTGATTTCATTTGATACCATCCGGCCATTGAGCAAGCGGCCCAACCCGCGCTTGCCCAACTGGTGACCCTATGAAATTGTCAGATTATGATATGTCCGCGGCACGCGGATTTCTCTCGCATTTCGAAATTGTCGATATTGACCTTCCGGATATTTTTGCCCCTGTTGTAGCAGCGGCGGACAATCTGTCCGGCCTGATGACCACCGGGCGCGCGCGCCATTGGCTGGAGCAGTTGCCCGCACTGGATCTGACAGACTGGGCCGCCAATGCGCCTGAGGAGCAGGTCCGTGTGGCGATGGTGCGCTATTCCTTTCTTGTTCAGGCCTATGTCTGGGGCGAAAGCGACGCGCCGACCACCCTGCCCGCCAATCTGGCGCGGCCGATGGTGGCGCTGGCCGACCGGCTCGATCAGGCGCCGCTGCTGCCTTACAGCGGCTACGTGCTGGACAATTGGGCGCGGCTGGACCGCGACCAAAAGATCGATCTCGACAATGTCTATATGGTGCAGAATTTCTATGGCGGCGCCGACGAGAACTGGTTTGTCCTGATCCATGTCGCGATTGAGGCCGCAGCGGCGCCGATCCTGGATCTGGCCTGCCATCTGGTCGATGCGGTGCAGGCGGAAGACACGACCAGAACGACCGCGCTGCTGGAGGAAATGCAAGGGCATTGGGATGCGGTGAACGCCATATTCGACCGGATGCCGGACCGCTGTGATCCTTATATCTATTATCAGCGGGTGCGGCCCTATATCCATGGCTGGGCCAATAATCCGGCGTTGCCCAACGGGCTGATTTATGAAGGCGTCGAGAAATACGAGAGCAAGGGACAGGCATTTCGCGGCCAGACCGGGTCGCAAAGCTCGATCGTACCGAGCATGGATGCGCTGTTTCAGGTGCAGCATGGCAACGACCCGCTGCGCAGCTTTCTCGACGAGCTACACGCCTATCGGCCTGTCAGGCACCGCCGGTTCATCGAAGATCTCAGGGAGCAAAGCAAATTGCGCGAATTTGCCATTGCCAGCGGCGACGCGGCGCTCAGAAAGGCGTTCAATGCCGCCCTCGAGCAGGTCGCCCGCTTTCGCACCCGGCATCTGGAATATGCCGCCAGCTATATCAACAAGCAGGCGGTGAGCGGCAAAGGCAATGATACCGAGGTCGGTACGGGTGGCACGCCATTCATGAAATATCTGAAAAAGCATCGCGACGAGAATCGGGCCCAGCTGATCTAGCCGCTTTTTCCTCTCCCCTTGAGGGAGAGGATACCAAAGCCTTGGCAGCTTGCTGCCTAGGCGACGTTGGTGAGGGGTTTCGGGGTGAGGGTTTTTGGGCGAAGCGCAAAACCCCTCACCGACTCCGACTAACCGCCTTCGCTAAGGCTTCGGCGCCAAGTCTCCGTTGTCCTCTCCCTCAAGGGGAGAGGATAAAATCCTTGCGTCCGCTCCCTGCCCTCTGCCACTAGGCTGGGGCGCAACGGGGGACATATATGCTATCGGCAATCGGACTTATCGGCGGGCTCGCGCTGCTCATCTGGATGACGGTGCGCGGGGTGAATATCTTGATCGCGGGACCGGTGGCGGCGGCGGTTGTCGCGCTGACCAGCGGCATCGCCTGGCTGCCGCCACTCGCCGCAGCGGGTGCGCCGGATTTTGCCACCGCCTATATGGACGGTTTTGTGGGCTTTTTCGCCAGCTGGTTCTTCATGTTCCTGCTCGGCGCGATTTTCGGCGAGATCATGGGCGCCAGCGGCGCTGCGGCCAGCGTGGCCCACTGGGTGATCGAGAAGATCGGGATCAAACATGCCGTGCTCGCCGTGGTCGCCGCCTGCGCGATCCTCACCTATGGCGGGGTCAGCGTGTTCATCGTGTCGTTCAGCGTCTATTCGCTGGCGGTGCATCTGTTTCGCGAGGCGGATCTGCCGCGGCGGTTCATCCCCGCTGCGCTAGCTTTCGGGTCGGTCACCTTCACCATGACCAGCGCCGGATCGCCGGAGATCCAGAATCTGATCCCAATGGAATATCTAGGCACCACCGCTTATGCCGGCTGGCAAGTCAGCCTGGTGGTCGCGCTGTTCATGGCCGTGACCGGCCATTTCTGGCTCAATCATATGGTCAAGCGCGCGGTCGCCAAGGGCGAGCATTTTGTCGGCCGCGAAACCGACGATCATAATACCGACTATGGCAATCTGCCCGCGCCACTGCTCTGCATCCTGCCACTGGTCGCGGTGCTGACGATCTTTCTGATCTTTCAATATCCGCAGAGTATGGGCCTGCTATCGGCGATCCTGCCGCAAGAATCGCTAGACAAATGGGCTTTGGTGGCGGCGCTGGGCACGGGTGTGGTTGTCGCGCTGATGGTCGGCTATCAGAAACTGAAATCCATGCCGGACGCCTTTTCGCGCGGGGCAACCAGCGCGGTCGTCGCCATCACCAACACCTGCGCGGTGGTCGGATTTGGTTCTGTCGCGAAACTCTCACCGGCGTTTCAGGAAGCTTTGGTGATGGTGCAGAATATCCCCGGCAGCCCGCTGATCGGCGCGGCCGTGGCAGTGACCGTGATCGCCGGCCTGACCGGCTCGGCCAGTGGTGGCCAGTCGATCGCGCTGCCGCTGATCGCACCCCATTATCTGGATGCCGGTGCACAGCCTGACGAGCTCCACCGGGTCGTCGCCATCTCCTCAGGCGCGCTCGATAGCCTGCCGCACAATGGCTATGTCGTGACCACGATCCGCGCGGTTTGCGGAGAGACGCACAAGGATGCCTATGGCGCGGTAGGGGCGCTGACCGTTGTGATACCGGTGGTCGGCACGATCATGGCGGTGATATTGTTCACGATGTTCTGATGGCGGTTACGACGCGCCTCTATCGGGATGCCGACCGGAAGGCCTTTGCCGAACTCAACCGCGACTGGATCGAGGAATTTTTCGTGCTCGAGGCCAGCGACCGGGAGCAGCTGGAAAATCCCGAAGCCTCGATATTGGGCAAGGGCGGGCAAATCGTCATCGCCGAGCTGGACGGTCTGGTGGTCGGGACCGGCGCGATAGTGCCGCCGCATCACGATCCGGACGATGGTCGTAACTGGCTGGAAATCGTCAAGATGGCGGCGCGAAAGGATGTGCGCGGACAGGGTATTGGCCAGGCGGTGATGGACGCGCTGATCGCGCAGGCCCGCGAATTGGGAGCGGATGCGATCTGGCTGGAGACCAACGCCGATCTCAAGGCCGCCGTCCGCTTGTACGAGCGCAGCGGCTTTCGCCCTCTCGGCACCGACGAATTGTGGCCGACGCCTTATGCGCGGTGCAATGTGCAGATGGTTCTGCTACTGGAAGACGAGTGAGATCGTGGCAGGGCTCAGTCTCGCGGAGTACGCTTCGCCGCGCGATGCCCTTCGACAGGCTCAGGGCGAACGGTGAATCAACTCAGCATCAGATGACCAGGATCGTTTGAAATCCGTTAGTCCTGAGCTTGTCGAAGGACGCTTCTCGTTCGATAGGAGTGCTTCGACAAGCTCAGCACTAACGGTTGCGGGAGCACGCTATTTCAATCGCTCGATCTTGCCTGCCGCCTCGTCGATGATCGCGGCGACATCGAGGATCTTGTCCGACCCCTTGTCCTCGTCGGCCAGCCGGATGCGGATCGCGCTTTTGAGATTGTGGACCGCGCGGCGGATCGAGGCACCATCGCTGGCCTCGCCCATTTTCGACACGCCTTCGAGCCGTTCGAGGATATGGTCGACATGCTCCTGCTCTTCCGCCAGCCGGCCGGTGCCACGCTCGGCGATCGAATAAATCTTCTTGCCATCATCATCAGCAGCTTCGTCGATCAGCCCCATTTCCGCCATCAGCGTCAGCGTCGGATAGACGATCCCCGGGCTCGGCGCATAATGACCGCCGGTCATCTCCTCGATCTGCCGGATCAGGTCATAGCCGTGCCGCGGCTCCTCGGCGATCAGGTGGAGCAGCACCAGCCGCAATTCGCCGCGCCGGAACATCCGGCCGCGCCGCTTGCCCTGCACCCCTTCAAACGCCGCTTCGGCAAAGGCGCGGGCAAATTTCTGTCCGATTTCCGCATTCCAGCCGCGGCCACGACCGCCTCGGGGTCCGCCTGGTCCGAATCTTCTTCCGTGCATCATGATCTTGATTCTTTCTGTATCTAAGCTAGCTTTAAGATATATCTTTATAAAATTATGACAAGAGCAAATCTGAACAAAAGCGGCAAGTTTTTGTATTCAAATCGTCTTTTTGCGACAATCTGCGACAGATTTAATCCATTTCCTCACAATGGCTAGTCGGCACTGGGGCCCGCCGTTGCTAGTCCGGCTGCCGAGAGGAATTGCAGATGGATTTGGGGATCACCGGCAAAAAGGCACTGGTTAATGGCGGCAGCGCCGGGCTGGGCCGCGGCGCGGCGCTGGCGCTCGCCAGAGAAAAGACGGAACTATATATCACCGCGCGTGGCGAACAGCGGCTGCTGCAAACCTGCGATGAGCTCGCCCGCGAAACCGGTGCCAATATTACGCCGATTGTCGCCGATCACAGCAGCGACGAGGGCCGCGAGACAATTCTCTCGATCTGTCCCGACCCCGACATATTGGTCGCGACCTGCTCTCCCCCGCCCTTCTCCGGCGACTTCCGCACCGTCGACCGCGCCGACTGGGAACAGGCGCTGTCGCTGACCCTGCTCAGCCCGGTCGAGTTCATCAAGGCGGTGATCGACGGCATGGTCGAGCG
>PFJE01000091.1 GCA_002783865.1 Sphingomonadales bacterium CG_4_10_14_3_um_filter_58_15
TAGCGGGATCGAACCGCTGACCTCTTCGCTGCCAGCGAAGCGCTCTCCCAGCTGAGCTAAGGCCCCATTTGAAGAGCGCCTTTAATCCAGACGCCCTTCAGAAAGCAAATCAAAAATTAGGTATCGGCTGGTTCGTCGTCGCCTTTGCCTTTGCTGACGCCGAGATCGTCGTCGCCGCCGAGATCAACTTCATTGTCCGGAGATGGATCATCATCATCGATGTTGATGTCCAAATCATCATCGTCGACCGAATCCTCTTCCTTCTTTGCGTCCTTTTTCGGGGCCGCTTCGAAAGGCGTAGGCTGTTTGGATTTCAGCACAGCTTCGGGAACAAAGCTTTCGCCGCATTCAACGCATGTCGCCGGGTCTTCTTTGCCCAGATCGTAAAAGCGCGTTCCACATTTCGGGCATGTGCGTTTTGTGCCCCATTCCGGTTTAACCATGGCTGGTGTCCAAATCCTGTCTAAATCAATTCGTTGATAGGTAAGTCTGCTATGCGGCAATTCAAGCTCTGGTTAAATCAGCCGCGAAATCCGGCGCGCCTTGCCATAGCTTTGCAGCGCTGTCAAAAGCCGTTTGATATTCCGGCACGAATCATTCGTGCGTTCCGCTAACAAAGCTCTGACATGACCAGCAACACTTTCCAGCCAGCCACGTTCAAACCGTCTGGCCCGCTCGCCGGCACAATATCCGTTCCCGGAGACAAATCCATTTCGCACCGGGCTTTAATATTGTCGGCGCTGGCCGTCGGCAAAAGCCGGATCAGCGGTCTGCTGGAAGGCGAAGATGTATTGGCAACCGCCGACGCCCTGCGTGCGATGGGGGCCCGGATTGACAAGACAGACGACGTCTGGACCGTCCATGGTGTCGGCGTCGGCGGCCTGATGCAGCCCGGCAATGCGCTCGACATGGGCAACAGCGGCACATCGACCCGTTTGCTGATGGGCTTGATCGCATCGCACGAGATCAGTGCCACCTTTATCGGCGACGCGAGTCTGACCAAACGGCCGATGGGCCGCGTAATCGAGCCGCTGTCCCAAATGGGCGCGGATATCAGCGCCCGCGAAACCGCGGATCACAAATCCTGCCTGCCACTCACCGTGAGAGGCATCTGTCCGGCCATGCCGATTGAATATCGCTTGCCTGTCGCCTCTGCGCAGGTCAAATCGGCGATTCTACTGGCGGGCCTCAACACTCCCGGTATTACCCGGATCATCGAACCGGTGCTGACGCGTGATCACAGCGAAACCATGCTCAAGGGCTTTGGCGCCGACATCACCGTGGAAACCGATGCCGCCGGCAGCCGGATCATCTCGCTGACCGGCGAAGCCGAGCTCCAGCCGCAAAAGATCAAAGTTCCCGGCGATCCGTCATCAGCCGCTTTTCTGGTGGTTGCAGCATTGATCGTTCCCGGATCGGGCATCATCATAGAGAATGTCGGGATCAATCCGACCCGCGCCGGACTGTTCGATATTCTGCAACAGATGGGCGGCGATATCCAGTTCCAGAAAAAACGCACGGTGGGCGGCGAACCGGTCGCCGACATCCATGTCAGACATAGCCAACTGACCGGCATCAACGTGCCCGCCACGATCGCCCCGAGCATGATCGATGAATTCCCGATCCTGTTCGTCGCAGCGGCTTTGGCTGGCGGCACCACCACCACCCGCGGTCTGCACGAATTGCGAGTGAAGGAGTCAGACCGGCTGGCACAAATGGCCAAAGGCCTTGAACTGCTCGGCGTAAAATTGACCGCAAACGACGATGGTCTGGTCATCGAGGGCAGCGGCGGCAAGTTGCTTACGGGCGGACGCGGAAAGCCGGTGATCGAAACCGCGCTGGACCATCGTATTGCGATGAGCTTCGCCATCGCTGGCCTGATGACAAAATCCGGTCTCTCCATCGACGATATTCGGCCGGTCGAAACGAGCTTTCCCGGATTTGCCGATCTTGTGAAGAGGCTGGCGGCCTGATGATCGACGGATTTTCCGCCAATGTGATCGGCATATTGGGCAGCATTTTGATCGTCTTTGCCTATGCCTATAATGTCTACGCCAAAGCGGTGAATGCATTCGTCTACAATGGCACGAACCTGATCGGCGCACTGTTGCTCAGCCTCTCGCTCATGGTGCACTTCAATCTGGCATCGCTGCTGCTGGAAATCGTCTGGATCATGATTGCGGTCGGCGGCCTGTGGAAGGCCTATCGAGACAATAGGAGGCCGCAGCCATGATCATTGCCGTTGATGGACCGACCGCTTCGGGCAAAGGCACGATCTCGAAGCAGTTGGCGAAGCATTTTGCCCTGCCCTTTCTCGATACCGGCCTGCTCTATCGCGCGGTCGGCTGGACGCTCAGCGAACAGGGCGGTGACGCCGACAATGCTGCCGACGCCCTGGCGGCCTGCGATTTTGATGGCGCCCTTCTCGACCATCCCGGCCTGCGCAGCGAAGCGATCGGCGGCCTGGCGAGCCAGGTCTCTGTCCACCCGGAAGTACGGCGGGCGCTAGACAAGCGGCAGAGGGATTTCGCCTATCAACCGGCGGGTGCGGTATTGGATGGCCGCGATATCGGCACGGTCATCGCGCCGGATGCCGATGCAAAGCTGTTTGTGACAGCCTCGTCCGAGGCGCGTGCGGTGCGGCGCTACGAGGAAATGAAGCGGCGCGGCGAGCAGGTCAATTTTGACGATATCCTGGCGGACATTTTGCAGCGTGACGAACGCGATCAGAACCGGGCCACCGCCCCCCTCAAGCCCGCCGCAGATGCAGACTTGCTTGATACCACCAATTTGACTATAGACGCCGCCATTCAGCAGGCAATTGCCTTGGTGAATGCGAAGATAAGCGGCCGGCGCGACAAAGATCCGGCATAGCAAACAAATGATGCGCTGGACGGGCTGGTAATAAACCAGCGCGGCTTTGGCGCAGCTTTTGGCGTTTGTGCTTGGCCTTGCATATACCAGATATTGGCAGTTTTCTGATGGATGCGGCGGTCACATGAGGTGGCAGCGGCAATTTTGGTCCAAGACCAGCGGAACCAACCGCTTGGCCCGAAAAAACGAATACCAAGGATTATACCATATGGCCTCAACGGCATTTCCAACCCGCGACGATTTCGCGGCAATGTTAAACGAATCACTCGGTGGCGAAGACCAAGGCTTTGAAGGCCGCGTCGTCAAAGGCACCGTAACCGGCATCGAAAATGACATGGCTGTCATCGATGTAGGATTGAAATCAGAAGGCCGTGTGGCGCTGCGCGAATTCGCCGCTCCCGGTCAGAAAGCCGATATTTCCGTTGGTGACGAAGTCGAAGTCTATGTCGACCGCATCGAAAATGTGAATGGCGAAGCCATGTTGTCCCGCGACCGCGCCCGCCGCGAAGCGAGCTGGGACAAGCTTGAAAAAGAATATGACGAAGGCAATCGCGTCGAAGGTGTTATCTTCGGCCGCGTCAAGGGCGGCTTTACGGTCGATCTTGATGGCGCCGTCGCCTTCCTGCCCGGCAGCCAGGTCGACGTTCGTCCCGTACGTGACGTTACTCCGTTGATGGACATCACCCAGCCCTTCCAGATCCTCAAGATGGATCGCAAGCGCGGCAATATTGTTGTTTCGCGTCGCGCCATTCTCGAAGAAACCCGCGCCGAACAGCGTTCCGGTCTCATCGAGTCGCTCGCTGAAGGTCAGGTCACCGAAGGCGTCGTCAAGAATATCACCGATTATGGTGCGTTCGTTGACCTCGGCGGAATTGACGGCCTGCTCCATGTTACCGATCTTTCCTACAAGCGGGTCAATCACCCGAACGAGATGATCAACATCGGCGACACGCTGAAAGTCCAGATCATCAAGATCAACAAGGACACGCAGCGCATCTCGCTCGGTATGAAACAGCTCGAAAGCGATCCTTGGGATAGCGCAACCGAGAAATATGCGGTTGGCACCAAGCTCAACGGCTCGGTCACCAACATCACCGAATATGGCGCATTTGTTGAACTGGAACCAGGCATCGAAGGCCTTGTCCATGTTTCCGAAATGAGCTGGACCAAGAAGAACGTCCACCCGGGCAAGATCGTTTCTACTTCACAAGAAGTTGAAGTCATCGTTCTCGAAGTCGATACCGAGAAGCGCCGGATTTCGCTGGGCCTCAAACAGGCTCAGTCCAACCCTTGGACCGACTTTGCGGATACGCACCCAGTTGGCAGCACCGTTGAAGGTGAAGTCAAGAACGCGACCGAATTCGGTCTGTTCATCGGCCTTGAAGGCGACGTCGACGGCATGGTTCACATGTCCGATATCGCTTGGGGCATTTCTGGCGAAGACGCGCTCAACCTCCACCACAAGGGTGAGCAGGTCAAAGCGATCGTTCTCGACATCGATGTCGACAAGGAACGCATCTCGCTCGGCATGAAGCAGCTTGAAAAAGGCGCGCCTGCAATGGGCGGCGCTGATACCGGCGGGCTCAAGAAGGGTTCGGTTGCAACCGTCACCGTTCTCGAAGTCCGCGATGGCGGTCTCGAAGTCCAAATGGGCGACGATGGCGCAACCGGCTTCATCAAGCGCAACGATTTGGGCCGCGATCGCGACGAGCAACGTCCGGACCGTTTCCAGGTTGGCCAGAAGCTCGACGCCATGATCACCGGCTTCGACCGTTCTAAGAAACCGAATTTCTCGATCAAGGCGCATCAGCTGGCAGAAGAGAAGCAGGCTGTGGAACAGTTCGGTTCAACCGATTCCGGCGCCAGCCTTGGCGACATCCTCGGTGCCGCGCTGAAGAAGAAGGAAGAATAGTCCTTCCACCACGCAAGCAATTACAAAAAAGCCCGCCCCTTTATCGGGGTGGGCTTTTTCTTTGCCGTGCTCGATTTCACATCATTTTTTCAGACACCTGCCAAGACCATTGAAAATAGACGCAATTTCTGGCATCCAAGGACTCTAAAAAATAACAGACAACAGGATTCTTGGGGTCTCTTTCTCTTGGGAAACCGCTGGATCGACCGGGAATCGGAAAGGCGCACCGATGATACGTTCTGAATTATTGGAAAAACTCGCGGAAGAGAATCCGGAATTGAAGCCGGATGAAATTGAAAAAATCGTCGACCTGTTTTTCAACCAGATCAGCCAGAAGCTGGCCGAGGGCGGTCGCGTCGAGCTCCGCGGGTTTGGTGCCTTCTCGACCCGCCAGCGCAAACCGCGCATTGGTCGCAACCCGCGCACTGGGGAATCGGTAGAGGTTCCGGCCAAAAGAGTACCCTATTTCAAGCCGGGCAAGGAAATCCGCGAGCGGTTGAACAAAGACTGATCGCCGCAATCTCCAGATTTAATTTGCGTACCCACTTGACCACACGTCCGCAATAATGCTTGTCGCTAAGCTCCAGCCAGAGGTTGGAGCTACCGGTGCGGACGTGGCGAAATGGTAGACGCAGCAGACTTAAAATTGTATTATGTCAACAATTCATTCTGATTAAATCCTTGTAATTCCTTATCTTTTGTGAGATTCTAACTCTAGAAAGTGCTAACACATTGCTAGCACAAAATAGCGCATTATCACAAAGTGAGGTGGCATGAACGCCAGACACGAAATATTAGGTGGCAAAGTCCAAATCTACAGACGAAGCAATAGTCCCTATTGGCAATGTTCAGCGAGTGTCGGAAGTCAACAACATCGGACGAGCACCAAGCAGGAAGGCCTGGCGCAAGCCAAGGACTTCGCGGAGGACTGGTA
>PFJE01000079.1:0-7581 GCA_002783865.1 Sphingomonadales bacterium CG_4_10_14_3_um_filter_58_15
ATCGACAACACCACCGCGATCGCGAGCGTGGCGCTCGGCGCGTCGATCATCGAAAAGCACTTCACGCTCGACCGGTCCGGCGGCGGTCCCGATGACAGCTTTTCGCTGGAGCCGCATGAATTTGCGCAGCTTTGTTCAGGGGCGAAAACAGCATGGTCCTCGCTCGGCGGCATCGACTATGGCCGCAAGTCGAGCGAGATCGGCAACGCCCAGTTCCGGCGCTCGCTGTATTTCGTCAAGGATGTCGCCGAGGGCGATGTGATCGACGCCGACGCCGTGCGCAGCGTCAGGCCGGGTTTCGGCCTGCCCCCGAAAATGATCAACGAAGTCATCGGAGCGCGCGCCGCGCGACCGATTCATGCAAACAGTCCGGTAAAGCAAGATGACATCACCATCGCCTAATCCTTATGCGCCACGCCGGATATGTCTGACGTCCGGATACGGTGGTCTTGTCCAGGCTCTGCGCGCCGAAGGCTGTGAAACTGCCTTCGCCCTCGAAGGGTCTGTCGATCGTCTTGATATGTCCGCCGATTGCATTCTTCATCATGTTCGAGACACCTACGCATGGATGAAAACACCGCGATCGGTTCCCTCGCGCTTCAGATCAATCTATCAGAACGTGATGGCAAAAACCAAAGACTCGTTCTTGCGAAATATGGCGCGTCAGACATTTATGCTTGACGGCCATGGACGGCTCGGCTTCAGCGAGTCCGGCCACGGATACGCTGAGACTATCGCGATGATGCACAACGCAACTTGCGGTTACATCTCGCTCCTGTCCGATATGCGCATAGACGCGGTTGTTCACTGCGTCCCGCCCCATCTCGGCTACGACAACATACTCGACGCATGCGCTGAAGCTCTCTCAATCTCGAGATTAACGCTTATTCAGTCCCACTTTTCTGAAAAATTCTTTTTTGGCATCAATGCTCACGCCGCCTATCAAGAGCCATACGATTCTGACGAGGCGTTTATTTCTTGTGATAGAGAAAAATACGAGGCGAATATTTTCTACATGAAAAAAGGCGGGCGCGAGTCCATGATAGACGTAGTTCGACGCAAACCTCGCGGATTGCTTCACGCAATCCGGGCGCCGTTTGGCCTCGACCCAATTGCCGCAGGATGGCTTGTTGTAAGAGCTGAACAAGAAATCACGAACGGTTCCGTTTTTAAGGGGCTCATGATGACGGCCATCGCGCCTATCTCACGCAAGGAACGGCGTCAGTTTGCCGACATGGCGCAGCGGCGCCGGGTCTACGAAGCCCGACTCATTGGTCTTTCGGAAACGTCGCCTGACCTCGATAGCACGCCATTCATCTACATGCCTCTCCATCTTCAGCCCGAGGCGACGACATCGGAGTACGCAGGAGACTATCTCGACCAGATTCGCGGCGCAGAGGAATTGCTGATCGACATGCCTGACGACTGGCGGATCATCATCAAGGAAAACCCCAAACAAGGAGCATTCTTTAGAGACCCGGCCTTTCTGGACCGGATAGAGTGCAACCCCAGGTTGGTTCTGGCGGCGAAGACTGTCGACAGCGCACGACTGATCAGCACAAGCGCGGCAGTCGCCACAATCGGCGGCACAGCGGGGTACGAAGCCATTCTCGCCGGAAAACCGTGCATCATCTTTGGCGCTGCTTGGTATCAGGGGCTGCCAGGCGTGATCCGATATAATCCAGGTCTAGATTTCTCATGCCTTTCCAACCCAGCGCCAGACCGCGTCGCCATCGAGGAAGCGGTCGATGCGTTAAGGCGAAAACTCGCCGACGGCGTCGTTAATCATAAGTGGATGGAGATTGCACCCAATAGTCCCGATGCAGTCGCCAATACGACGGCTTCAAGTATCATCCGCCTCCTGAAAACAACAAAAAGCGTTCCAGCAGAATGATCCCTTAAGACACGCCCCATCTACCAGGCGCAGCACAGATACAGGATGAAAAGATGAACGAGCTACAAGTGGTCGGCGGGCAGACTGAATACACAGATCGCAATGGACGCGCAGTATTTTTGCGGTCTGCCCACCTATCAGACGGTGAGGCGATCTGGCGCTGGCGCCAGGACATGAATCTCGACTTCATGCGCGCGACCAGCTCCCCTACA
Organism: Sphingomonadales bacterium CG_4_10_14_3_um_filter_58_15; assembly: GCA_002783865.1. Lineage (GTDB taxonomy): Bacteria > Pseudomonadota > Alphaproteobacteria > Sphingomonadales > Sphingomonadaceae > Parasphingorhabdus. Next base: position 2,107 of record PFJE01000079.1, read on the forward strand.
CTCGAAGAGCATATGGCCTGGATGGCGGCCGCGCTGAAAAGCCCAGACCGCCGCCTCTATATTCTTGAGGAGACGGTCGTCACAATCGAAGGAGCCCCATGCCGCAAAAGCCTGGGACACCTGAGATTGGACGTGGTTGGTGACGGAGTTGGATCGGTCAGCTCACTGCTCGCGCCAGAAGCTCGCGGGCGCGGACTGGGCGTCACCGCGCTGATGTCTATTGAAAAACCCGCCAGAGATGCGGGCCTTCGCATCCTCATCGCTGAAATTCACGTCGGCAACAGCGCGGCGCTTCGAGCATCCGTCGCGGCAGGCTACACCGAGACGGACAGGATTGGCGACTTCGCGCAGATTGTTCGAGAACTGTATCCGCAAGCTATCGTGTCCACAGAGAATCCCGAACACCCAACCTGACAATCTCGACGCGTCAAGACACAGCGCACATCCTGTCTGCGACCCTTGCGGCGCCCAGACCGTCGCACAGGACTGACGCCGCCGCGCTGGCGGCGGCAAGCGCGCCAGACGCGCGCAGGCGCGCCATCGCAGCGGCCATAGCGACTGCCCAATTGACGTCAGAGTCATCTTCCCCAAGACAAATCCCAGCGCCGGCGGCCTCCAGCATCGCGCAGGATTCGCGCTGGTTCTCAGCCAGAACAACCATCAGCGACGGCAGGCCCAGACAGCATCTTTCCCAGGAAGTGGACCCTGCGGCGCCGATCGCGACATCTGCCGCCGCCATCAAGGCCCCCATGTTCGGCGCGTCGACGACAACCTCCTGCACCCAAGGCAACTCCGACGACAGCCACTCGACAGCGGCGCGGTGCGGCGCCGAAGCCCCCAGAACAACGGTCGCAGAAAGACCTTCAGAGATCGGGTCGAGCGCCTCCAGCATGCGTCCCGTCATATTGGTGCGATCCATGCCGCCCATCGATACGAGCACGTTCTCGATGCGGCCGCCGGCGCGACGGGAAAGGCTCCGGTCCCTCAGTCTCGAAAACTCGGGACGCTGCAGCGCAAAACCAGGGCCCGCAAGAATTTCGCTCGCCAGCGGCGCCAGCGCCGCATAATCCATAGTGGCGCGGCCAAGCGTCTGATCGAGGATCATGTCTGCCGCGTGCGGTCGGTCGGCGAGATCGTCAATCGCCAGAATGCGCGCACCGGCGGCGCGGGCCACACCCTGCCAGCGCGCATCGAGCGCGTAGTGATCGACCACAACCCAGGAAATCGGACGTGTCGCAAAAAACGCCGCGCTGGACGTCGCGTCATCGCGCCAGGGAGCGCCAAGCCACGCGTCATAGCAGCGCCCGCCCGTCGCCGCGCCTACACCAGCGTCCGCCGCAATTCCGAAAGCAGCCCCGAAAGCAGCCCCGAATGCAGGCGGCGACAGAAGGTGAATCTCATGCCCTTCGGCGAAAACACGCGGGATAACCGCGCCAGGAAGATCGCGCATCACGAATACGCAGCGGCGGCCGCGGCGGGCGAGCTCTCCTGCGAGGGCGAGGCAACGCATCACGTGACCCGAGCCGATGGCGATCGACGAATCTACCCTGAAGGCGATCATGGAATGCTCACCACCGGCGCCCGGTGCGCCTGATCGATTTCAAACAGCCTTTCGGCCACCACCCAGTCTTCCAGCGTATCGATGTCCTGAACCCGGTGACGGGGATGCGCGATTCCGACGGTCTCGCCGGAAAAAACCGCATCGCGACTCATCCATGTCCGCGCCGAGGCCCAGTAGAACTGGCCAGCGTCATGCCATGTCTCCGGCAGATCCTGCGAGCGGGTGGCGAAAAGATCGGGATTGAGCATCCTGACGCGACCGTCTGCATCGCGCAGCAGGGCGCGCTGAATCGGAAAGGCGAAGGTCGTAACCGGGAAAACATAAGCATCCGGCGCCGCCGCAAGCGCTGCGGCGCCGCGGACAATGTCTTCCGCGCGCACGAAGGGAGCCGTCGCGTAGAGGCAGCAGACATCGTCTGGAGCATAACCTTGCGCCGACATCTCCGCGATCGCATGACGCATCACCGAAACCGTCGGCGTCATGTCGCCCGATATCTCGGATGGCCGCAGAAACGGCGTCTCAGCGCCGAACTCCAGCGCTACGCTGGCGATTTCAGGGTCGTCGGTGGAGACGACGATCCGATCGAAACAGCGGCTCTCCCAGGCGGCGGCGATCGACCAGGCAATGATCGGGCGGCCGCCGAACACCTTGATGTTCTTGCGAGGAATGCGCTTGCTCCCGCCTCGCGCCGGTATCACGGCAATCTTCACGAATCCGCCCCTTCAAACCAGAAACCGGCGCCATCCACAGGCGCGGAAGCGCCCGCCTCCGGCGAGCGACCCCTTGTTGTCGCCTCAGGCGCCCAGAGCGGCGCGGAACGCCGTCACGACTTCGCTCTGTTCTTCGTCGGTCAGCGCCGGATACATCGGCAAGCTGATCGCGCGGGCGTAATAGGCCTCCGCGACCCGAAACTGCCCTGGATAAAATCCCATCGCGCGGTAATAGGGCTGAAGATGAACCGGGATGTAATGCACGTTCACGCCGACGCCGGCGGCGCGCATCGCCTCGAACACCGGCAGCCGGCGCGCCGGGTCATCGACCTGCGCCACATAGAGGTGAAACGCGGAGCGTCCGCGCGGGTCGCGCCACGGCGTTGCGACCGGCAGTCCCTGAAGCTCCCGATCATAGCGATCGGCGATCTCATGGCGGCGGGCGACAAACGCATCAAGACGATCCATCTGACTGGCGCCCAGCGCCGCATGCAGGTCGGTCATGCGGTAGTTCCAGCCAAGCGTGATCTGCTCATAGCACCAGGGGCCCATCGGCGGCGCCGTCATCTCGGCATGTTCACGGGTGACGCCATGGTTGCGCAGCAGCGCCATGCGGCGCGCCAGATCGCGATCCTTCGTCATCGCCATGCCGCCCTCGGCGGCGGTGACGATCTTGACCGGATGAAAGCTGAACACGGTGATGTCGCTGAATGCGCAGGAGCCGATCCTGGCGCCGTTGAACGACCCGCCAATAGCGTGCGCGGCGTCCTCGATGACGCGAAACCCATAGCGCGCGGCGAGCCCGGCGATCGCCTCCATGTCGCAGGACTGACCGCACATATGCACGGCGATCACGACCTTCGGCAGCTTGCCTGCGATCTTTGCGCGGCGCAGCCGCGCCTCGAGGCGCTCGGGACAGATCGTGAAGGTTCGCGGGTCGATGTCGACGAAATCGACCTCGGCGCCACAGTAGCGCGCGGCATTCGCCGAGGCGACGAAGGTGATCGGGGACGTCCAGGCGATATCGCCCGGTCCGAGGTCCAGCGCCGCGCACGCGACATGCAGCGCCGACGTGGCGCTGCTCATGGCGACAGCGAAAGGCGCGCCGACGGCGGCGCAGACGGCCGCCTCGAAGCGCGGCACGGCCGGCCCCTGGGTGAGAAAATCAGACCGAAGCACGGCCTCGACCGCCGCGATGTCGGCCTCATTCACGTCCTGACGGGCGTAGGGGATCATCAGATGGCTCCGATCTTGGTCGCATTGTCGGCGATCCACGCCTCGAGGTCGCAAACGCCCATCCAGGCCGGGTTGGTGTCGGAGGCGTAGGTGAAATTCGCGGCGACGCGGACGCCGTCCTTGATGCGCCGCGGATCATCAGACCAGCCATTGATCGCCGGCAGGATCTTGTAATGCTCGGGGTATTCAAATGTGTGCGGCGCATCCTCGAAGCCGATCATCTGCTCATGCAGCTTCTCGCCGGGGCGAATGCCGACAACCTCCTGACGCGCGTCCGGCGCGACGGCGGCGGCGATGTCGCCAATCGTCATCGACGGGATCTTCTTCACGTAGATCTCGCCGCCGATCATGTCTTCGAAGGCGTGCCACACCAGCTCGACCGCCTGATCGAGCGAAATCATGAACCGTGTCATTCGCGGATCGGTGATCGGCAGCACGCCGCCGTCGCGCAGCGATCTGAAGAACGGAATCACCGAGCCGCGCGACCCCATCACATTGCCATAACGCACCACTGAAAACCGGGTCTCGCGCTGACCGGAATACGAGTTGCCGGCGATGAAGAGCTTGTCGGAGGCGAGCTTGGTGGCGCCGTAGAGATTGACCGGCGAAGACGCCTTGTCGGTCGACAGCGCCACCACCCGCTTGACGCCGCGATCGATGCAGGCGTCGATCAGGTTCATCGCGCCGTTCACGTTGGTCTTGACGCATTCGAACGGGTTGTATTCCGCCGTCGGCACGATCTTGGTGGCGGCGGCATGGACGACATAGTCCACGCCGTCGAGCGCGCGGTGAAGACGGCGCTCGTCACGGACGTCGCCGAGAAAGAAGCGCACGCGCGGATCGCCCGCGAACAGCTTCGCCATCTCCCACTGCTTCATCTCGTCTCTGGAAAAAACGATGACCTTGGCCGGGTTGTGTTTCTTGAGGGTCATCGGAAGAAAGCGATGGCCAAAGGATCCCGTCCCGCCGGTGACGAGGATGGTGCTGTTGGAGAACATGAAAATGGCGTCCTTGCTGAGTAGCTTAGACCAGTGATATTTTGCCATTTTTGAAGGCAGGAAATTCCAGCGCGGAAATTAAGCAAGGAAATTCAGGAAAATAATAATCGAAGGCGGAAAAGCGGAAGGCGTCGCCCCCCTCACATCCTGACGAGAACAGCGCTACGGCAAGAAGCCTCAGTGAGCGGCGGCGATATCCGCGAAGCGCCTGAACGCCTCGCTATCGCGCATCAGCTCGTCCCACGATCCCAGTGCGGCGACAGCGCCGCCATCCAGCATCAGTATCCGGTCGCACGATCGGATCGTACTCAGCCGGTGCGCGATGATCACCAGCGTCCGATCCCCAGGGATTGCGTCGATCGCCGCCATGACCTCACGCTCGGTCAGGTTATCCAGCGCTGACGTCGCCTCGTCGAAGACGATGAACGCCGCGTCGCGGTAGAGCGCGCGGGCGATGCCGATACGCTGGCGCTGGCCGCCGGAAAGGCGAACGCCACGCTCGCCGGTAATGGTTGCGTAGCCGTCCGGAAGGGAGCCTGCGACGAAGTCGTGCACGCACGCCATTCGGGCCGCAGCCTCGACGCGGGCGTCGTCTCGCTCCGCTCCAGTCTCGCCAAAGGCGATGTTCTCGGCGACCGTCGCATCGAGCAAGAAAATGTCCTGCGGCACATAAGCCGCCCGCCGTCGCCAGGCGCGGGCGACGCCCTCGTTCTCATCCATGGGTGCGAAAAGATCGCGCTCCCGCGCCGCGGCGCCGACACTCATCACGCCAGACTGTGGCGGCAGAAGTCCCAGCATGACGCCAGCAAGCGTCGTCTTCCCTGATCCCGTGGCGCCGACGACGCCCAGCCGTTCGCCGCTGGCGATCGAGAACGAAATGTCCCCCACGCCGCCGGCGCGCTCCCCGGGATAGCGATAGGAAACGCGGTCCAGCACAAGCGCCGCGCCAGCCGGCGCACCATGACGCAGA
>PFJE01000079.1:7631-7810 GCA_002783865.1 Sphingomonadales bacterium CG_4_10_14_3_um_filter_58_15
CGAAGCATCGTCCCGGGCCTCTGGCTGAGCGCCGCCCCCAACGCCGCCCTGATCGGCGGGACCCGGATCAGCCGACTGCATCCTGGCGGCCATGTCGGCATGAATGTTCTCGATCGCAGCGCTGGAAAATTTGAGTCTGGCGACGCTGGCGAACAGGGCATGCACCTCCGGGATCAGTC
>PFJE01000079.1:7830-8031 GCA_002783865.1 Sphingomonadales bacterium CG_4_10_14_3_um_filter_58_15
ACCCCCATGGTCGGGGCAAGGTCGGCAATGACGCGACCAGACGCGAGAGCGTCCGCATCAATGAGGAGCAGGCAGAGCACAACCACACCGCCAAAAAATACCGCCTGCATGACATAGCGCGGCGCTTCCGAGAGAACCGCCATCGAGATGTCGAGACCCGCGATGCGGGCGGCGGCGGCGTCGAAACGGCGGCTGAAAAAA
>PFJE01000165.1:0-880 GCA_002783865.1 Sphingomonadales bacterium CG_4_10_14_3_um_filter_58_15
TCCGGCGGTGCGCACTCTCAAGGGGTCCTGAGCCGAAGGCCACCGCCAGGTAAACAAGTTCAGGATGACGATGCGTGGCAACTGCTTGCCCACTCCCCGGGCCCTTCTGACTCCCCTTACCCGCCGTCACAAGAGTGTCGCGCAACATTATCCAAACTGTCATTCAATCCCCGTCAGCCTGTCACAGCTTTGCTGCACTGCACCATCCATTCCAGTGTCGCACATAAAAAGGTTGATTCCCTCCATGACAAAATACGCTCCCAACGCCCTCTCCCGCGCCTCGTCGATCGCGCTCGCATCGGCTCTGTTTATCGCCGCAACCGCCCCTGCCGTCGCGCAGACCGGCAGTGATGATGTCGCGGAAGAAAATAACGACGACGTGATCATCGTCACCGCGCAGAAATTCGAACAGAAATCGACCGACGTGCCGATCACCATTTCCGCCAACAGCGGCGCGCGGCTCAAGGAACTGGGCGTGTCCGATCTCGACGAGCTGTCCAACTATGTGCCCGGCCTGAATATTCAGGAACAGAGCGCCAACAACCCCGGCATCGTCATTCGCGGTATCACCTCGGACAGCGGCTCGGCGCAGCAGGCGGCGCGCGTCACGCTTTACTATAACGGCGTCGATATTTCGCGTTCGCGCGGGTCCTATCAGGATCTCTACGACATCGACCGGATCGAAGTGATCAAGGGTCCGCAGGCGACCCTGTTCGGCACCGCCTCAGCGGTTGGCGCGATCAGCATCATCTCCGCCAAGCCCAAGCCCGGCCTGTCCGGCGAAGTTTCCGGCAGCTACGGCAATTTTGACGCCTACACGCTGGGCGGTCATCTCAATGCCGGCAATGACACGGTCGCGGTTCGGCTCGCTGGTGCCTAT
>PFJE01000165.1:893-4434 GCA_002783865.1 Sphingomonadales bacterium CG_4_10_14_3_um_filter_58_15
GCTATGTGGTCAATCTGGCCCCAAACCAGGATGATCTCTATGCGCAGGATCAGCTCGGTGCGCGGGCGTCGTTCCGCTTTACCCCGAGCAGCGATTTCACCGCCGACCTGATCCTGACCTATGACCGGCAGCGCAACTCGGGCACGCCATTCATTTCCGGCACTCTGCCGACCAGCGCTGGCCCCGCCAATCCCTTTGGTCCCGCCGATTTGCGCGGCTCGCCCTTCTCTGCCGCGGTACTGGGCGATGCCGATCTGGGTCTGACCCGCGATGTTTATGATGCCAATCTGACGATGAGCTGGGACATTGCCGATGACTGGACGCTGACGATGGTCAATGGCTACCGCAAGTTCAATTCGAACGAAGTGTTCGACGCCGATGGCTCCGCCGCCTTCTTCCTCGAATTTGCCGAGGACGCCAATGGCGAACAGGGCAGCCATGAAACCCGTTTCGCCTACACCAGCGACACGTTCCGCGGCAGCTTCGGCTGGAACCTGTTCCGCGAGGACAGCAACCAGCGCGTGCCATTCTCCACCGATGAAGTGACCTATTTTCAGTGTCTGGCCGGCGCATTTAACGCATATTTGCCGGCCGGAAGTCCGCCCATTCCCTGTGTATCAAGCGCGGGCATTCCGGCTGGCGAAGCGCTAGAGACTGCAACGGGTGGATTGATCACTACCATTCCTTACTCTGCAGAATTTGAAAATTTCGGCAAGAATGACAGCTATTCGGTGTTTGCCGATGGCACATGGATCCCGACCCCCAGCGTCGAGCTGACCGCCGGCGTCCGGGTGCTGATCGAAAAGCGGCGTTCCGGCTATCGTGCGACCGCACCGGGTTCCGTCTTCACCGGCGCGCCGCCCTTCCCGCTCACCGACACCGCGGGCCAGACCTTCCGCACCGAAGACAGCTTCTCTGCGGTCTTGCCGCGGTTCAATATCCTTTACCGCTTCTCCGATGATATCAACGGCTTTGCCACGATCTCCAAGGGCCGTCGCTCGGCTACGGTGAACGCCGGCGCAAGAGCGACACCGACCGGACCGGTCGGCAATTTCACCGATATCGCACCGGAAATCGTGTGGAACTATGAAGTGGGTCTGAAAGGCGCTGTGGGTCCGGTTTCCGGTTCGCTCGGTGTCTATTACCAGACCTATGAGAATTTCCAGGTCTCCGTCAACGACCCAACCAGACCGGGCACGACAATCACCCGCAGCGCCGGCAGCGCAAGCAATTTCGGGGTTGAGGCGGAGGTCAACGTGCGCGCGGCTGACTGGCTGAGCCTGTTCGCCAATATCGGCTATATCGACGGTGGTATCGACGATGACCCAGCCAACGGCAATCTCGCCGGCGCACGCTTCCGTCTCCAGCCGGAAGTCCAGGCAGCGGCTGGCTTCACTCTGGATTATCCGATCAACGACAGCACACGGTTGTTTGCCACACCCAGCGTCACCTATCGTAGCCGGGTATTCTTCGAGGCCCCGAACTCGAACCTGATCAGCCAGCCTGCGGTAACGCTCGTCAATGTGCGCGCGGGGGTCTCGTTCGCCGATGAACGGTTCGAGATTGCCGGTTTCGCCCGCAATCTGACCAACAAGAATTATCTGCTTGATGCGGGCAACACCGGCGGCGGTTTCGGTATCCCGACCTTCATCCCGGCGGAACCGCGCTTTTACGGTGTTCAGGCGAGCGCGAAATTTTAGCAGACGGGCTCTGCCGGTTGGCGGACTCCGGTCTGGCCTAGTCTCCGGTTAGGAGACCAGAGCGTCATCGGTCCGGCGGCTGCCGAACAACGTTAAAACAAAGTCCCGGTGAAGGTTACCCCTTCGCCGGGACTATTTTTGATGGCCGCCGCTGGTCCGACAGGGTTTGGAAGTATTTTCTTAACCCTATTTTCACATCCGCTGCCTAGTCAGACTGTCATGGATAATCAGCTATGGCGGGATGGCCTGAAGACATGTTTTTAGCGCCGCTATTCGGAAAAAATTGGCAGATATCCTGGCAAGCGCCATGGCAGTCTCCAACGATCCCGGCCGAGATCCTGTCGTCGGTCGAGGACCTTCAGCTGCAACGGGCGTTGACACATGTGCCGATGATCTATCTGGTCGCAATCTTCAATCTGATAGCGGTGATGGTCTTGTCCGCCCACGAAGGGGTCGAGACGATTTACTACGCCTGGATGGGGCTGTTTGCCATTGGCTGCTTCGCGCGGATGATCATGTGGATGCGTGCTCCCAACCATCCTGGTTCCCATGCACGCTCGCAAAAAATGCTGAGAAATCTTACCGTCATTTCGGTTGGCATGGTTACATTTCTGAGTATCTGGTCGGTCGTGGCGGTTGCAACCGACGCGTTCGAAAATCAGATGTTCATCCCGATGTCGCTGGTCTTTGGCTCGACCTGCATCGCGCATTGTCTTGCGTGCATAAAAAGAATAGCGGTCACCGTTCTGATCGTAGGCGTCCTGCCGTCCGCCTTGGCGATGATAATATTCGGCGGATTCGATGAGATGATCATGGGATGGAGCATGATCACGATCGTTTTGCTGATGACCCGGTTCATCATTGACAGCTACAATCAGATCATCTCGGGCCTGATCATGCGGCACACCATCTGGAAGCAGGCGCATAGCGATACCTTGACCGGGCTCGCCAATCGCCGTGCGATGATGAACCACCTTTATCTGGCCGAACAGTCCTTCGCCGACAAGGGCAGCGGCTTCGCGGTCGCCTTGATTGACCTGAACCATTTCAAGCAGGTGAATGACAATCTGGGCCATGACATCGGCGATCATCTGTTGGTGGAAGTTGCCAGCAGACTGAACCAGAGTAGCGCAGCCAACGAGATTGTCGGTCGGCTGGGCGGCGATGAATTTTTGATCCTGATGCCGGATGTGACCGGCAGGGACCAGGCCATGGCAAGAGCGACGGCCTATCTTTCGGGCTTCGCCAAGCCAGCAAATATCAACGGTCACATATTAACGCCGTCGGCCAGCGTCGGCATTGCCGTTCAGACATTTGACGGAAATGGTGCCGAGCAACTGCTCAAGGCCGCGGACAAGGCGCTCTATGCAATGAAGCGCAAAGGCGAAAGCGCGCGGCCCATTGCCGACCAGCCTCTGCGCAATATTGCGTGATTTGGCAGCCCGTTGGACCGCACAGGACGATCATTTTCGCTGATGACATTTGGCTGGGCGGATATCCCAACCGCACAATATAAAGATTCAGGTGGGTGACGAGAGCGACAATGACGCCACCTCTGCTAACGCCTATTTTTAATAGTAAGTCAGTAACTTATATAAGTTTATTGATAATATATATGAGGTTTTAAGTCGACGCAGAAGTCGCTCATTGGCCCGAACTTTGACGAACTTTGGACTAGCCGCGCTCGCCGAGCACCTTGTTTTCGATCCCTATTCGGTGCCGCAGCAAAACCGCATTGAGGATCGAGAAGACCAGTGCGACCCACGGCAAGCCGAGCATCAGCGGGACAATCGCGATCTCCAGCACCACCACCAGATAATTGGGGTGGCTGACAAATTTAT
>PFJE01000165.1:4698-5319 GCA_002783865.1 Sphingomonadales bacterium CG_4_10_14_3_um_filter_58_15
CGTGAACCAGCTCGCCGAGCCGCTGGACGATGATATAGACCAGAACCCAGGTTACCAAAGTCGGACTGGTTGTGAAAAGGGTGCCCAGTGGATCGGTCATTCTGCGCCCACTGGGTCAAGGATGCCCAGCGCCGCAGTGAACCCTGGCCCCAGTGCGGTCAGCAGGATCGGCTTGTCGGGCTTCTGTAATATCAGCTGTTCCAGCACGAACAGGACGGTCGGCGAGGACATATTGCCGTGCAGCCGGAGTATTTCTCGGGTTGCCGGAATGCCCGCTATCGCCGGAGTAAAATATGCTTCCAATGCTTCCACCACTCGGCCACCGCCAGGATGGCAAGCGGGTTCAGCAAGATCGGATTTTTCCAGGCCCTGAGCTGCCAGAAAGGCATCGCAAAAGGGCGCGAAATCCTTGGTGACAAAGGTCGGAATATCGCGGGCCAACACAAGATCAAAGCCGGTTGCGCCTATCTCCCATCCCATCATGTCACGGGTATTGGGCCAAGTCTTCTGTTCAAAAGCCCGGAAAAAAGGACTATCGCCCACGCCCGCCTTGCCGCTGACCACCGCCGCGGCACAGCCATCGGCAAACAGCGCAGTGGCGATCATGTTTTTCTTGTCGAA
>PFJE01000070.1 GCA_002783865.1 Sphingomonadales bacterium CG_4_10_14_3_um_filter_58_15
GTCCGATGCCGATCACCGTCCCCGGCACGGTCGATGCCTGGTATGAAATGCACGACCGGTTCGGCAAGCTGAGCATGGCCGATATTCTGGCTCCGACCATCTCCTATGCCCGCGAAGGTCATCCGATAGCGCCCGTGATCGGCTATTATCTCGAGAGCAACCTCAGCCGGTTTGAACAAAGCCTCGACATGATCGGCGATTTTGACAATGCGCGGAACACCTATTTCAAGAATGGCGCGCCCAAAGCTGGAGAGATATTCAAAAATCCCGACCTCGCCAATACGCTCAGCAAGATCGCCACCGGTGGCCGCGATGCCTTCTACAAGGGCCAAATCGCGCGCACCATCGACGCCTATTTCAAACGGATCGGCGGCAATTTGCGCTACGAAGATTTCGCCGCGCACGACAGCAAATGGGTTGAACCGGGCTGCGTGGTCTATCGCAACGGCTATGAGCTATGCGAACTGCCGCCCAACTCCCAGGGTTTTGCCGCCCTGCAAATGGCAAATATCCTGAAAAATGTCGATCTGACGCAATGGCCGCGCGGCAGCGCCGAAGTGCTGCATTATATTACCGAGGCCAAACGGCTGGCCTTCGAGGATGTCGCGCGCTTCTATGCCGACCCCGACGCCTCCCCTGCCCCGCTCGATTGGCTGCTGTCGGATGCCTATGGCAAGGAACGTTTCGCGCTGATCGATCCGGCAAAAACCACCCCCGCATTCGGTCCGGGTGAACCCAAGCTGGAAGGCGAAGGCGATACCACCTATCTCACCGTCGCCGACAAGGACGGCATGATGGTCTCGCTGATCCAGTCAAACTATCGCGGCATGGGCAGCGGCCTCGTCGCCGACGGCCTCGGCTTCATGTTTCAGGATCGCGGCGAGCTTTATTCGCTCGATGCCGACCATCCCAACGCCTATGCCCCCGGCAAGCGCCCGTTCCAGACGATCATCCCCGCCTTTATGAAAAAGGACGGCAAACCCTTCATGTCCTTTGGCCTGATGGGCGGCGGGATGCAGCCGCAGGGCCATGTGCAGGTGATGATCAATCTGGTCGATTATGGCATGAACCTGCAGGAAGCCGGCGATGCTGCGCGCCTGAACCATGATGGCGGACGCCAGCCAACCGATGACCTGGCGGGAACCGGAGCCGATCTTCTGGGTATACTCAATGTAGAACCGGGTATCTCGACCGAAACGGTCGAGCGGCTCAAGGCGATGGGTCACAAGGTCGAGGTCGTCAGCAATGGTGCAATGTTTGGCGGCTATCAGGCGATCACCCGCGATGCCGAGACCGGCGTCTACACCGGCGCCACCGAAATGCGCAAGGATGGCCAAGCGATCGGCTATTGAAGACGCGCTATATTTGAATCAATTATCAAACTGAACTGGAATGAAAATGCAAAAATCCTTTCTCGTCGCGCTGCTTCCCCTATTGGCCCTCGCCCAACCCGCAGCGGCCCAGATGGAAAATTTCAAGACCGGCCCGGTATTTGAAGATTTCGGCGCCACCGCTCCGGTTCAGATGGACGAACCGGTCGCGAAAGACACGCTGTTCAATATTGCTTTCGACGTTTCCACCGCCGCCGATCCGGACAAGATCAACCGCACCATCGAAAGTGCGGCGCGCTTCATCAACATGCACGTCGCCGCTGGCGTGCCGGAAGAGAATATCCATCTCGCCATCGTCGTCCATGGTGGTGCCGCTTTCGACCTGACCAATCAGCAATTTTTTGCCGCACACAAGGACGGCCGGAAAAATGCCAGCGCCGCTGCCATTGCGCAATTGCAGGACCATGGTGTGGAAATCTATCTGTGCGGCCAGAGCGCTGCGGCCCATGGTATCACCAATGCCGACCTGTTGCCCGGCGTCAAAATGTCGCTCTCCGCGATGACCGCGCACGCCTTGCTGCAACAGCAAGGCTATACCATCAACCCCTTCTGACCGGACTAAAAAGACCCGATGTTGAAGGTTGCGAGTTACAATATACACAAAGCCGTAGGCACCGACCGGAGGCGTAATCCCGGTCGGATCATCGACGTGCTCAACGAGATTGATGCCGATGTCATGGCCCTGCAGGAAGCGGATCGCCGGTTCGGCGCGAGAGCCGCGACCATTCCCGAAAAGCTGCTGGAAATGCACAGCGACTATCGCGCGATCCCGCTCGACGTCCAATCGGATTCGATGGGCTGGCACGGCAACACGATCTTGGTGCGCAAGTCTGTCGAGGTGCTGGAACATGACATCATGCACATCCCCTGCCTCGAACCGCGCGGCGCGATCATGGCGCGCTTTGCAATCGATGGCCAACAGCTGGCGGTGTTCGGGATGCATCTGGATCTGTCCGGCCTGTGGCGCCGACGGCAGGCATCGGCAATCGTCAAGATGGCGCAGCAAAAGGAGCTGGATGTGCCGGTCGTGCTGATGGGCGATCTCAACGAGTGGAGCGCCGCCGGCGGCTGCCTGAAAGATTTTTCCCGGGCGTTCCAGATGGTCGACTGCGGCAAGAGCTTTCATTCCCGCGGTCCGATCGCAACGCTCGACCGGATCATGCATTCCAATACCATCCGATCGATCGCGTCCGGGGTCCACGACAGCCCCACCTCCCGCAAAGCCTCCGATCACCTGCCGATATGGGCGGAAATCGCCCTCGGCTAGCGATCTCCAGAGCGCCGATTTCCCGACTACGTAACTCTACCTATATTGCCCCATTCATCCGACTGGTAGCGCCAACCCTACACAACGGGGAAGGACGTTATGGACAATTTACTGGTGAGGGCCGGCGGCTGGCTGCTGCTCGTGTTTCTGGCATTTGTGGCCATGGTAATGGCTGTCGATGGCGGTTTTGCCGTCCACATGGGGATCATCATGGCGGCTTGCCTGATCGCGCTTTTGGTGACGGTCAGCAAGGCGGACTATGCCGCCATCGGTCGCGGCATATTGAAAGCGCCCGCCGATCCCGGAAAATATGATGACGATCCGATCCGCTGGGGCGTGATCGCCACCTTGTTCTGGGGCATGGCGGGCTTTGCTGTCGGCCTTTATATTGCCCTGCAACTGGCCTTTCCGGTGCTCAACCTGGGGCTCGAATATACCACCTTCGGGCGACTTCGTCCGCTGCACACATCCGCCGTTATTTTCGCTTTCGGAGGCAATGCGCTGATCGCGACGAGTTTCTATATCGTCCAGCGCACCTGCAGGGCGAGGCTGGCCTTCCCCGGCCTCGCCCGTTTCGTTTTCTGGGGCTACCAGCTGTTTATCGTGCTGGCCGCCACCGGCTATCTGCTGGGCATTACCCAGTCCAAGGAATATGCCGAGCCGGAATGGTATGTCGATATCTGGCTGACCATCGTCTGGGTCAGCTATGCCGCCGTGTTCATCGGCACGATCGTCAAGCGGTCGGAACCGCATATCTATGTCGCCAACTGGTTCTTCCTGGCCTTCATATTGACCGTGGCGATGCTGCATCTGGTCAATGGCCTTGCCATGCCGGTCAGTCTGCTCGGCGCCAAAAGCTATAGTGCTTTTGCCGGCGTCCAGGATGCGCTGACGCAATGGTGGTATGGCCATAATGCGGTCGGCTTTTTCCTGACCGCCGGTTTCCTCGGCATGATGTATTATTTCGTGCCGAAACAGGCGGAACGACCGGTCTACAGCTATCGCCTCTCGATCATCCACTTCTGGTCGCTTATCTTCCTCTATATCTGGGCCGGCCCGCACCATCTTCACTACACCGCGCTGCCCGACTGGGCGCAGACGCTGGGCATGGTCTTCTCCATCGTATTGTGGATGCCAAGCTGGGGCGGCATGATCAACGGCCTGATGACGCTGAACGGCGCCTGGGACAAGATCCGCACCGACCCGATCATCCGGATGATGGTGCTGGCTCTCGCCTTCTACGGCATGAGCACGTTCGAAGGCCCGATGATGTCGATCAAATCGGTCAACAGCCTGTCGCATTATACCGACTGGACCATCGGCCACGTCCATAGCGGCGCGCTCGGCTGGAACGGCATGATCACCTTTGCCGCGCTTTACTACATGGTGCCCCGCCTCTGGGGTCGTCCGAAACTGTACAGCCTGCGGATGGTGAACTGGCACTTCTGGCTCGCGACCATCGGCATCGTTCTGTACATCGCTTCGATGTGGGTCGCCGGGATCATGCAGGGCCTGATGTGGCGCGAATATGGCGACGACGGCTATCTTGTCTACGCCTTCAGCGAAGTCGTCTCGGCAATGTTCCCGATGTATCTGATCCGCGCAGCCGGAGGCCTGCTCTATCTCGCCGGTGCGGTGGTGATGGTCTACAATGTCTGGATGACGATTGCCGGCCATGTCCGGGATGAAAAACCGATGACCGAAACACCTCATGACGAGGCCGCTGACAAGCCACTTGTCGCGGTTCCGGCAGAGTGAGGGGGAAACTATCATGACCACATTCACGCAAAAACATAAGAAGATCGAGCGCAACATCACCCTCCTGGCGGTGCTCGCTCTGGTCACCGTCGCCATCGGCGGGATCGTCGAGATCGCACCGCTTTTCTGGATCGATAACACAGTGGAAGAGGTGGAAGGCGTGCGGCCTTATACGCCGCTGGAACTGGCCGGACGAAATATCTACATCCGCGAGGGCTGTTACGTCTGCCACAGCCAGATGATCCGGCCGTTCCGTGACGAAGTGGAGCGCTATGGCCATTACAGCCTGGCAGCGGAATCGATGTATGATCATCCTTTCCAATGGGGTTCCAAACGCACCGGGCCGGACTTGGCCAGGGTCGGCGGACGCTATTCGGATGAATGGCACGTCCAGCATCTGACCGATCCCCGTCAGGTGGTGCCGGAATCGATCATGCCACCATATGCCTTTCTTGCCGAAAAGGATCTGAAGCCCGGCGATATGAGCGACCATTTGCGGGCTCTTTCGCGGGTGGGTGTGCCCTACAGCATGGAAGCCATTGCAAAAGCCAATGAGGACCTGCTGACCCAGGTCGATCCGATGGCCAGCTCGGCAGAGCTCGAGCAGCGCTATCCGAAAGTTCAAATCCGTGATTTCGATGGCAACCCTGGCAAACTTTCCGAAATGGACGCGCTGATCGCCTATTTGCAGATGATCGGCACATTGGTCGATTTCGAAGCGGGAGAAGCGCAGGAGCAGCCCCGATGAACTACGAAGCGCTGCGCCATTTTGCCGACAGCTGGGGATTGCTGTTCATGGCGGGTGTTTTTCTGATGCTGATCGGCTGGACCTTTCGCCCGGGCGCCGGACGCAGTCACCATGAAGCGGCCCATATGATTTTTGACGAGGACAAAAACGATGTCTGAGAAGAAGCGCATTGATGAACCTACCGGCACCGAAACGGTCGGCCATGAGTGGGACGGTATCGAGGAGCTCGACACGCCGATGCCGCGCTGGTGGTTACTGACTCTGTATGCCACGATCATCTGGGCAATCGGCTATGTCATCGTCTACCCGGCCATTCCGCTGCTCAATTCAGCGACCGAAGGCGTGTTTGGCTGGAGCAGCCGCGGCGACTATGCAATGCAGGTGGCCGAGCGGCAGAAGGAGCTGGAACCGATCCGGCAGGCACTCGTATCCACGGATATTCGCAAGCTGAACGGCAGTCCTGAACTAATGCAGCAAGCGGTCGAAGGTGGTCGGTCCGCTTTCAAGGTCCATTGTGTGCAATGTCACGGCTCCGGTGCGGCTGGATCCAAGGGCTATCCCAATCTGAACGATGATGACTGGCTCTGGGGCGGCGATCTGGAAGCGATCGAATATACTCTGATCCACGGCATCCGCAATCCGGATCACGATAAAACCCGCTTCTCGCAGATGCCGGCATTCGGCAGGGATGGTATATTGCAGTCGAACGAAATTCAGGATCTCGTTTCCTATGTCAGGCTGTTGTCGGGCCGGGAGAAACAGAGCACTGCTGCTCGCCGCGGCGCTGCTCTTTTCGAGGCCAATTGCACGGTCTGTCATGGCCCTGACGCCAAGGGCAATCGCGAACTTGGTGCGCCGAATCTGACCGATGCGATCAGCCTGTACGGTCTGGATCGCGCGGCGTTGACAGAGACGATCACCAATGCCCGATATGGCGTGATGCCGCGCTGGGGACAAAGGCTCGACCCGGCTACGATCCGGATGCTGGCCGCTTACGTACATTCTCTGGGCGGCGGAGAGACCCTCCCGGCGCTGGAGGACATACAAGAAGATACCCTCGACCAGGTTGCAACCAATGACCAACCCTAAGGACATCCTCGATCCACAATTGAAACTCTACGAATCGCGCAAGAATGTCTATCCCAAGGCGGTGGACGGCAAGTTCCGGCGGTTGAAATGGGTGATCATGGCGATCACCCTCGCCATCTATTATATTACGCCATGGATCCGCTGGGATCGCGGGCCTTATGCACCCAATCAGGCAGTGCTCGTCGATCTCGCCAACCGGCGCTTCTACATGTTCGGCATCGAAATCTGGCCGCATGAATTCTACTATGTCGCGGGCATGCTGGTGATGGCCGGAATCGGCCTGTTTCTGGTAACGTCCGCCGTCGGCCGCGCCTGGTGCGGCTATTCCTGCCCGCAGACCGTCTGGACAGACCTGTTCCAGCATGTCGAGCGCTATATTGACGGCGACCGCAACGCTCAGTTCCGGTTGCAGGATGCACCCTGGGGACCAAAGAAAATCGGCAAGCGTGCGCTGAAATGGTCGGTGTGGCTGTTCATTGCCTTCTGGACCGGCGGCGCCTGGATCATGTATTTTGCCGATGCACCCACGCTAGTTGTTGACTTCTGGAGCGGTAACGCCGCGTTTGTCGCTTACGCGACGGTCGGCGTGTTGACGCTGACGACCTTCATCTTCGGCGGATTCATGCGCGAGCAAGTGTGCATCTACATGTGCCCATGGCCGCGCATCCAGACCGCGATGATGGATGAAAAATCGCTGACCGTCACCTACAAGGACTGGCGCGGCGAACCACGCGGCAGTGTCAAAAAGGCAGAAGCCCAGCCAGGCAGCTTCGGCGACTGCATCGACTGCAACCAATGCGTGGCGGTCTGCCCGACCGGCATCGACATCCGCGAAGGGCCGCAAATCGGCTGCATCACCTGCGCCCTGTGCATCGATGCCTGTGACAAGGTGATGGAGCAGGTCGGCCGTCCACGCGGATTGATCGACTATGCCACACTGGAAGATGCCGATCTGGAAAAAGCCGGACAGCCGCATAACCCGATCCTCAAGACACTGTTTCGTCCCCGTACCATTGTGTACACCGCGATCTGGGGCGCAATCGGCCTGGCGATGCTGTTCGCGCTTGGCAACCGGACGCGGATCGACATCAGTGCCAATCATGACCGCAATCCGGTCTATGTCCAGCTTGCCGATGGCCATGTCCGCAACAGCTATACCGTCAATCTCCGCAATATGGAAAATCGCCCGCGCGATATGATCGTCGGCATGACCGCTCTTGAAGGCGGGGTGATGTGGTCCAATGCCGGATCAAGGGACGGAGCGGGCCAGACTCTGGTGACAAAAGTTCCCGCCGACAGCGTCGCCAGATTGCGGGTCTATGTAGCAGCGCCTGGCGTCGGGCCGACACGGGAAGATTTCGCGCTGACCGTCACCGCCTCCGATGATCCTGAAGCAAAAGATGTGGACGAGATATTCTTCGAACGCCCGGAGACAGGCGAATGACCAAAAAAACGCCCGGTGTGAAGAAATTCACTGGCTATCACGCCACGATGATCATCGTGGCCTTTTTCGCGGTGGTTGTAGGGGTTAACATGGTTATGGCCCGCTTTGCCCTGTCGACATTCGGCGGAACCGTGGTCGACAACAGCTATGTCGCGAGCCAGGAATATAACAAATGGCTGGAACAGGCCCGCGATCAGCAGGCCCATGGCTGGACCGTATCGCAAATCATGCGCTCGGGAGATCGAGCCCGCTTGAACGTCACAGGTGCGGACGGTGCTCCGTTACGAGGCGTGAAGATCGCGGTCGTCGCTGAACATCCGGTTGGCCGGACGGAACCGTTTGAAATCACCTTTGCAGAAGACTCGCCGGGCGAATATCAAAGCGTCGAGACAATCCCGGCAGGGCGCTGGAAACTGAAACTGCTCGTCTCCCAGGCCGACAAATCGATGCGTGTGCTTCAGGATATCAAGTGAACGCCATTGCGCCCATCAGCAGCGGGCAAGCGCAATCCATTGTGTCCCGCTTTGCCGTGCCAGCGATCCGCTGCGCCGGCTGTATTTCCAAAATTGAAAACGGCCTCAGTGGCGCGCCCGGGATCTTGTCTTCGCGGGTCAATTTTTCGACCAAACAAGTCGCCATAACCCATCTGCCGGAACTGGATGACGACCAGCTGAGGCGAAAGATTGAGGCGCTGGGTTTTGAAGCGCAGATACTAGCTGACAACCCACTGGCCGAAGAAAAGGGCAGCACGGACAAGCTGATTCGGGCGCTCGCGGTGGCCGGGTTTGGCATGATGAATATCATGCTGTTGTCGGTCAGCGTTTGGTCGGGTGCAGCCGGTGTGACGCGGGACCTGTTCCACTGGCTCTCCGCGTTGATCGCGATTCCGGTTATAGCTTATGCCGGCCGACCTTTCTTTGCCTCTGCGGCCATGGCTCTGCGCTATGGTCGGACCAATATGGATGTGCCCATTTCGATCGGCATATTGCTGGCCACCGGTCTGAGCCTCTATGAAACCGCCACTGGCGGCGCCCATGCCTATTTTGACGGCGCGGTGATGCTATTGTTCTTCCTGCTCGCCGGGCGGGTGCTGGACGGCATGATGCGAGACCGCGCGCGCGAAGGCATTGGTGCGCTGCTGAAACAGACCGCGCCGGGCGCAATGGTTTTGGAGGATGACGGCAAGACCCGCTGGGTCACCGCCAAGGATCTGCGGCAGGACATGCGGATGATGGTGGCAGCCGGCGAAAGCCTGGCGGCAGACGGATATATTGAATCGGGCTCCAGCAGTTTCGACTGCTCGCTGATGACCGGGGAAAGCGAGCCGCAGCCAAGAGGCAAAGGCGATATGGCGCTGGCCGGAACGCTCAACCTGTCATCGCCGGTCATCGTACGGATCACCGCCACCGGGGAAGACACCAGCATCTCGGATATTGCCCGGTTGATGGACGACGCCGGTCAGCGCCGTTCCTTCTATGTGCGCGTCGCTGATCGCGCTGCCCGTTTCTATGCCCCGGCGGTCCACAGTCTCGCCCTGCTGGCCTTTGTCTTCTGGATGTTTGCTGGAGCCGGCTGGCACCAGTCCCTGCTGATTGCGGTGGCGGTGCTGATCATCACCTGCCCCTGCGCGCTGGGGCTGGCAGTGCCGGCGGCGCAGGTCGTGGCCTCGGGCGCGCTGCTGCGCAAAGGCGTGATGGTCAAGGATGGCAGCGCTCTGGAACGTCTGGCAGAGGCCGATTATGTACTTTTTGACAAGACCGGAACCCTCACCCTCGGACACCCGATTCCGGTCAATCTCGATGATCTGACCCTCACCCAAAAACAAATCGCTCTGGCGCTGGCGCAGGCCAGCCGCCACCCGGTGAGCAAGGGTATCCGCACCGCGTTGCTGGCGCTGGATATTGAACCAGTGGTGCTGAACAATATCGAGGAGGTTCCCGGCGAAGGCATGACCGCCACCTGGGGTACCGTGAAAGTGATGCTCGGCAAGCCCGAAAAGTCGGCAGATCATCTGTCCAGCCAGCTGACCGTCGGCAGCGACATGGTCGTGCTCCAGCTACAAGACGAAATCCGCCCGGACGCATCAGAAGCAATCGCAAGATTGCAGGCGCTGGGACTGCCAGCCTCGATCATATCCGGAGATAATGTCCGCTCGGTTGCGCTTGTTTCGCGCGCTTTGGATATTCCGGCGCAGGCAGGCGCCTCACCACAAGACAAGGTCGAAGCCATCACCCGCCTGTCGGACAGCGGTCACAAGGTGCTGATGATCGGCGATGGCCTCAACGACGGCCCTGCCCTTGCCGCCGCCCATGTCTCGATTGCGCCGGGTTCGGCCAGCGATGTCGGCCAACAGGCCGCCGACGCCGTCTTCACCAGCACATCGCTGATGCCGGTGGCGCTGTCGATTCAGGTCGCCCGCCGCACGATGCAGATCGTCCACCAGAATTTCGCGCTGGCTATCGGCTATAATATTTTCGCCGTGCCGCTCGCCCTCACCGGCATGGTCACGCCGCTGATCGCCGCGATAGCAATGTCGCTGTCATCACTGATCGTCGTCGGCAATGCCCTGCGTCTCAACGGTGCCGCCAGATGAGCGGGCTGGCGATCCTGATCCCGGTGGCTTTGCTGATGGGGCTTTGCGGCCTGGTGTTCTTCTTCTGGGCGATGCGCAACGAACAGTTCGAAGACCTCGACGGCGCTGCCCAGCGGATATTGATCGACCAGGAAGACGAGACGCCGTGATTATCGCGATCAGACATTCCCAGTTTGCCCAATGGGTCATCGCCGCGGTCGCCCTGCCGCTCGCAGCCACGCCGCTGGCCGCCAGTTCGGATGGGATGCAGATCCAGCTTTGTTCTGCCGATGGCGCGGTACGAACACTGACCATTCCGATCGACCGGGAAGATGACGACAATCATTGCGCCAAGCCATGCCACGCCTGCCTTAATCGCAAGAAGACAATCAAAAACGGATAATCAAACGCCCGTGATCAGTTCGGGCCTGTATCGCCTTCCAGGCCTTCCGCGGCAAAACCGATCCGCAGCGCCTCGGCGAGACTGCGCACGCGCAGTTTCTCCATCATATTGGCGCGATAAATCTCCACCGTCCGCGGCGAAATGCCGAGATCATAAGCGATCGTCTTGTTCGGATAGCCGGCCATCAAACCGTCGAGCACATCCTGCTCTCTTCCGGTCAGGCAAGCCAGCCGGACCTTCGCTTCGGAAGCGGCCATTTCTTTCAGGTCGCTATTCTCCAGCCGTTTGAACGCCTCTTCCATGGCGGCGATCAAAGCCTCTTTCTCATAGGGTTTTTCGAGAAAGTTGATTGCCCCGGCGCGCATCGCCTGAACGGCGATTTCCACATCGCCATGACCGGTCAGGATCACCACCGGCATATCAATCCCGTCCTTGATCATCTGCTGCTGCACCTGCAGCCCGTCCATATCCGGCATCCGCACATCGAGCAGCACACAGCCGCGTTCCGCCCCTTTCG
Source organism: Sphingomonadales bacterium CG_4_10_14_3_um_filter_58_15 (assembly GCA_002783865.1). GTDB lineage: Bacteria > Pseudomonadota > Alphaproteobacteria > Sphingomonadales > Sphingomonadaceae > Parasphingorhabdus. The sequence goes on from PFJE01000070.1 coordinate 11,190, forward strand.
CCAGCTTCAGAAACGCGACGCCGGACTCCACCTGCTCAACCTTGAATCCGGCGTGCCGGAGCATGAATGCGGCAGACCGCCGGACGGAATCATCATCATCGACGACATAGACCAGCCGCTCATTCCCCATCTTCTTGCTCCTGCCCCGTCTTTTCCAAAGTTATCCGGAATATGGTTCCACCCTCCGGATTGGGTTCCGCATGAATTGTTCCGCCATGCGCCTCGATGATCGTCCGGCAGATCGAGAGGCCCAGACCCATGCCGTCTCCCTTGGTACTGGCAAAGGGATCGAAAATATGGTCGCCCAATTCTGGATCGATGCCAGAACCGGTGTCCGATATAGCAATTTCCACATGCTCATCATCGATCGAGGTCACGGCGATATGCAGCTTTTTCGAGGCACTATCGGTCATCGCCTCGATCGCATTGCGCATCAGATTGACCATCACCTGCTGGATCTGCACCCGATCGACAAATACATGATTGGTATCTGGCGCGATATCGATTGAAAATTCTACGCCTCTTTCCTGCGCACCTATCATGCCCAGGACGGTCGCATCTTCCACCACCTGAGCAATGGATAGCACACGCCGGTTGATCTCCCCGCGCGACACAAATTCTCTCAGTCGTCTGACTATGGTCCCCGCCCGCAAGCTTTCAGACACGCTTTCCTGCAACGCTTCCCGAAAAAATTCCCGGTTGGCCGCCAAATCGCCATCCATCATATCCCGCGCAGCCGACAGATAATTGGCGATCGCAGTCAGTGGTTGATTGATTTCATGCGCCAGCGAGGATGCCAATGTACCGACCGCACTCAGCCGGGAGGCATGCGCCAGATCCGCCTGCAGCGACTGGAGTTCCGCCTCCCTCTGCTTTTTCTCGGTCAGATCGATGATGAAACCGGTAAAATATCGCTCATCGCCAATTTTTGCTTCCCCCACTTCGAGCTGAATCGGGAAGGTAGTGTCGTCCTTCTTGCATGCAACGACGGTTCTGCCGATGCCGATGATCCGCTTTTCCCCGGTTTGGAAATATCGCTTCATATACCCGTCATGCGCAGTTTTATAAGGTTCTGGCATCAAGATTTCGACTTTTTGACCGATGACGTCTCTCTGTTCATATCCAAACATTTTTTCGGCCGTTGCGCTGAACGAGCTGATCACGCCTTCTTCATCAATCACCACCATCGCGTCGGGAATGGTGGTCAGGATCGATTTCAATATCGAATTGGCCTGATCGAGCTTGTTTTCGGCGGCGTTGAGCGCCGAAATATCCTGAAAGGATATCAAAATGGTATCAATTTCGCCTTTCGGATTGGCCAGTGGAGCCAGATTGCATTGTGCCATCATCAAACGCCCGTCCGGCAGCTCCAGTTGCACCTCGATCGGCGAAACATCTTTGTCGGCGTCAGCGTCAAACGCGCGCAGCATGGCTTCCTGAAAAATCGACCGGTGAGAGGATGCAATGAAAGATTCGGGCGCACCTTGCGGCAGCTCTGCGACGCTCGATATGCCCAGGATATTCAAACCGGCAACACTGCAGTTTATAGTCCGCAGGTTGCGATCCACGATCATGACACAGTTCGGTAACCGTGACAGAACGGATTCCAGATAGGGTCGCCGTTTCCTGTCACGGGTATTGGTTTCACGCACTTGCGATGTCTATCCCTTGGCTGCCCGATCACTCTTGGCGAACGCGGGGACCCTACACAAAATGCAGGGATTGCCATAAGAAAATATGATCTGTCCTTGGCGGGTTTCTTGTTCATTCAGTGCGATACGACCAGCGGGATGTCGCAATTCTTGAAAAGATTGCGCGTGACACCGCCAAATAGAAATTCTCGGGCTCGGCTGTGGCCATAGGCTCCCATGACGATATATCCGGCCTGCACATTTTTCGCCTCAGCCGCCAACACGGCATCGACGGGGCCTTTCCCCGCCGGTGGGGCGTGAATGACCGACTTGATTCCATGATAGGCAAGATATTCCGAAGCCGCGAGTTGCGGCAGATCGTGATCCTTGTCTTCTTCCACCGTCAAAATATGCACATCGCTGGCCATTTTCAGCAGCGGCACCGCAGCCCGCAGGGCGTTACCGGACTCCAAACTGCCGTTCCATGCGACCAGCGCCGGGCCGCAGGCGTCAAATTTCTTCACTGCGTCAGGTTGCACCACGACAGGAGCCGTCGCGTTGAACAACACGTCTCCCAAGATTCCGAGCGGCAGCGCATTATCCTTGTCACCACTGGCAGAGCTCAAAACGATGATGTCGACCAAGGCAGAATTTTTCGTCAGGCCGCGCGAAGGATCCGCATTTTCCTCCCGATAGTCCCAGGAAACATCCTCGCCAGCCAACCGCTTTTCGATGTCGGCGCGCAGTTTTTCATCCATTTCGCGAGACAATTTGCTGATATCGTACATCACCGACATACCGGTGACACCGTCAAACGCCATCTGCGGGTTGTACGGATTCGCGCGCAGGCAATGAAGATGTCCGTCCAGCGAACGGGTCAGGTCAAGCGCCGCTTGGAGCCGGGCCTCAAGGCCCGTATCATCGGCAATATATAGCAGCACGGATTTCATAAACTGTCTCCTGTGACCATGTCTCGCATTGGCGGCTGGTCGTGCGAACAGGATTAGCTAGCTATGATCATGCTCTATATACGGGTTTATACGGATAGGGAGCGCTCGATCAGTCCCCGGCGACGCCATGGGCTGCGATTTTCTCGAGCCAGCGCGAGCGGTGTCTTTCACCACTATCCACATTGCCGATCAACGAGGTGGTAACCGGAGCAATCCCCGTCAGCTTCAAGATGTTGCGCTCAAAACTGCGGACACTGTGGGAAGCGAAATAGGCGCGATAGAAAAGCGCCGGCATGCCCATGCTGACAATGAGGCGCGCCGAGCGGCCACGCAGCAGTTTCTTCGGCATTTTCTTGTCGCCCTCCTCGCCGTAATCAAGGGCAAAATTGGGCCGGAAAGCCTGCTCGATAAACGCCTTGAGCAAGGCCGGCATATCACCCATCCACAGCGGATAATAGAAAACGATATGCTCGGCCCATTTAATCGCATCCTGCCCCGGCCGGACGGCGTCGGGCACATCCTCTTCCAGCCATTGCTTGCGACTTTCTAGCATCGGGATATTCTGGCCAGCCAGACGAATGACCCGCACATCATGCCCGGCGGCGCGAGCAGCATCTGCATAAGCGGCAACAATGGCGTGACCAAAGCGGTTCGGGCTTGGATCGGGATGACCATCAATTATCGCAATGCGCTTCATGGCATCGCTTCTTGTGTATGACCGGCCGTCGGTGTCTGCCACTGAAACGCCGTGATCAGTTCCATGATCGCCTCTTGCGCAGCGGCGTCGATCTCCTGTGGATAGGAAGCGGCCAGGCGCGCATCCCAATATCCATAGTCCAGCGTCGTCACGCTGAAATGCCAGGGCACACCATCCTTGTCGCCATCAAAAATACCCTGATAGGCAGCGATATCGGGCCGCCCCGAGACGAAATAGTCGCCTTCCGACACGGTGGAGGGGTTGGAATAACGAGACAAAATGCTTGGCTTCACAATCAGATAATGATCCTCGGCATTCAATTGTTCCAGATGAACCACGGTGATTTTAACTTCGATCTCGTGATCTTCAAAATCGCGCAGATATCCAATCTCGAAATTATTGCCGGAAAAATCTGTGGTCATTTCACATTCGCGGCTAAACCCGGCAATGGCAGCCGGGAACACGAAGCCGCTTTCCTTGTGGATGATCGATCCGGGATCCTTATAGGGTGCGAATGGATCGAACAGCGGGGCCGATCCCATCACACATTCCGCCGCCGCAGGGCTGCTGGCGAAGGTCAGCGCCAGTCCTGCGACTGAAGCGATGGCGGCCAGTTTCATTGTCGTCAGCATATTTCGTTCCCTTTTTGCCGGATTGTCCAACTATTCGTGACAGCTGATGACGCGGAACGGCAACTCGCTGCCATCCGTTTCGGTAATCGTCAGATATTCGCCGACTTTCAGCGGATGATCCTTGAGCCGAAAAATCGCCTCATCATCGTCTTCGCCGACTTTATAGGAAAAAACCCATCCCTTGGGTGACGCAATCACAACCCCGCTCTGATCGGCTTCGCCTGGCCAGAACCGCCGTACAACAGGCCGTTTTTCCGCCTGTTTCAGCGCCTCCGGTTCAATGAAGCCTTCGTCATTCAATGGAACGCGAAAGACATAGGCGTGGGCTGACGAGCCATTCGGATGGTCAGCGGTTCGGGCCAGTTCAAGGCGGATTGTTTTCCAGGTCATGGACTGTTTCTGGACGAGTGAGATGGTCCGCGCGATACGCAATATTGCGTAGTTTGAATATTAGTCCTGTGCCGGAAGCGCGTGAATATGGACGTCATGAGCGGAGTGAGCAGAAAGTACCTTTACGGCTTTTTCTTCATCCTTCTGATCCCACGTCCTTACCCATAGCAACAGGCCACCTTTTTCCAGTTGATCAGCGATATAGTCGGCGTGATGTTGCTTGATCAGACGCGCCAGCGCGACCCCGACGGCCGTACCGGAACCGCCCAGGGCGAGCGCCGCCAGTCCAGCAGCCAGAGCCCCGCCCGAAGCCACCAGAACAATCCCGGCAAAGGCCCCCACGTACAGAAGGCTGCCGATCACGGCCCCCTCGGCATCGCCGATGCTTTCTATCGGTACAAAGGCTTTTGTCATCGCCGCCGGCTCATCCTCGATGTCTGCAACCGATACAAAGCGGTGTCCCAGCTTTTCCTCGACCGCCGTTACCGGCGCAAGAACGCTGATCTCGGCCCGATCAAATCCATGACTCAGCAGATCATCGATTGCTGCCTGCATCTGTTCTTCGCTGTCGAAAATGCCGACGGCTTCCCTGACTTCGACGGTGTTGGAATCTTTCATCATACCAACCCTCAATCAATTTCGGTCAGGCGCAAATAGGGGCGCAGTTCATCCCATCCCTGAGGGAAGAGCTTGCTGGCCTCATCATTGGGGATCGACGGCGGGATGATGACCTTGTCGCCGGGACGCCAGTCTGCGGGTGTTGCTATGCGCTTGGCATCCGAAAGTTGCAGCGCATCAATAACGCGCAAAATCTCGTCAAAGTTGCGTCCGACGCTCATCGGATAAGTCATCGTCAGCCGGATTTTTTTCTTCGGATCGATGATGAAGACCGAACGCACGGCCGCCGTATCACTTTCTGCGGGATGGATCATGTCATAGAGCACCGCGATTTTGTGGTCAGGATCGGCGACAATCGGGAATTCCAGATTGGTATGCTGTGTCTCGTTGACATCGGCTATCCATTTCAGATGTTCTGCGGCAGTATCGGTCGACAACCCCAGCGGCTTGGTATTGCGCGCTGCAAACTTGTCGGCAAGTTGCGCCGTCCGGCCCATTTCCGTGGTACATACCGGCGTGAAGTCGGCAGGATGGCTGAAAAAGAATACCCAGCTGTCCCCTGCCCATTCGTGAAAATTAATTGTTCCCACTGTGCTGTCCGTGGTGAAGTCGGGAGCGGTGTCGCCGATATGCAATGACATCTGATGGTTTCCTTGTGGATTTGATGAGCGTTGTCCCCTGATACATTTCGGCGACCGCCCCTAAACTCCGTAAACCTACCTAAAATGCCGGAAAAGCGAAGATGGGACTGGAACAGAGGACGCTCCACTGAACAATTTTGCCGCCCTTTCCTACATATAACCAAATAGGTTATAAACATGCGACTCCAGCAAGAAAGGCGATTCCCTGATGCCCAAATCTCCCGATATCGACATACTGATCGACAAAGTCATCACCCTGGAAGGGGACTATTCCCATCATCCCGCTGACGGCGGCGGCCCCACGCGATGGGGAATCACAGAAGCCGTGGCACGGGCCCATGGTTATGCGGGCGAAATGCGCCACTTCCCGCGCGCGGACGCCGCCACGATCTACAAACGCGATTATTGGCATCGTCCCGGTTTTGACCAGGTGGCCCAGCGTTCACCGGAAATCGCGGCTGAACTATTTGATACCGGAATCAATATGGGGACTCGGACCGCAACCGGCTTCCTTCAGCGCGCGCTGAATGCACTCAACCGGAGCGGCCTGGATTATGAAGATATATCGGTTGATCGCCAGATTGGGCGGAAGACGCTGGCGGCGCTTGCTGCATTCCTCCGGAAACGGGGCAGTAAAGGTGAAAGGGTGCTGCTCAAGGCGATCGAGGCGCTCCAGGGTGCCCGCTATATCGACCTTTCTGAAAAACGCCCGGCCAATGAAGCCTTCCTGTTTGGCTGGCTGGCCAATCGGATCGGCTGAATTCTGCCACTGATGATTCTTCTTATAACCCTGTCAAGTTTGTCAAGAATGATGCCGCTCTTCAGACTCTTTCTTAACTATTCGCTCCCCCGCGAAACCCGTCATTGGCCCGAACTTTGACGAACTTTGAAAACTGACCCACCGAAAGGAAATCTTAAAAATGTCCATACTCTCGACACTTATCGGCCCTGTTTCAAGCATCATAGACAAGATCATTCCCGACAAGGAGGCGCGGGATCGGGCAAAGCTGGAGCTCCTCAAGCTTGAAGGCAGCCAGGAGCTCGAAGAAGTCCGTGTCCAGATGTCCGCTATATTGGCAGAGGCTCAATCGGGCGACCCCTGGACCAGCCGGGCGCGCCCCAGTTTTCTCTATGTCATGTATCTGCTGCTGCTCTGGTCGATTCCGATGGGGCTGATCGCCGCGTTCCGGCCCGACGCCGCACGTGACATCGCCGCCGGCATGAACGCCTACCTCTCGGGCATACCTGAACCGCTCTATGCACTCTTCGGCACCGGTTATCTCGGTTATACGGTGGCCAGACAGTGGGGAAAGATTCGCGGGGTCGAGCGTTAGGATCGACCGCCGGAGGAAACTGGTAAGGAAATGACCGGATGGGCAGCTCAGCACATAGATAATTGCTCTGCAATCTGCCGGATTAATGCAATATTTACGAAATGGGCTTGCCATGCCCGTATCTTTCCAGATAAAGGGGCAAGTCTAGTTCATCCAAAGGGGATATTTTAAATGACTACCGAAACCAACTTCCGCAAAATGCTCGCTGTAGCCGGCGGCCTTGCTCTTGCTGTTCCTGCTCTTTCTGCATGTGCAGAACAGGCTGACGACGCTGTTGTAGCTGAATGTGCCGCTGAAGAAGCAACAGACGCTGCTGAAGTAGCAACCTGTGCCGCTGATACAGCAACATGTGCTGCTGAATGTGCTGCTACAGACGCTACTTGCGCTGCTGGCGATGCAGCTTGTGCAGCTTGTGCAGCTGCTGATGAAGCAGTTACCGAGTAAGCTCAGCTTATTTAGCATTGAAAAATGCACTGGAAAGGCTGTTTGAGCTTACGAGCCAGATAGCTAGAGAGGGCGTCTCGCTAGTACCCAGAGTGGTACCGGCGGACGCCCCTTTCGTTCAATATCAGCATTATCCCAAAGGGGATTGCATCGCGCCGGGCAACAAGTCGCGCTGGTTTTACCATGCGCACAAGCCGGAAGAGCGCGAAGAAGGCGAACACGGTCATTTTCACATGTTCCTGCCGCTCGAAATGTTTGACGGCGTCGAACCTTATTATCAGCCGCCGGCAAAGCTGCCCAATGGCAAGAAAACGCAAGGCGTCGTCCATTTTGGCGCGCTGAGCTTCGGCCTCGATGGCATGCCGATCAGCTGGTTCACCACCAATTATTGGGTTACCTACGAATATATGATGCCAGCCGAGGCCATCGCCTCGCAGCTCACCAATTTTGATATGTCCGGTGCGCCGGGCGATCCGCTGGTCAACGACTGGCTAACCGCCGCCGTCCAGCATTTTCATGATCCGATCATAGAAATGGTGCACAAGCGCGATCATGTGCTGATGGCGAAGAAACAGGAGCTCGGATCCGCGGTCTTCGAGAACAAGACCGTCGAGATCCTCTCCCGCCAGCCGTTCGATCTCTAGTGATCAAATCCCGGATTGGTGCGCTGCAATTTTCGCATCAGACCGGGCCAGATGAGGTTGTCCCCCAGCCCCTTCTGAAATGCGGCAGAAGCCTGCTGGTGCACGCGATGCGCCATCTCCGGACTCTCTTCATGGAGATGCTCCTCGCTACCGACCGACTGCGCCAGAATCTGGGTCTTGCAGGCATTTTCAAGGATGTACATCCGCAGGAAGGCAATCGCGCAATTCTGGCCCACGGTTAGCGTCCCGTGGTTGCGCAGCATCAGCAGGTTCTTCTCGCCCAGATCGTTGATCAGGCGGTCCCGCTCGTCCAGATCCAGCGCGATGCCTTCATAATCATGATAGGCAAGGTCGTCATGAACCTGCATGGAAAATTGGGTATAGCGCCTCAGTCCGGCCTTCTGGACCGAAACAGCGATGCCATAAGGCGTGTGAACGTGGATCACGCACCCTGCATCCTCGCGGGCACTGTGCACGGCGCTATGGATAGTGAAGCCGGCCGGGTTGATGAAATAGGGTGTGTCCTGCTTGATATTGCCATTGAGATCGATCTTCACCAATGCGGATGCGGTCATTTCGTCAAACATCACGCCATAGGGATTGATCAGGAACCGCTCTTCCCCGTCTTCATCGGGCAGCCGAGCGGAAATATGGGTGAATACCAAATCGGTCCAGGCGTGCATGGCACAGAGCCGGTAAGTGGCGGCCAGATCGCAGCGCAATCGCCATTCCGTTTCGGAGACGCTGTTTTGCAAACTGTCTATGTCATGCGGGTCCGGTATCAAAAACCCTGGACCAACTCCCATTGCGGATTCATCGGTTTGAATCGCTGTCGCCATGATTGCTTCCTCTGCTCTTATATCTGTCGCTGGCGCAAAATGGCATGACTTGGCCGGATGCGCAACCAATCTATCTGCAACGTCCCCCGTGATAAGCATGAGAGCGAGGCGGCTCGTGTGTCTAGCTGAGCATGGAGATCGAGCGCGCGCATAAGGCGATATATAGCTCAAAAAACGCCAGAATTCTAATCCCTATCGTAGCGCGCCGCCTTAGCCGCCACAAGATTGATGTTGGCCTGCGCGAACCAGTCATCACAAATTCCCATTGCAGCTGATTGGACTTGTAACGGTTTCGCGCCGGTGACTTGAGAGTTAAGCACTCATACAAGGAGACCGACGAGATGAAGAAGCATACAGAAGATTTCAAG
>PFJE01000057.1 GCA_002783865.1 Sphingomonadales bacterium CG_4_10_14_3_um_filter_58_15
CCAATAATGACGGCGCCATCCGCTATCATGTGCCGGCAACGGTCGACATGCCGGTGTTCGACAAATTCCCGATCGAGAGCTTTGCTGATCCGGCGATTGCCGACATGCTCGGCTCCTTCATCGCCGGCAAACATGTGCTGATCGGCGGCGACTTCATTGACCGTGATCGGTTTGAAACGCCGGTTGGCGGATTGGCCGATATCAAGGGCGATGACGGCAAGATGATCGGGCTGGAAGTGCATGCCCACATGCTCGCCCAGTTGCTCAATGACGATCTCCCTGCCCCGATCCCGACATGGACTCTGTGGCTGGGGGCTTTGATCGTTGCCATCTACGGAGGCCTGTCTGCCCTGATCGTCGGCAATGCGCTGAAGGTGGGCTTCATGTTGCTCGGCCAGTTCGCCTTTTTTCTGATCTTTCCCTTCCTCTTGCAGAATATCGGCATTGATACGCTTTCGCTGCCTGCCTTTGGCTGGGCCGTCGGGTGGTTGCTTGGCTATGCCTCGGTCGGCTCGGCCGCGCGAACCGTCAATTCGAAACAGCGAGCCTTCGCGCAAAGCGCGTTGGGCAAATATCTGCCAAAATCCATCGCCAATGAGATCTTGAAAGACCCGGAAAAACTGGCGCTGCATGGCGAAAAGCGAAAAATATTCGCGGTCTTCACCGATCTCGAGGGCTTTACCAAATTGACTCATGCGATCGAACCGGAGATGGTCGCCACCCTGCTCAACGACTATCTCGACCGGCTGAGCGAGGTCGCGCTGGAATATGGCGGGACCATCGACAAATTCGTCGGCGATGCGCTGGTGACCTTCTGGGGGGCACCGATCGCCTATCCCGATGACGGCGAACGCGCGGCAAAAGCGGCCTACGCGCTCTATCTGGCCGGCGAGGAGTTTCGCAAGAATGTCCCGGAAGGCGTGCCGCCGATCGGGAGAACCCGGGTGGGCATGCATTATGGCGATGCCATTGTCGGCAATTTCGGCGGCGAAGGGCGCATCCAATATACCGCTCTGGGCGACGCCATGAATACCGCCGCCCGACTGGAAGCGGCTAACAAAACTCTTGAGACGAAAGTCTTGCTGAGCCGGGAAGCGATGGAACGAACCGGTCTCGACTGGTTCCGCCCGATGGGCCGGATCACGCTACGCGGTCGATCCACACCGGTCGAGGTGTTTGAACCGGTTCCCGACTGGGAAGAAAAAGATCGCGCGGCAGTGACCGCGGTCATAGCGGCCCACGAAAAGGGTGATACGGGTTGTATTCCGGCACTGGGTGTCGTGATCAAGCGATATGGCGCAGACCTGGGTCTCGCCAATTTGCGCAAACGACTGGAAAAAACAAAGAATGGAGAAAGCTATGCACTTGGATAAAAAACGGTCGGCACAATCCGGCACAATCGCATCCCGCTTTGCTAAAGCGGCGCTCGGCACCTTTCTGCTTTTCGGCGTTGGCAGCGTGGCGATGGCACAGAATATGGTCGTGCGCTCGACCGGCCCTTCCGCCAGCAGCTATCCGGCGGGTAAAAAAATGGGCAATGATGCCAAAATTACGCTGAAGGCTCAGGACAAGGTCACCATATTGACCAAGTCGGGCACGCGCGTGCTGTCCGGTCCGGGAACCTATTCGCTCGCACAGGGCAGCGGATCAGCGTCGAGCGCATCTGGCCGGCTATCGAGCTTCATCAACAACCGCGGCAGCAGCCGGGCGAGAACTGGAGCGGTTCGCGGCGATACCAGCGCGGCAGTGGTTACCCCGAACAATCCCAATCTGTGGTTTCTCGACGTGACCAAGGGCGGGAGATTCTGCGTTACCAATCCGAACGGACTGGTTGTCTGGCGGCCCGATTATACGGGATCGGCGACGGCTTCTATTGTTGAACCGACGACTGGCAATGTCACCGAAATCGCATGGCGAAAAGGCAATCCGCTAAAGGCATGGCCGAAGGATGTTCTGCCAGTAACCGACGGTGCCAACTATCGCCTGCTCGGGTCCAGTGCAGAGCAATCCGTCGAGGTGAATTTTGTGGTGCTGGATAGCGAACCAGTCGACCTCGATGACACGGCGGCTGCGCTGATCGAAAACGGGTGTTCCAGCCAGTTGGACTTGCTGGTTGAGACGCTGAATTTGAATAGCGAGCAACCGGACGATCAGGGTTAGCCTGTACACAATTGCTGCCGTCCCGGCCGAGTGCGGGGACGGCACAGCCGACATGCTGGTTCCATGGGTCGCACCGGGATAATTAAAAACGGGGAAATTTATGACGCGATCACGAACTGCCTTTCAACCAACCGCCCTGGCGGCCAGTATCGTGATCTTTTTGTCGAGCGTTCCCGCTTGGGGACAATCTTCTCTCGCTGCCCCGACCAGAGAAGAAATCCAGCGCGGAGTCATCGAGGAAGCGCTGAAGGGCCAGGCCCAACCCCTGTCCTTTGACGGCGAAATCGAAAGATCCGCCTGCCCCCTTGCCGGACCGGAATTTTCTGACGTCCGGTTCACGCTGCGGTCGGTCGAATTTGGTGGCCTGATTTCGGCTGATCCCGCATCGCTCACCTCATCCTATGCCGAATATATCGGTCAGGAAGTCCCGGTTTCGGTCGTCTGCGATATCCGGGACCGCGCGGCTACTCTGCTCCGCAACGATGGCTATCTGGCCGCCGTGCAAGTGCCGCCGCAGACCATTGATCAAGGCAATGTCCGGTTCGATGTGCTGATGGCCCGGATGACCGCAGTCCAGGTCAGGGGCGACGCCGGATCATCGCAAGGCTTGTTGCAAAAATATATCGAGAAGCTTGCCGCGCAGCCGGTGTTCAATATCAGAACGGCCGATCGCTATCTGCTGCTAGCTCGTGACATACCGGGGCTCGATGTCCGGCTTTCGCTGCGACCGGTCTCAGCCGCATCCGGGGGACAGCCGGGTGAAGTCGTCGGCGAGTTCAATGTTGTGCGCACGCCGGTCTACGCCGACGTCAATGTCCAGAATTTCGGCTCTGAAGCGGTTGGCCGCTTTGGCGGACTGGCCCGGATCCGGTTCAACGGGATCACGGGCATGGGCGATGAAACCGTTATCAGTGGCTATTCGACTTCCGACTTCAAGGAACAGCAGGTCCTGCAAGTCAGCCACGAATTTCTCGTTGGCGGCGAAGGTCTTAAATTCGGTGGCAATTTCATCTATGCCTGGACCAGGCCCGAACTGGCCGGTGGCTTTGACATCCGGTCGGAGACACTGGTGGCCAGCGCTTATGGAAGCTATCCTTTCATCCGCAAACAATCGCGCAATATTTTCGGCACGATTGGCCTCGACTATATCGATCAACGCACCGACATATTGGGTACGCGCACCAACGAGGACCGGCTGAGCGTGGCTTACGCGCGGCTGGACTTCAACCAGATCGAACCGGGCAGTATCTCGGGACGCGGCGGCTATTCCGCTTTCGAACCCAAATGGGGCGTTGGTGGTTCTCTGGAGATCCGGCAAGGGCTGGACATATTGGGCGCCAGCCAGGGCTGCGGCCCGGCCTTCGTGAACTGCATCGGCCAGACCGTATTGCCAACCCGCGTTGACGGCGACCCCACAGCCTTCGTCATCAGGGGGCAGGCAAAGATCGACTTTCGCCCGACCCCGCTGCTCGCGTTTACGCTAAAACCACGGCTGCAATATTCCCCCGATGCCCTGTTCTCCTATGAAGAAGTTTCCGGCGGCAATTATACCACAGGTCGCGGCTATGATCCCGGAACGATCATCGGCGACAGCGGCTATGGTCTGCAGACAGAAGTCAGCTACGGATCATTACAGCCGGAGTCCCCAGAGGATATCGCACTCCAGCCCTATCTGTTTTTTGACCTGATGGGAGTCTGGAACAAGAATATTCCGGGTGATCCCCAAAAGCTCTATTCCGCTGGCGGCGGCATACGAGCGACCATTGGACAGCAAGCGAGCCTTGATCTGGTCGCAGTCGTGCCACTCAAGCGCGCCGGTTTTCAGACGCGTCGGGACAGCGCCCGGGCGCTGCTGACGCTCTCCGTCCAGCTAGCCCCTTGGAGGCGCCAATGATCCCGCCAATTTATTCTCCCGTGACATTTGAACCGAGGCCAAACCAATGACCGGTAGCGCGCAGCATATGCAATTTCGCTCGGCATCAATCCGATCCCGGAAAATGCGGTGGCAGTCGGGCAGCTCGATGGTTGCAGCGGCTTTCTTGCTGGCTTCTGCACCGCAGGCGGCTCAGGCTCAGACGCCCATACGAGCGCCCGGCATGATGGTAGAAAATGTGCCGCACGGCAAAGCTGTCAGCATAGCGCGGCCCGAGATAGCCCAAAACCAGCCCCACAATCGCGCGCCCGATTTCAATCCGCGCGATGTCAGGATTTCCGCACCCTTTAATCCCCTGCCGGTAAATGATGTGCGGATTTCTGCGCCTGCTGACCTTATGGTGGAGAATATTAGGATCAGCGCCCCGGTTACCCTGTCCGGTGCCAATCAGCCGCAAGTTCCTGCCGGGATGGTGGCGATCGATCAGGCCCAGGTGATTGGTGCCCGAGTCTCCAATACTCAGGCCTTCCAAGCCAGTGGCGTATCCGCATCGGCAGTCACAACCATTTCAAGAGCATCCGGTGCCGATAGTGTGACCGTATTCGGGCCCGAAACATTCATCAACTGGGTCCCTCTGGATACCGCGAACAGCGACAATCTGATCAATATCCTGCCAGGCGGCACCACCCTGAACTTTGTCGGCCCGAATTCCGGCTATACCGTCCTGAACCGGATTTTACCGACCGCCACCACCACGTCCGGCGACCCCCGGGGGATTGCCTTCAGTGGCAATGTTATCAGCCGACTCGGGGCCAGTGATGGACCAATTGGTGGCAATATCTGGTTCTACAGTCCCGGCGGAATCCTGATCGGTTCAGGTTCGACCTTTGATGTCGGTGGGCTGGTGCTAACCACCAACGATATCAGTACAGCAGGTGGCCTGTTCGGAGCTGCCGGTGAAATTCGATTCAGCGGGACCGCCAATAGTCTGTCCTCGGTCATCATCGAAAATGGCGCGACGATCAGAGCTCAGAACGACCGCAGCAGCTATGTCGCGATGGTCGCACCGCGTATCGTTCAGGGCGGCACGGTAAATGTCAACGGCTCGGCCGCCTATGTCGCTGCCGAGCAGGCCAATCTGACGATCAACAATGGTCTGTTCGATATTGCCATTGGCGTGGGCACAACCGATGCCAATGGCGTTGTCCATAGCGGTACGACAACCGGGGCGTCCTCAACGCCCACTTTTGCTGGGAGCAACATCACCGATGCCGACGCGCAGGCGATCTATCTGGTTGCCGTTCCGAAAAATGATGCACTCACCATGCTGGTCAGCGGCAGCATGGGTTATCAACCCGCGGCCAGCGCCTCGATCGTCAATGGCAAGGTGGTGCTCAGCGCCGGTGCGAATGTCGCGACGACCGGCGACCAGACCAACGCCAGCTTTGCCTTTGACAAAAGCGCGACGGATTCAAATGCGAATATCCAGCTGCAAAGAGCTACCTTCGGGTCTTCGGTCTCGACCTATGCCACAAACGGCCTCATCGCAGCGACAGCGTCCGAGAACGATTTCATCGTTGCCAGCAATTCGGTTGGCACCCAGAATATCCTGCTTGAAGCAAGAAACCAGATTGATATCAACGCCCGCGGTGGCGGCACGATCAGCGCCAACGGCAATATCACCATGCGTGCCGGCACCGACGGTGTCGGCGGAACAATCAATATCAATATCGACAAGGTCGGTGCAATCAGCCCAACAACCAGCGGATTGCGGGTTGTCGGCAACCTGGTGGCGGACGTCAGCGCCGTCGGCCTGGATGACTTTGCTACGGTCCGCAACAATGGCGGCACCGGCATCGGACAAAATGCGGTCGGTGGTAATATCAACATCAATATCAGCGGCGACGGCGATCTTCAGGTTGGCGGCGCTGCGCAATTTATTGCCCGAGCGCAAGGCGGCAAGGGCGAGAACCAGAATGGTTCCGGCCAGGGCGGCAATATCAATCTGAATATTTCCAGCGGCACCTTCAATGTCACTGGCGCAACATTTTTCGAAACCCAGGTCCTGGCCGCCCAGAATCTGAAAGCTGCGGGAAATGGCCCCGGTCTGGTCGGCAGCGACAGTATCGCCGGCGACATCAATCTGTCGCTTACGGGCGGTGCGGTCACCACCGGCAACATGCTGGTGGAGATAGGTGCCGTTGCTACCAGAGGCGATGCCGTGGGTGGGGCCCAGAGTAACGACGCGACATCTGGCGCATTCGATCTGTCGGTTACCGGCGGAACCCATGTGATCAATGATCTGGACATCAACGCAGTGGCGGATGCCCGTGATGGCTCTTTCGATGCCACGGCAGCCCAAGTTTCAGGATCCGCCCGCTCTGGCGGCGCGACCGTTCTGGTCGACGGTGCCACCCTGACCATCAATTCTGACATCGACGCCGATTTGTCCACCTACGGTGTTGCGCCCGTCAGCACCGCGAACCGGGCTAGCTTAACGGTCCAGAATGGCGGGACTTTGACAGCGGGAAACCTCGTCTACATAAAGACATTCGGATCGAATGGCGTTGATACCCAGACAACCGGCGGCGGTTCCATTTCTGTCGTAGCGAACAATGGCGCAATTACTGTTGGCAGAATCATCCTGGATTCCTCCGCCAAACCAAATAACCAGTCGTCCGTTTTTTCCCCCGATGAGGGCCGCGATTTTCAAGGTGGTAACATCAGCCTGATTGCCCAAAATGGTGGCACTTTCACCGCTGGCGCTGCAGGCGCTTCCTTTTTCTCAGCAAACGGCACCGGCAATGACAGCAATGCGGGCAACGGCACCGGTGGGGATATTTCTTTCAGAGCCAATGATGGTTCGATCAGCTTCACCGATAATGTTACCCTCGACACCAGCGGCGTCGGCGGTGTCGGCGGCAATAGCGAAAATCCCGACAGCCTCGGAACCGGGCGCGGCGGAACCATCACGTTGCGGGTTGAGGGAACCGGCGGACTTCTGTCGTTCGCCGATCTGAATATTGATGCCGACGGATCAATTGCCAATGATGGCGAGGGCGGCGCCCCCTCATTCGACGGCGACGGCGGTTTGGGATTTGGCGGCGCCGTTACATTTGATCTGCTCGGCGGACAATTTACCGCCACTGACATTATAGTCGGATCGGACGGATCCGGCGGTGGTGGCGGCGATCTGGTGACACTGCCAGCATCCACACAGCTGCCCTTGGTTGCAGCACAGGCAACACCGGCAGATCTGACCGTCGTCAACGCGCCGTTTGCCGGCGGAGTATCGGCCGGCGATGGCGGTGATGGGCAAGGCGGGAATGTCACCTTCAATCTGAATGGCGGCACGGCGACGGTAACCAATCTGACGATATCGGCAAATGGCTTCGGCGGGGACGGCGCAAATGGCGATATATATTATGGTACGGCGGGCGGAAATGGGGGCCGCGGTATCGGTGGCAATACCACGTTTAACGCCCAATCGGGCAGCTTGACCGTCACCAGCACCCTGACCGTGTCTGCGCAAGGCAATTCCAATAGTTATTATAGCTACGGTGCTTCATCGGCGGGCGGACGTGGTTACGGTTCGGATGGCGGAAATGGCGGTGCGGGTATCGGTGGAACCGCGACCTTCAATCTCGATGGGAGCGCGACTATCAATGCCGACCAGGTCATTGTCAGTACCAATGCTAACGGCGGATCCGGCGGATCATCCAGCTATGGATTTGATGCTCTGAGCAATCAGGTCCAAGCCGGCATTGCCGGCAATGGTGGCAACGCCACAGGCGGCGATGCGACGTTCAACAATAATGCAGGAACCCTGAATTTCAGCCAACTCTCGGTGACTTCAATCGGCACCGGCGGCAATGGCGGCAGAGTTGGTTTTTCTACCGGACCGGTGGATAATATCGCGGGCAATGGCGGCAGTGGTACGGGCGGCAATGCCACGATCAATATAAATCAGGATGATCTGAACAATCCGGTCTATGTCGTTGATGCCAGTGGAATCGGCGGCGATGGTGGCGACGGACTGGATGGCGGCAGCGGTGGTGCAGCATATGGCGGCGTTGCGGCGATCAACATCAACGGTGCAACAGCCGTCCTCGATGATCCCTCGATCACTGCCAATGCAACCGGCGGTGCCGGCGGCCAAGGCAAAGTCAATAGCGCGACCTTCAATGCAGGCAATAGCGGTGATGGCGGCAATGCTGTGGCTGGCACCGCTCGTCTCGAAGTAACGGGTGCTGGCGGCAATATCGATCTGGGCTTCATCACTCTGCAATCTGACGCCGTCGGTGGTCAGGGCGGTGTCGGTTACTCCAATTTTTCCGGCAATGCAGGCAGTGGCGGCACCGGCGGCAATGCAACCGGTGGTCGATCGGAACTGGTCGCAAGGACTGGCGGCACCATCAATCTGACTTCAAGCCCGTTTGATTTCACCAGCACGGGAACCGGCGGCGCGGGCGGCGCGGGAGGATATACCTATGGCAATAGCGCGGGCGACGGCGGTGATGGTGGATCTGGCACCGGCGGAGCATCGGTATTTTTGGCACAGGGTGGCACCATTACCGGCCAGGACGTCAACTTCACGGTGGCTGGGATCGGCGGCAACGGCGGTGCTGGCGGCACATATGGCTATGGCGGCGTCAATGGCGTGACCGGTACCGGCGGCACCGGAACCGGAGGAACCGCGACTCTCGAGGTTCAGGAGGGCAGCCCGGGGATCATTACACTCGGCAATGTCGTCGCCTCGGCAAATGGCACCAGCGGCACCGGTGGCTTTCCCATTGCGGGGGCCGGCGGGCGCATTGAAGTCACCGACAGTTCAACAGATCCGGCAGGGCTCATCACTCTCGCTAGCCTGGCGGCGAACGCCTTTGATACCGGTAGCGGCTCTATCCTGCTCTCCAATACCACGCCCCTGGGCGGTTTCTATGTGACCGGGAATAGTGGCGCGATGGCGATCCTTGGCGACCTGACCGTCAATGTCGTGGGCAATATAGAATATAGTCTCGACGGCAACGGCCAGATGACCGTGGGCGGCAATGCAACGCTGAACAGCGGTCAGGACATATTGATCGACCACAGCAACAATGTCACGCCGGTTAACTCCATTGAAGTCGCGGGCAGTTTTGCGGCAACGGCGCAAGGCAATTTCGTCAGCACCGCAGGTTCCCGAATCAATGCGGCAGATTTGGCCACCGTCCGCGCGGAACAAAATGCCACCGTGGCCGATATAGCCGGTGTCGGCCTGGTCGATATTTCTGCCCTGTTCGATGTCGATGTAAACAATGCGGCAGTAATCGGGACACCGACCACCATTGTTTTGGGATCAGGAGCCTTCGTGCTCGGTCCGCAAATGCGGATCCAGTCCGGGCTGAACCTTGGCGGCACACCGACGCCTACGCCCACGCCCAATTTCAATCCGAACTATGACGCGACAATAACGGGCAACGTGACCTCTACCGGCTTTATCACGATCAATGCCGGGGGAAGCGCGCTATTCTCGACCGGCAGCAGCACTGTTTCGGACAATGGTTTGACCGTACAGACCGGCGATGACATCATCATCCAGACCGGCGCGAGCGTTATTGCGGCCAATAACCCTGCGACGAGCCCCAATTTGGGTAGTCCTTTTCTCACCGGCAACAATCTGTCCCTGCTAGCGGGCAACCTGACGCCTCTGAGCACGGCCCCGGTTACGCCTATTGCTTCCATTGTCGCCGCCGGTGACATCAATGCCAACAATTTCGCGGTTGTCATGTCGGCCAACGCTATTGACGGCCTGGGCGGAACGATCACCGCTAGCTCTCTGTCCGCGGACATTAATGACGCCCCCTCCAACGCCGTGATCGCTGCGACCGGACAATCCGATGACAATGGCCTGCTGAGCGGACAATGTCTCGAGGGCAACGTCTGTCTGGGTACGATCAATGCGGACAATTTTGTCTATATTGGTCAGGCGAGCAACAATGACGTGATCCAGGGCATCATCGAGTCCGGCACGGTGTCCGCCAACGACATTCTGGTCACCACCCGCCGCGACATCATCATGGGCACCGATGGCATTGCCACAGTCCTCGATGCGACAAACCAGTTTCTGGTCCAGAGCAACGAAGGCAATGTCGACTTGCGCGACGCTTCCGTCAGCAGTGCCAGCATTCGGGTCAGTGCCGTGACTGGCAGTCTGCTCGGCAGCGGATCGCTGACCAGCACCAATGATATCGGCATTACCGTGGCTGGCAGCATCAATGCTGCCCTGATCAATAGCGGAAGGCAGCTCACCACGATCGCCAATGTCGGCGGAGCACTCGAGGCCTCCTACACCGTTCCCGGCAGCATCAACGTTGGCACGCTGACTCAGGCTGCCGCTGCGAATATCAATATTGTCGCCGGCGGCAACATTGGTCTGGGCAGAATCAATCTGCCGAGCAACAGGTCGATCACGCTGACCGCCGCCACCGGCGATGCGTTTCTCGGCAGCAACAGCAGCGCAACATCCATCTCGATTTTAGCCAATAATGTCAGCTTCAATGACCTGCTGTCGTCCGGCGCTATCACCCTGAATGCGGCCGCGGGCAATCTTGCCGGGACTGGACCAGGCAATCTGACTGCCGGAAGCACAATCAATCTCGATGCTACCGGGACAATCGGCTTTGGTTCGCTGACCACATCGCAGGCGGTAACCGTGGATGCGGGCGGCAATATTTCTTTCAGCAACGCCGCCGGCGACAGCGTGAGAATGAATAGCGGGGGCAATATTATTGGCGGTAATGTTGATGCGTCGACCAATTCTCTCTCCAGCAATGTCGCGGTACTCAATGCGGGCGGCAGCGTTACCGCCGGAACCATTAATGCCTTCGATGGTATCGATATAGATGCCGGTGGCGATACCATTCTCAATGCCTTGCTCGGCGGTTCCACCGATATCCTGACCACCGGTGCCGTCAATATCACAAGCGCCAATATATTGCGGCTGGCAGCTCAGGGCAGCAGCATCACTCTCGGCACCGCGAACATTACCAGCAATGCCGCCGCCGCAACCGGCGCACTCGTATTGACCGCCACAACCGGCGCGATCGGAATCACCAATGCGACAAGCGCCCGGGCCACGACGCTCAATGCGGCAACCAATCTCAATATTGGCACTCTGTCATCCGGCGGGGCCTTTGGCGGCACCGCCGGTGGCAATATTACTTTCACCACAGTGGCCGGCGATAGTGTGACCATGAACGCCGACGGCAACATCACCGGCGGTAATGTTGATGCGTCGACCAATTCTCTCTCCAGCAATATAGCGGTGCTCAACGCGGGCGGAAGCGTTACCGCCGGGACCATTAATGCCTTCGATGGTATCGACATCGACGCCAGCGGAGCGGTTGTTGTCGGGTCCGTACTGGGCGGATTTGCCGATATCCTGACCACCGGCGCGATTGATATCACCAGTGCCAATACCCTTCGTCTTGCAGCGCGAGGCAGCAGCATATCGCTCGGCACCGCCAATATCACCAGCAACGCCTTTGCCGCGAGCGGCGCGCTGGTGTTAACCTCAACGACCGGCGCGATCGGGATCACCGATGCTACAACCGCCCAGGCGACTACGCTCGATTCAGCTACCGAAATCAATATCGGCAATTTGGCATCCGTCGGCGCGGTCGGCGTGACAGCCGGTGGCAATGTTGCATTGGGGATAACATCCGGAGACAGCATAGTCGTCAATGCGGGTGGCAACATTACTGGCGGAAGCGCGAGCGCGCCCACCAACAGCTTATCCAGTAACGTCGTCAATCTGACCGCTGTCGGAGCGATAAATGTAAACACCATCACCGCATTTGATAATGTCAACCTTGACGCCGGTGGAACGATTGATTCGAAAACCATCCAGGGCGCTTTTATTGACGTCTCGGGTAGCGGACTGGTCACGATCGGAAGCGCTACCGGCACCCGTCTTGATGTGACAGGCACAGGGATTGACCTTGGCATAGCAAATGTCACCAGCAATGCCTTTGCTGCGAGCGGCTTCATCAACATTGATGCTACTAGCGGCGCGGCGATCGTAGGAACCGCGAATTCTACCAATAACACATCCATCATCGGCGCTTCGGTATCACTTGATCAGGGCGATATTGCCGGTAATCTGGTGCTCAATGCCACCGCCGGGGATATCAATGGAACCGGCACGGTAACTGTCGGCGGAGCGATTGATCTGGATGCGACCGGTAACGTCGGGTTCGGAAGCCTCGAAGCACAGGGCGGATCGTTCACCGTCGATGCAGGTACCGGAATCACCTTTGCGGGCGCGACCAGCAGCGACTTCATCACCATGAACGCAGCCGGTGCGATCAGCGGCGGCGATCTGACCGCGACTAATGCGCTCAATCTCACCGGCGGCAATATCGCTATCGGTGATGCAAGCGCCGCCAATATCGCTTTCACCAGCGGCGCGGATATCCTGTTCAACGCCCTCACTTCGCCAAATGCGATCACCTTGACCGCAGCCAATGGCACAATCGGCATGAACAGCGGCGCCGGCAATATCGACAGCGCCGGCAATGTGGACCTGACCGCACAGGCATTCTCGGTCGGTGACGTAACCTCTGCTGGTTCTATCACCGCGAACGCCACCGCTGGCGATGCCAGCTTCGGCACGGTCAATGCAGCCAATGACATCACCGTCTCGGCTACCGGCACACCGACAGTCGTGAATGCGATCAGCGGCGGCAATACCAGTATCACTGGTGCATCGGTCACCCTGAGCAACGGTTCTATCGGCGGTAGTCTGACGCTCAATGCCACGGCTGGTGATGTCGATGGCAATGGCGCGGTGACCGTAGGTGGCGGCATTGATCTGGATGCGACAGGCAATATCGGTTTTGGCGATCTTGATGCACAAGGCGGTACCTTCACGGTCGATGCCGGCGGCAATATCAATTTCACCAGCGCTGCAAGCAGCAATGATATGACGATGAACGCTGGCGGGGGAATAAGCGGGGGCAATTTGACTTCCGGAGGAGATCTGGCAGTCACGGCGCTGGGCGGTGGTTTTGTCGGTGGCGTGATAGTCACTACCGGTGACGTCGATGCCAGTGCCACTGGTGATTTCGGCTTCACCCGTATCTCCGGCGGGAACATCGTCAGCCTGGCGGCAGAGGGCGACCTGACGGGGGGAGACGTCAGCGCAGCATCGACCATCGACATAAAGTCGACCGGCGATGTTCAATTAGCCAATGCAGATGCCGGGAATACATTCGTAACCGGTGCCAACAATGCGCTAACCATCGATGCGGGTGGCGCGATCAGTTTCGACACCGCATCTGGCCGGGATATCTTCCTCACCGCTGGCGGCGGCATATCCGGCGGTTCGGCGACCGCGGCTTCGTCGCTCACGATGGACGCTGGCGGGCTGGTTCAGCTCGATGACGTGTCCAGCGACGAAGCGCTGTTCATCAACGGTGCTGGCGGTATCATCATCACCAATGTTACCGGCGGTTCGGTATTGTTCGATTCTGGTTCAGCTGGCATATCGCTCGACGTTGTTACAGGATCTGCTTCGATCGGACTGACCGGCGGCAATATCAGTTTCGGCAGCGCTACCGGCGGTGACATCACGATCGATGCCACCACCATCGCCTTCGACACCGCCAGCGGCGGCGATATTGATCTGACCAGCAATGGCCCGATCGACTTCATGGCGATTGATGCCACCGGCAACGTCGACATCGATGCGACGACGGGCATACTGACCGGGGACCTGACTGGCGGTGACATCAACGCTGGCGGTGCGGTAACGATAGTTACCAATCGTGACATTTTGCTCGACCGTGTCACTGGCGGTTCAAATGTCCGGATGACAACCCGCGGCACCAAAGACATAACCGTCGGATCGCTCGACAGCGGCACCAACGTGATTGTCCGGTCGCAAGGTATTTTTGTCGCAGACCAGGTAAATGCAGCGAAGACTGGCCAGGGACGGGTCGACATCGACGCCGACGACGGCGTTGTTCTGCGCAATGTCTCAGGCAATGACATAGACCTGACGGCGACAAACGGGCTGGTGAATGTGACCAATAATGTCGACGTGACCAATATCCTGATCGCTTCAGGTGAGGCCGTTTCCATTGTCACACAACAGGATATGTCTGTTCGGGCGGATGCAACCAACGGTAATATCGGGCTATCATCCGTCGGCAATCTCGATGTGCAGGGTGCACAGGCAACGGACAATATCATTATTGCCGCGGGCGGATCAGCAACGGTCAACAGTACCTTCCAGATACCCAGCTCCGCTCCGATCAACTTCAATAGCCCGCAAAATGCCGTCGCTACTGGCGGCAATATCACTATCAGCGCCATCGACGACGTTCGGATCAACAGCGTGGTGAATGCAGCCAATGACCTTCAAATCACGGCGGGTGGTCTGATCGACATTCAGGCGAATGTTGTGGGGAGCACAATCAGAACGGTCAGCTCCGACATGAATATCGGTTCGATCGGTAGCCTTGGTCAAACCGATTTGACCAGCAACCTACAAATCTTCACCGATGGCACGACACAGATGATACTCGGTGGCGGCACCGATCTGGGTGGTAAATTCACCCTCAACAACGATGAATTCAGCCGAATTCATTCGGGCGGCGATCTCACGATTACGGCCGTTCCGACCGGCATGGCCGGATTCGACATGGTTGTGCAGGATCTAAACATACTGGTGGCGAACAATGTCAGCGGCGCACAATCGGCCAATATCGGACTGAGCAACGCGCTCAATCTCGTGTCCGGCCAGTCGATCTCGGTTGGGGGCTTTGTCGATTTCAGCAACGCCAACGCCAATTCCGGTCTCAACTTCACCGCCGCCCAAAATCTGTTTATCGATGCCGCCAGCGGCATCATCCAGATGACAGACGCGAACGGAAGCTTCTCCGGCAGCGGCAGCCTGTCGATCAACGCCGTCAATGTCTATGCGATGACCAGTCAGGCGCTCGCCGACATCAATGGTCTTGGCGCAGCGGCTATCAACACCCGCCTGTCTTCCAACGATGGCATCAACCTGCCCGATGGTTTGATCCGGGCGGACAATGTCCAGATCACGGTAACCGACAATCTGCTCATTCAGAATACCGCGAACGGAACGGATTTCGCGGATCGTCGCGGGTTCAATGTTGGCACCTTATCCATTGCCGGCCCTTCAACCGGCAGCGCCAATATCGTGATCAATGGCATCGTTGGCGGCGCGACCGGTCTGGACACGATTCCGGCCACCGATGTGGGGATCGGCTTCGATTCGGCATCGACCATCAATGGCTGTGTGATCAACAACCCTGCCAGCTGTGCGCCAACACCGACACCAACCCCCACTCCAACTCCGACCCCAACTCCAACTCCAACTCCAACTCCAACTCCGACTCCGACCCCAACTCCGACCCCAACGCCAACGCCAACACCAACCCCCACTCCCACTCCCACTCCCACTCCCACTCCCACTCCCACTCCCACACCAACCCCTACTCCGGCCCCGACACCGGAGACGCCAGAAATCGAGGACCCGGTTCAGGACGTGATCGAACAAGAGGTGACGCCGGAAGAATATGAGTCGGACCCATTTGCTTCCAATCCTGTCGAGATTAAGGAAAATGAGGATCTGCTAGAAAATCCGTTGATCGATGAACCGGTCACCGGCGCAGGGAATGATGATCTGTGGGTCAACGGGGAAGAGTGCGAGAGCGACGCTGTGGGAAAATGCGCGATAAATGATGCAGAGAAAGAGCCCGAACCGGCAGAATGACCGCTGCGATCAATTGATCTGTTGACCTGTTGCGCGGAAAGCCATTAGGCGATGAGCGATGAATGACCCAATGAATGACAATGCCGCGCATCCGCTAAAACTGTTCAACAGCCTGACTCGCCAGATGGAGGAGTTTGTGCCCGTTCATCCGGGCGAGGCGCGCGTCTATACTTGCGGGCCGACGGTCTATAATTATCAGCATATCGGCAATATGCGCGCCTATGTGTTCGCCGATCTGCTGGGCCGCACACTGAGCTGGAAAGGCTACAAGCTCACCCATATCATCAATATCACCGATGTCGGTCATCTGACCTCGGACGCCGATGTGGGCGATGACAAGATGGAAAAGGCGGCGGCGCAATCCGGCAAGTCCGCTTGGGATATCGCCAAATATTATACCGACGCTTACTGGAAAGATATTGAGCGGCTCAACATCCGCCAGCCAGCCAAATGGGCAATTGCCACCGACCATGTCGAAGAGATGATCGCCTTTGCCAAAAGCATCGCCGACAAACATTGCTACGAACTGGACAGCGGGCTCTATTTTGATGTCAGCACGGTGCCGGATTACGGCCGGCTCGCTGGCGCACAAAGCGACGATATCGAGGGCCGGATCGACGCGGTTGAAGGCAAGCGCCACCCGCAGGATTTTGCCATCTGGCGCAAGACGCCCGCTGGCGAAACCCGGCAGATGGAATGGGACAGTCCTTGGGGCAAGGGCGCGCCCGGCTGGCATCTCGAATGTTCGCAGATGAGCAATAAATATCTTGGCGAAAAATTCGATATCCACACCGGCGGGATCGATCATCGCGAGATTCACCACCCCAACGAAATTGCCCAGAACCAGGCGCATAATTGTTCGGAGCACAGCGGCGCGAATATCTGGATGCACAATAATTTCCTGATCGACAGAGCCGGAAAGATGTCGAAGTCCAGCGGCGACTTCCTGCGGCTGCAGGTGCTGATCGACAGGGGCATCCACCCCCTCGCCTATCGCCTGATGTGCCTGCAGGCCCATTATCGCAGCGAGCTGGAGTTTACGTGGGAAAACCTAGAAGCCGCTAGTCTTCGTCTAAAACGACTCGTGATGGCTGTACGGCGAATCAGCCCAGATACAAAAATAATGTCCGAGCTAAGGGAAAATACAACTGAAAATGGTCAGCTCAGCAATCAGATGATTTCCCAAATTCGATCAATCGCGGGATTTGAAATGTCTAGCTTGATCGGAAAATTTGATGAAGCTATTTCAGATGACTTAAACACTCCAATTGCCTTGACGGTATTAGATCAAGCCATAAAAGACAGAAATCTTTCGAAACGAGATAGGGTACGATTGGTCGCGCTGTTTGATAGTGTACTTGGCCTTGATTTACTGAGGATAACCAGGCGAAAGCTCAGGGTATCGAAAACTGTCGATGGCTTAGAAAATTTCTCTATCTCTGATGCAGATGTGGAGGCAGTTGTCCGTACACGGCGTTTGTTGAAGTCGCGAGGCGACTACACGTTAGCTGATGAACTGAAAGCATTGCTTTCCCTCTGGGGCGTCGAATTAATGGACGGCGACAAGCTACAATGGGACTGGAGAATTGAAATATGACCAAACCGAAAGCCGCCATGGCCTCGCTCGTCCGCCCGCTGGTCGAACCGCATTGCGGCGATCTTGATGTCACATGGTTCACCAGCACCGAGGAAGCGATGGAAATCGCGCCGCAGGCCGAGATCGGCTGGTTCGACATGTATGACAAGGAAAAGATGGCCGAAATCATTTCCGCCGCGACCAATCTCAAATGGCTGAACAGCATCTATGCCGGGGTCGAGCATTTTCCGCTCGAGCAGCTCAAGGCGCAGGGCACGATCCTGACCAATGGCGCCGGCCTGAACGGCGCGCCGATCGCCGAATTTGCGGTGATGATGATGCTGGCCGCCGCCAAGCGCAGCGATCTCATCCTCGACAATCAGCGCCAGCACAACTGGCTGGAAACACCGCCGGGTACCGCCGAAATCGACGACAGCAAGGCGCTGATCATCGGCTATGGCGGCATCGGCCAGCAGATCGCCAAAAAGCTCTCCGGCTTTGACGTCGAGGTGACCGCTGTCCGCCGCACCGCCACCAGCGAAGCCAATGTCATCGGCCTCGACGACTGGCGCGACCGGCTCGGCGAATTCGATTGGGTCTTCGTGTCGGCTCCCGCCACCAGTGACACGAAACATATGTTTGGCGCCGACGAATTCGCCGCCATGAAATCCTCCGCCTGGCTGGTCAACGTCGCGCGCGGCAGTCTGGTCGACCAGGAAGCGCTGCTCACAGCGCTCAATGACAAGGCAATCGGCGGCGCCGCGCTCGACGTGACGGATCCCGAACCGCTGCCAGCCGACCACCCACTGTGGGACGCGCCCAATTGCATCATCACCATGCATTTGTCGGGCACCGCCCAAACGCGCATGTTCCAGCGTGCCGCCGCCCGCTTCGTGGAAAATCTGAAACGCTACAAAAATGGCGACGACATGATTGCCGTGGCCGACTTTGACCGGGGATATTGAGGGGTGACTTCGCGGCTATTCTGACTTATCAACCAAGAACATAGGGGTAGAGTGAGTCTCATTTCTGAGGGGGATTGAGGGTCATTGGGGTCGTTGCCAATTACTCGCACACAAACTGGTCATCGCGATCAGGGAAGGACCCACATGACCAAAGCATCCGATCTGTTCGTAGAATGTCTCGAAAACGAGGGCGTTGAATATCTGTTCGGCGTTCCCGGCGAAGAAAATCTCGACATGCTCGACAGCCTGTCGCGCTCCAAGAAAATCAAACTCATTCTAACCCGTCACGAACAGGGTGCCGGTTTCATGGCCGCAACCTATGGACGGCACACCGGCAAGACCGGTGTCTGCATGGCGACATTGGGCCCCGGCGCGACCAATCTGGTGACCGCAGCCGCCTATGCGCAATTGGGCGGCATGCCGATCCTGATGGTCACCGGCCAGAAACCGATCAAGAAATCCAAGCAGGGTCGGTTCCAGATTCTCGACGTCGTCGACATGATGGGCCCGATCACCAAATTCACCCACCAATTGGCCTCTGCTGACAATATCCCCAGCCGCGTGCGTGAAGCGATCCGTCTCGCCGAGGAAGAAAAGCCCGGTGCGACCCATATCGAGTTTCCCGAGGATATTGCCGACGAAGAAACCGATTCCACCCCAATCGCGCCCAGCCTCGCCCGGCGTCCCGTGGCCGAGGCAAAAGCCGTGCGCGCTGCGACCAAGAAAATCGAAAGCGCCAAATCTCCTATTCTGGTGATTGGTGGCGGAGCCAACCGGACACGGACCGGACGGATGCTCACGCAATTTATCGAGAAAACCGGCATTCCCTTTGTCACCACCCAGCTCGGCAAGGGTGTGGTCGATGAAACCCACAAGGAATTCATGGGCTGCGCGGCGCTTTCGGCAAACGACTTTGTCCATCGCGCGATCGAATCCGCCGACCTGATCATCAACGTCGGGCATGATGTCATCGAAAAACCGCCCTTCTTCATGACCACCGGCAGCACCGAAGTCATTCACGTCTCGATGAACAGCGCCGAAGTCGATCCGGTCTATTTCCCGCAGATCGAGGTGATCGGCGATATCGGCAACGCGGTCTGGCAGATGAAGGAAGATATCGTTCCGTCCGGCAGCTGGAATTTCGACGCGATGTACAAGGCGCGCCGGGCCGAGGAAGAGCATACGGATACGATGGATGACGACCTGCGTTGCCCGATCTACCCGCCGCACCTGGTGAAGGTCGTCCGCGAAGCGATGCCGGCAGATGGCATCATCTGCCTCGACAATGGCGTTTACAAGATCTGGTTCGCCCGCAATTACAAGGCGCGCCAGCCGAATACGGTGCTGCTCGACAACGCCCTGGCGACGATGGGCGCAGGCCTGCCCTCGGCGATGGCCTCATCGATGGTCTATCCCGACCGCAAGGTCATGGCGATCTGCGGCGATGGCGGCTTCATGATGAACAGCCAGGAAATGGAAACCGCGGTACGGCTGAAACTGAACATCACCGTGCTGGTTCTCAACGACAACAGCTATGGCATGATCCGCTGGAAACAGGCGAACATGGGCTTCAAGGACTGGGGCCTGACCTATGGCAATCCGGATTTTGTCAAATATGCCGAGGCTTATGGTGCCAATGGCTACCGGATCAGCAGCGCCCAGAATCTGCAGGAAACTATCGACAAATGCCTGAACAGCGAAGGCGTGCATCTGATCGAGGTTCCGGTCGACTATTCCGACAATGATCGCATTTTAAATCACGAGATCAAGGAACTCAGCGCGAAGGTGTGAGTGAATCCCCTATGACCAAATTAAAAGACGTCTATCCGCTCTATCTCAACAACGAAGCGGTGCAGCCCAATACCGACCTGGAAGTCACCG
>PFJE01000174.1 GCA_002783865.1 Sphingomonadales bacterium CG_4_10_14_3_um_filter_58_15
CGGATGATCCACTCTCTCCACCACTCTGGAGGAGCTTTTTTTTCAAAGACTACACGAGGCTGAAGATGCCCAAGATCAAGATTCAGGCAAACATCGTAGGTTGGGGGCATACGCCATTTGGGAAGCTGCCCGGTGAGACCATTGAAAGTCTTATCATCTCCGCGACAAATGAGGCGATTATCCATGCCCGCATCGAACCGCGAGATATTGATGCGGTTTGGCTGGGCCATTTCAATTCCGGCATGGTCCCCGACGCATTTTGTTCATCAATGATCTTGGGTGCGCACGATGCCTTGCGCTTCAAGCCGGCAACGCGATGCGAGAATGCATGTGCGTCAGGTTCGGCAGCCCTCTATTCGGCGCTGGACGCAGTTCAGAGCGGTCGTATCAAGGTGGCCCTCGTAGTAGGGGCAGAAAAGATGACCGGCCTCGACACGGCAGGCGTCACAAAGGCTCTATCAGGTGCAAGTTACCAGCCTGAAGAAGGCGATCTCTCCTTTCCGGCAATATTCGCGCAATATGCCTTGGCTTATGCTGTGCGGCATGGCGACCCGACGGATGCAATGGCGCGCATTGCAGTAAAGAACCATCGTAATGCACTTTCGAATCCGCTCGCTCATATGCGCAAGGAAATCGATCTCGACTTCTGCATGACCGCATCAGATCGCAATCCGGTGATTGTCCCGCCACTCAAAGTCACGGATTGCTCACTCATTTCCGATGGTGCGGCAGCCGTGATAATCGCTCACCCAGATGTCGCTCGCGGGCTTGAGCGTGCGATTGGCTTCCGTGCGGCGGAGCACGTCAGTGACTTCCTTCCCATGTCCCGCAAAGATCTGGCCAGCTTCGAAGGCCCACGACTGGCGTTCGAGCGAGCGTACCGCACCGCTGGAATTACCGTGAATGATCTGGACTTCGCTGAAGTCCATGATTGCTTCACCATCGCCGAGCTTTTGACGATTGAGGCCATGGGCCTCTGCAAACCTGGAGAAGCAAGCCAGCTTGTGCGGGAGGGAAAAACTGAACGTGGCGGGCGATTGCCGATCAATTTGTCGGGTGGGCTGAAGGCCAAGGGGCATCCTGTTGGCGCAACCGGCGTCTCGATGCACGTGCTGGCAGCTCGCCAGCTTTCCGGAGATGCCGGAGAAATGCAGCTTCCCGGCGCTGAGCTTGGCGCCTGCTTCAATATGGGCGGCGGCGCGGTGGCGAACTACGTCTCGATCCTCGAACCGATCAAGCTTTAGTTGCTGTCATGGTCATCGGGGTAATCGTTGTCATTTCTATTCTGCTAATGGCCCTATTCTTTGGCGTCACGATCGCTGGTGGTCACGCGCAGGATCGACGAAACGCAGAATTGACCGAGCGTGAACGGCAACGTCGGAAGCGCGACAAGAATACTACACCTTGAAACGCCAACGGAACTAACCGTTTTGCGAGTTCTGGTTCGGCTAGTAAGCATGATCTGCCAGGGCGCATACAATTGGTTTGAGCAGGCAATGCCTGCGCCAGACCCCGATTAGGATAGAATGGAATGGGTGACGCATCTCTTGAGCGCGAGGCGCTTGAATTTCATACTACTGGCCGTCCAGGGAAGATCGAAATCGTTGCGACCAAGCCAATGGCGACGCAACGCGATCTCGCGCTTGCTTATTCGCCAGGCGTAGCGGCACCTGTACATGCGATCGCTGCGGATCCGGATGCTGCATATGATTATACCGCCAAAGGCAACCTGGTCGCGGTGATAACCAATGGGACTGCGATCCTCGGTCTCGGCAATCTTGGGGCGCTGGCTTCGAAGCCTGTCATGGAAGGCAAGGCAGTGCTGTTCAAGCGCTTTGCCGATGTCGATGCCATCGACCTTGAACTTGCAACCGAGGATACCGATCGCTTCATCTCTGCAGTGGAGCTGATGGAGCCGAGTTTCGGCGGCATCAACCTTGAAGACATCAAGGCTCCAGAGTGCTTCATTATCGAGCAGACACTGCGCGAGCATATGAACATTCCCGTATTCCATGATGACCAGCATGGCACTGCGATCATTACAGCCGCCGGTATTATCAATGCCGCCCATCTGACCGGACGCGCTCTCAAGGACCTCAGGATGGTCGTGAACGGCGCTGGGGCTGCGGCGATTGCCTGCACTGAGCTCGCCAAGTCCCTGGGCGTTCTCCATGTCATCATGTGCGACAGCAAGGGCGTCATCTACCAAGGCCGCGCCGAGGGTATGAATCAGTGGAAGTCGACTCACGCCGCCGAAACCGATGCTAGAACACTGGCCGACGCGATGAAAGGAGCGGACCTGTTCCTGGGCCTGTCAGCTGCTGGTGCAGTGACGGCGGAAATGGCCACTTCGATGGCGGCGCGTCCGATCATCTTCGCTTTGGCAAATCCAGCCCCTGAAATCGCGCCCGAAATCGTGAAATCGGTCCGCGCTGATGCGATCATCGCGACGGGGCGGTCGGACTACCCCAATCAGATCAACAATGTCCTGGGCTTTCCCTATATTTTTCGCGGGGCGCTTGATGTAAGAGCCACCACGGTCAACGACGCGATGAAGGTGGCTGCCGCCCATGCCATCGCCGAGTTGGCGCGGCAACGCGTTCCAGAAGAAGTGGCCGCCGCCTATGGCGGCAGCGTCGGCAGCTTTGGTCCCGAGTACATAATTCCAACACCCTTCGATCCGCGCCTGATCGAAACGGTTCCACCTGCGGTGGCTCAAGCGGCGACTGAGACGGGCGTGGCGCGTCGCCCGCTCACTGACATCGTAGCCTACCGCCGGACGCTACGTGAACGATTGAACCCCACCACTGCTGTTCTAGCCTCTGCCCATGAGCTAGCTCGCTCACGTTCAACGCGCATGATCTTTGCCGAGGCAGAAGAAGATCCAGTCCTTCGTGCCGCGATCGCATTTCAGGAAGGCGGATACGGGACGCCGATCCTCGTCGGCCAGAACGAGCGGGTACGGGAAAGCCTTCAAAGCTTGGGATGTGATCCAGAAAATTTCGAGATTCACAACGCGCGCATCTCACCGCTGGTCCCGGATATGATCGAGCGCCTTTACGGTAGGTTGCAGCGCAAGGGTTTCCTGTACAGGGACTGCGCCCGCCTCGTGAACCGGGATCGCAATGTATTCGGGGCGCTGCTGCTCGACATGGGCGAGGGCGAGGCGATGATAACCGGCACGACGCGCCATTTCCGGCAGTCGCTTGAGCACGTCCGGCTCGTTCTGGATCCGGCCCAAGATCATATTCCCTTCGGGCTTCATGTGCTCGTCGGCCGCAACAAGACTGCCTTTATCGCAGACACCACCGTGAACGAACGGCCATCGGCAGCCGAGCTTGCTGATATTGCCGTGCAAACCGCCGAAATCGCTCTCCGGATGGGGCATGAACCACGAGTAGCTTTCCTATCCTACTCCAATTTCGGGAACCCACCCGGGGAATGGCTGGAAACATCCCGTAATGCGGTTATGCTTCTCGATGCTCGTAAGGTGAAATTCGAATATGAAGGCGAGATGTCCCCCGACGTCGCCCTGAATAAGGAAATGAAGCAATACTATCCGTTCAGCCGGTTGACGGCGCCAGCAAATGTCCTGATTATGCCTGGTCTGCAATCAGCCAACATCACGGCCAAACTGATCAAGGAACTGGCTGGCGGTGAATCCTTGGGGCCCTTTCTCGTGGGCATGGAAAAATCTGTGCAGATTGCAGCGATGACGTCAACAGCATCAGACCTGATCAATATGGCGGTTCTTGCGGCTGCAGGGATAGTGCGCTGAAATATGCCATGATCAGAGAATGTCTATCGGTCAAAGACGCTCGAATGGCGCTCAATCCCTTTCCGGACACTCTCCGTGCGCGACGCAAGAAGAGTGGAAATCGTCTCGATCATCGTTGGTCATTGCTATCATGGTCCTGGATAATCTTATAGAATTGACAATGATGTGCCTCTTGCCGCAACCTAAGTGTCTGACCGAAAACTAAGTTGAATGGTATCAGCGGTTTAGCTTGACGCTGTTTCACATCATTGATTCAACAGTTGTGACGAAACGACTGAAAGGACCGATGATGTGGACTGATACCACCCGGGTGCAACATGCCCGTAAAGAGCAGTGTTTGCCAAGCGATTTAACCGATGGGGAATGGGCGGTGCTGGAACCGTTCTTCCCCCGGCCCAGTCATGTTGGACGCCCGCGCAAATGGCCGATGCGCCGGATAGTCGAGGCGATGCTGTATATGCTGCGCGGTGGCCTGCCGTGGCGGATGATGCCGCCGGGCTTTCCGCCAGCAACCACGGTGCAGCATTATTTTTACGCCTGGCGCGATGATGGCACATGGGCGCGGATTAATCATTATCTTATCCAGAATGCACGGATAGCGCAGGGGCAGTGAGGCCTCGCCAAGTGCTGGTGTGATCGACAGTCAGTCGGTCAAGACGACAGAAAGCGGCGGAATACGGGGATATGACGCTGGCAAGAAGACCAAAGACAGAAAGCGCCATATCATCACCGACACCAACGGCTTTTTGGTTCACGCCGTCGTCCACAGCGCCGACATTCAAGACAGGGACGGCGCGCCAATGGTGGTCAAAGACGTTCGTTACAGCTTCCCGTGGCTGCGCCATGTGTTCGCCGATGGAGGATATGCAGGTGACAAGCTCAGGCAGGCGCTGACAAAAACCGGTGACTGGACCATCGAGATTATCAAACGGTCAGACCATGCCAAAGGCTTCATTGTTCTGCC
Source organism: Sphingomonadales bacterium CG_4_10_14_3_um_filter_58_15 (assembly GCA_002783865.1). Taxonomy (GTDB): domain Bacteria; phylum Pseudomonadota; class Alphaproteobacteria; order Sphingomonadales; family Sphingomonadaceae; genus Parasphingorhabdus. Next base: position 4,743 of record PFJE01000174.1, read on the forward strand.
CCGCCGCTGGGTCGTCGAGCGAACTTTCGCATGGCTGAACGGCAACCGCCGCCTCGCCAAGGACTTCGAGCACACAATCGCCTCGGCAACCGCATGGATCTTCATGGCTTCCGTCCAACTCCTGACGCGGCGTATCGCAAAACCATGATATCAAACATATTAATTATCGTTCGGACTCTAAGAGCAATGGGAGCGGCCTCGACCGGTGCCATCCCCATGACCTCCGGCGCGACACCGGTGTTTTACCATCCGGGTGCGCGGTGTCAGGCCCCTTGCTTTGGCTGCAGCAGCGGATGCCGGTAGTAGCCGTCCAGTCCTCCTTGCTGAACAGCGACTTGAGGCTGGCAAGCCGGGCCTCAGAAACATCAGTCCCGCCTGTCTTTCGACCTTGAACTGAAAGGTTCCGGACGCCGATGACTCTCGGCGTGGGAGCGTCCTGCTGCTTGTGCGTTATGCTATGCTGATTGGCTACATTCGTTGCGGGTCACCCATATTGCCCACGACAAAAGGGTCAGGCAGGATGGCATTCATGGCATCCTTGATGACGTCATCACCCGTACATCGGACCCAGCCTCTGGACTTTACCACATAGGGAAACTGACTCATGCTCTCGACGCCGCCAGCGACAGCAATGACGCATTCGTCGAGCATTATCATCTGCGCGAGCGACCGCGCATTGGCGCAATCGGCCGCATAGAAAATCTTGCCTAAAACGCCGTATAGCTGGCCCCGCTCTTTCATCGAGCGTAACGGTGGCTGCACACCGGACAGAACGACCCTCAGGCCATTTAGGCCTTCATCGTCACCGTTCAGCCCTCTCGGTAGCCGCTTTGTCGTAAAGGATTGACTGGCCTCGTCAGCCGGACTTGCCCTTCTTCGCTTCACGCAGGCGGACGCCGCGCCCGAAACCGGTGCTTGGCGCATTCTCGCCCAGGAGTTCGATGCCCGCGCCTTCAAGCGCGGTGATCACTTTCACCAAGGTACTGACAACACCGCGTACTTGGCCCCCTGACGACTCCATGCGTTGGATGGTGGGCACGGAAAGCCCTGCAAGCTTGGCCAACTGACGCTGGTCAAGCCCGAGAAGGGCTCGCGCGGCCCGCATTTGCTGTGACGTGATCATGCAAACTCCTGATGTACTGAACATCAAATATCAGGCTTAACAATTTATGATTATGTTGTATATATATCTTATGTCATCCATTGAATCAGTTTCTGAACAGGAAAGCCCCGCTGACGGTGCAAGTACGACGCGCCTGCCGGTGAGCGGTGTTAACGCGCATCTGCGGTTGATCCCTCGCGATCCAGGGGCCTTTCGGGTAGTGGTAACGTTCCACCAAGGCGACGGATCGCTTTGTGAAGCCGAACTCCAACCGGTCGAAGCCGCAGGACTAATGTCGGAGATTGCGCACGTGATCGACCAAGGGAACAGCCGGGACCCGAATGTTTCGTCGAATACGAAGCGGGAGGCCCTTGATGACTGACGAAACGGCACGGTCGATTCTACCGCTCTTACCGCGTCCGGTTCAACGCTGACGGAATTTTCGTTGTCATTCTATGGAATTACCTTGGGAAGTATGTACCGATGCAGGACCGTCACAGCGAATGCTTGCGCCAAATCACCACCCTGCTGGTCGAAACTGGGATGAATTTCATCGTTTTTGCGTTCAGGGATGAGTGTTTTCAGTTCGAACGCGAAAGGACGCGTGAGAAGGCGAGAATTCTGCAACGCAAATATCCCTTGCCGATGGCAAGACTGGTGGAGAAATTGCTTTGGCAATCCGTCAGCTGTAAGCATCGTCAGAGGCGGTCATCCTTCTTCCGGTGTTTCGCCGCACGCCATAGTGTAAGCACACCAACGAGACCAACCTCGCGTCTAATGCACCCAAGGTCATATTTGTCGCTCAAGCATCATCGACTTGATCTTGGCAATGGCCTTGGCGGGATTGAGTCCCTTCGGGCAAGCTTGCGCACAGTTCATGATCGTATGGCAACGGTATAGACGAAATGGGTCTTCAAGATCATCCAAACGCCCGCCAGTCGCTTCGTCGCGGCTGTCGGCAAGCCACCGATAGGCCTGTATCAGGGCAGCTGGCCCGAGATATCGATCGCTGTTCCACCAGTAGCTTGGACAAGAGGTTGAACAACAGGCGCATAAGATGCACTCATACAAACCATCGAGCTTTGCCCTGTCTTCGCGGCTTTGCTTCCATTCACCTTCTGGTCTCGGCGTTTCTGTGTCAAGCCAGGGTTTGATCTCCGCGTATTGGGCATAGAAATGCGTCAAGTCAGGTACGAGGTCCTTGACCACTTCGAGATGCGGCAAGGGGTAGATTTTGATGTCACCCTTGATGTCGAAAATGCTTTTCGTGCATGCAAGGGTGTTGCTTCCATCGATATTCATCGCACAGGATCCGCACACACCCTCTCGGCATGACCGGCGGAACGTCAGCGTCTGGTCGATTTCGTTCTTGATCGCGATCAGAGCATCAAGCACCATGGGGCCGCAGGAATCAAGATCGATATCGTAGCGGTCGATTCGCGGATTTTCGCTGCTGTCCGGGTCGTATCGGTAAACAAGAATTCGCCGCACTCTATTGGCCGAGCGACTGGCAGGGTAATGCTTGCCCTCCACGATTCTTGAGTTCTTCGGAAGTGTAAGCTGAACCATTGTATCTTCCTCGATATTCGGGACGCGAGCCATCGCTGTTAATATATGCGCGCCTTGGGTTCGATATATTCGATATCTTCAGTCATCGTGAATGTATGTACTGGCCTGTAGTCCAGACGAACTTTCCCGGACGTATCCACCCATGCCAGGCTATGCTTCATCCAATTCTTGTCGTCGCGTTCGGGGAAATCCTCCCGTGCATGCGCACCTCGGCTCTCGGTTCGCGCGACCGCAGAGCCGACAAGCGCCTTTGCTTGCAGCAAGAGATTTTCGAATTCGAGCGTCTCAAGAAGATCAGAATTCCAGATCATCGACCGATCTGAAACCGCGATATCCGATAGGCCTTCCCACACTTTATTCAGCTTTTTCTCGCCTTCTTTCAATATCTCGCCCGTACGAAATACAGTTGCGAATCTCTGCATAGTTTGTTGCATCTGCAACCGGAGGCGTGGTGTAGGAGTTCGCCCGCTGGCGTAACGATACCTGTCAAACCTTGCGATGCTCTCGTCGCCAGCATCTGCTGGAAATTCTGGCTGCGAGGCACCCGCAGTCAGTGTTTCAGCGCATCGCAGAGCCGCTGCCCGCCCGAAGACGACAATGTCGAGCAAGGAGTTGCAACCCAGGCGATTGGCACCATGAACCGAAACGCAAGCTGCTTCACCTGCCGTCATAAGTCCCGGAACAATTGCATCTGGATCCTCTCCAGCAGCGCTGATGGCATGACCATGATAATTCGCAGGGATGCCGCCCATACAGTAATGTGCGGTTGGTAGCACCGGTATGGGCTGCCGGGTCACATCTACACCGGCGAATATCCGCGAGGATTCTGAAATACCGGGCAGGCGTTCGTGCAACATCTCGGGGGACAGGTGATCGAGGTGGAGAAAAATGTGATCCTTATTGGGGCCAACGCCGCGGCCCTCTCGAATTTCTATCGTCATCGCACGGGAAACCACATCGCGTGAGGCAAGGTCTCGCGCCGTAGGCGCATAGCGATCCATGAATCGCTCGCCCTCAGAATTGACGAGATACCCACCTTCGCCACGCGCACCTTCCGTGATCAAGCAGCCGGCTCCATAGATTCCGGTGGGATGAAACTGCATGAACTCCAAGTCCTGCAACGGGAGCCCGGCACGTAGGACCATGCCACCACCGTCGCCCGTGCAAATATGCGCCGAGGTGCAGGAGAAGTAGATCCTGCCATAACCACCGGTAGCCAATATCACCTGTTGTGCCCGGAAACGGTGCAATGACCCGTCCATTAGCGACCAAGCGGTAACGCCCCTACACACGCCGTCCACCATGATGAGATCTAGCACGAAATATTCGATGAAAAACTCGGCACCGAAGCGCAGCGCCTGTCCGTAAAGTGTATGGATCAAGGCATGGCCAGTGCGATCGGCGGCGGCACATGCGCGGGAAACTGGGCGCTCGCCAAAATTGCTCATGTGGCCACCAAATGGCCGCTGATAAATCTCTCCGCTTTGAGTGCGGGAAAATGGGAGACCCGCGTGCTCGAGTTCTATAACCGTGGGCACGGCCTGTCGGCACATATATTCTATGGCATCCTGGTCGCCAAGCCAGTCAGAACCCTTGACCGTGTCGTACATATGCCATTGCCAATTGTCCTCGCCCAAATTGCCGAGGCTTGCGGCGATTCCGCCCTGAGCGGCAACGGTATGGCTCCGGGTCGGAAAGACTTTGCTGATACAGGCGGTTTTAAGACCCGCCTCAACAGCACCTTGGGTGGCGCGCAGGCCAGCGCCCCCGGCACCTACAACGATCACATCGTAGGTATGATCGATGAATTCATATGCTCTGGAGACGCTCATGCCACGTTTACCTCGACAAGTCAGGAGCTCAGGCTGACCCTGAGAATTGCGTAAATGCAGCTGACACCAACTACAGTTGAAAACAGAGTATTCCCTAAGAGACAGGCAATTTTTAATATGGTCCCATGGACATAATCTTCTATGATTACCTTCATGCCTAACCGCATGTGCAACGCAGCTGAAAAAGTTAGCAAGATAAGCATAAGCGCGACAATCGGATTGCCAATCCACGTTCTGGCAGTGTCGAAATTCGATCCGGAAAGTGCGATCAGAAGAGCAAGGAAACCCACGGCAAGCGGGACGTTTACAATTGCAGTAACGCGCTGAAGCCAGAAATCGCCGGTGCCGCTGCCAGCAGCCCCGAGACCACGGACGCGACGGCGTGGCGTGCGCATGCTGGTCATTGGATCAAGGTCCTGATGAATGCTCCAGCAATCCAAGCGGTGAGAGCGAGCGTCACCGATCCAATCAACGTCACCCAGGCAATCCCTCTGGCTTCCGGCAAATTAATCCACAGTCCGCCATCCCAAATGAGATGGCGGATGCCGCCGAGCATGTGATGGATTAGCGCCCATACGAACCCGAAGATGATGGTCTTTCCGGGTAAGGACGCAGCGAACAGATCAAAGACAGCATAAGACTTTTGGCCGGCAGATACTGCAACAATCCACCAAGCAAAAAATAAGGAGCCAAGATATAGAACGACGCCGGTGAGGCGATGAACAATGGACATCGCCATAGTGATTGTCAGTCGATAGATGAGAAGATGGGGCGACAAAGGCCTTGGCCGCAGGCGAAATCTTGCGCTCATTGATACTCTCCAATCCACCTATCGCTTGGCCTCGAATTCCGGCGATGACTCCGGTCGTAGTCATCCTTGTCCAGAAAGTCCTCAATCAACATCAAGTGCAACCAAATTGATGTTTAAAATATCACAATAGGACTATTGCATATTAGTAGTGAGAATGCAATCATGCTATGTAATGATCGCGAAATTCACTTGAAAGGACACCTAATGATCGGGGTATACCGGTTGAGAGGAGCGCAGGCTTGGCTCGGCATCGACCAGCGACAACTCCCTGTGTTATCAGGTCTTTCCGCTCAAACCATTCAGTGGACGGGAAGAAGCGAGGGCATCATTCGAGGAAATGTCGATTCGTTTATCAGGCTGATCGCCGCCCTGAATGAAGCGGCGATCCAATTCATAGCGCTCGGTGCCGTCGGCGGCGGTGGTATCCGGTTGACAGTGGCTGCTAAAGACAATCGAACCGCCCAGACGGTTAGCGCGCGCGTTGTTTGAATGACCAATTGGGCACCTCTCGACGTTTTACTTTGGTGCATATTGGCGCACTTGGTCACCAGCGGCGTCGCGATTCCGATTGGTCGTGTCAGCTGGGCAAGATGGCCGGTTTACGGCGCGAGTTTGTTGATTTCAGGAGTCGCGTGCGCTTACGGCCTCATGCATTTGATCGCACAATCGTCCGTTGCATGGGAAACCGTCCTACCGCTCGGTTTGCCATGGATTGGTGCCCATTTCCGACTCGATGCGCTGTCGGCCTTCTTCCTCGTCGTGATCAATCTGGGCGGAGTTGCCGCCAGCCTTTACGGGCTTGGATACGGTCGCCACGAGTCCGCGCCCGAGCGAGTCCTACCGTTTTTTCCGATGTTCCTGGCTGGCATGAACTTGGTGTTGCTGGCAGCCGATGCCTTCACTTTTCTCCTGTCTTGGGAATCCATGTCCCTAGCATCATGGGCGCTCGTGATGACCCACCATCAGGAGGAGGGAAATCGAAAGGCAGGTTATGTCTATATCGCGATGGCCAGCTTCGGGACACTGGCACTCCTGCTCGCCTTCGGTCTGATGGCAGGCCCCGATGGCGGCTACGCGTTTGCGACTATGCGCGCGGATGGTGCACCATCCGGACTGGCTGGGCTGGTGCTTGGCCTGGCCTTGCTCGGCACCGGCTCGAAGGCGGGTCTCGTACCGCTGCATGTTTGGCTGCCCCTCGCGCATCCGGCCGCCCCAAGTCATGTTTCCGCACTGATGAGCGGGGTGATGACCAAGGTCGCCATCTACGGCTTCATCAGGTTAGCCTTCGATTTGCTGGGGCCCATTTCTTGGTGGTGGGCCGTTCCTGTATTGATTGTCGGTGCTGTAACGGCGGTGCTCGGGGTCCTTTCCGCATTGATGCAGAACGATATCAAGCGCGTCTTGGCCTACAGTACCATCGAGAATATCGGACTGATCTTTGTGGCGTTGGGTTTGGCGCTCGCCTTCCAGGGCAATGGCATGACGGCCGCCGCCGCAGTCGCGGTGACCGCTGCGCTGTTCCACGTTCTCAATCATTCGCTGTTCAAAAGCCTTCTGTTCTTCGGTGCAGGTGCCGTTCTCACTGCCACCGGCGAGAGAGCAATGGAGAATCTCGGTGGTCTGCTAAACCGGATGCCGACGACAGGCCTTCTTTTCTTGGTCGGTTCCGTCGCGATCTCGGCTTTGCCGCCGCTCAACGGCTTCGCGTCGGAATGGCTCATGCTACAAGCCATATTGCTGAGCCCTGAACTTCCCCAATGGGCACTGAAGCTCCTCATCCCGGCAGTCGGTGCCATGCTTGCGCTGGCCGCAGCGCTGGCCGCTGCCTGCTTCGTTCGCGCGTTCGGCATTTCCTTCCTTGGTAGGCCGAGAAGCGCGGCGGCATCCAACGCCCACGAGGTCGATCGGATATCGATCGCGGCCATGTCGATTCTGGCGGTGCTGTGTTTGCTCGCAGGAATTTTTCCGGCAATAATTATCGATGCAGTCGCGCCGGCGGTGCAGACCATTATCGGAACGCGCATGCCAGTTCAGACCGACATAGCCTGGCTTTCCATCGTGCCGATCGCCGAAAGCCGCAGTTCCTATAACGGCTTGCTGGTTTTCATCTTCATCGCAGCTTCGGCATCGCTTGCGGTGTTTGCCATCCACTGGTTGGCATCGGCCAAGTTGCGCAGGGCGCCGGCCTGGGACTGCGGTTTCCCTGATGGCAGTCCGGCAACCCAATATACTGCGGACAGCTTCGCCCAGCCATTGCGCCGTGTACTCGGCGGTTTCGCGTTCCGTGTCCACGAGGAGATACATGTGCCACTTCCCGGGAATGGCAGCCCTGCGCGTTTGATCGTTACAGTGCATGATCTCATCTGGGAGTGGCTCTATGAGCCACTTATTCGCCTGGTGAACGTCCTCGCGGAGCGCCTAAACCATCTCCAGTTCCTCACCATCCGCCGGTATTTAAGCCTGGTCTTTGGCGAACTTATAATACTCTTACTGATCCTTGCCTCATGGACATGATCGACACCTCACTGATCGATGGCCTCTCCATCCAGGTCTCGCAGATGCTACTCGTGCTGCTGCTGTCACCGCTTCTGACCGGGCTAGTGCGCAAAGTGAAGGCGCGGATACTGCGTCGGCGTGGGCCGCCGTTGCTGCAGTCTTATCGCGATCTCATCCGGCTTGTCCGCAAAGAGGCCATCGTCGCCGAGAGCGCATCGTGGCTGTTCCGAATCGTTCCCTATATTGTATTTGCGACAACTTGGGTTGCGGCCGCGCTGGTACCCACTTTCGCGACCGGACTCTTGTTCAGCTGGTCTGCGGATCTAATCGTCATCATCGCGTTACTCGGAAGCGCACGCTTCTTTCTTGCGCTTGCCGGCATGGATGTCGGCACCAGTTTTGGCGGCATCGGATCAAGCCGCGAGGCAATGATTGCGACATTGGCCGAACCGGCGTTGATGATGATCGTTTTCACACTCGCGCTCGTCGCCGGTTCGACCCAGCTTTCCACCGTGGCCGGAATCATGCTTTCGCCAGGCGTGGGTCTGCGCGTCTCGATCGGCATGGCATTGGTCGCTCTCGTTATCGTCGCGATTGCTGAAAATGCGCGCATGCCAGTGGACAATCCCGCGACGCACCTTGAACTCACAATGGTGCATGAAGCGATGGTGCTTGAATATTCGGGACGGCACCTCGCACTCTTAGAGCTTTCGTCGTCGCTCAAGCTGCTGCTCTATTTTTCATTGATCGCCTGCGTGTTCGTGCCATGGAGTCTTGCCCCGGCTGGTGCCCCGCTCCATGTCCATCTCATCGGTGCGGCCGTTTATGTCGCCAAGCTTGGCGTCGCCGGTATTCTGCTCGCCGTATTCGAATCCATGATTGCGAAGATGCGGGTATTCCGAGTGCCGGATCTACTCGGCGCCGCGTTCATGCTGGGGTTCCTCGGCACGCTCCTTTTGTTCGTTTCTCGGAGTCTGTAACTTGGACAAGCTTGCTCTCGACATTGCACATTTCCTAGCGGGTAGCCTGGTTCTCGTCAGCCTGATGCTGCTTTATCAGGATCGCCTGCCCGCACTGCTCAATGTTTTTGCGTTCCAGGCAATCATACTGGCACTCTCAGTCGCTTGGCAGGCCTATGTGCAGGGTGCGTCTGATCTCTATTTGACGGCGGCAATCACCCTCTCGGTCAAGGCAATCATCATTCCGGTTGCGCTTCACCGGATGATCAGACGCCTTGGCATCCATCGCGAAGTGGAAACAGCGATCAACATTGGTCCAACCATGTTAGCCGGACTGGGTCTGGTCGCGCTTTCGGTTGTCGTCATTCTGCGTGTTACCGTCAATGCCGACGTGTTCGCCCGCGAGGATCTTGCCTTCGCCTTGTCGGTCGTGCTGCTCGGTATGTTGATGATGGTGACCCGGCGGAACGCCGTCAGTCAGGTGGTTGGCTTCATGTCACTGGAGAATGGCTTGATCCTCGCAGCGACCGGCGCGAAGGGCATGCCTTTCGTTGTCGAAATCAGCGTCGCCTTTTCTGTCCTGATTGCCTTCATCGTAATCGGCATCTTTCTGTTCCGCATCCGCGAACGCTTCGACACCGTCGATCTAGAGGCTATGGACGATTTCCGAGGAGAAAGCCGTTGATCGGCATGCCATCGAGCGGCGAGGGCCTGATCCTGGCGATACCACTCGTGACGGCCGTCATTTTGATCTTCATTCCCAACTACAGGATTTCCGCCGGCCTCAACGCAAGCTCGGCCTTTCTGAGTCTTCTGGCGGCGCTGTCGCTGTTCATTCGCACGCCGGAACCCGGCCCCTATTTGCTGGTCGATGACCTCAACATAATCTTCATCGTACTCAACACGTTTGTGGGGTTCACCGCCAGCGTTTTCAGCGCCAGCTATATTGCGCATGAACTTGAAACCGGCCGCCTTACGAAGACTCAGCTGCGGTTCTACCATGCTATGTATCAGATACTGCTGTTCAGCATGAGTCTGTCGCTGCTGGCAAACAATATCGGGCTGATGTGGGTCGCAATCGAGCTTGCAACTCTCACGACCGTGCTGATGGTCGGTATCTATCGCACGCATGAGGCGCTCGAAGCAGCGTGGAAATACTTCATCCTTGGCAGCGTCGGTATCTCACTGGCACTATTTGGCACGATCCTTGTTTATATGGCGGCGCGCCCAGTGGTCGGCGAAGGGCCCGACGGCATGGTCTGGACCGTGTTAATTGAACATGCGGCATCGCTCGATCCGGGTTTACTCAACCTCGCCTTCGTGTTCCTGATGCTAGGCTATGGCACCAAGGTCGGGCTCGCACCCTTACACGCGTGGCTTCCCGATGCGCACGCCGAGGGGCCGACCCCGGTCTCGGCTGTACTCTCGGGCTTGCTTCTCAACGTCGCGCTCCATGCTGTCCTGCGGTTCAAGTTGCTGCTCGCCGCCAATCCCGGCGCGATCGCACCAGGCCCCTTATTGGTGACGATGGGGCTGGTCTCCCTGATCTTCGCGGGCTTCATGATGTACAGGAGAAAGGACATCAAGCGCCTGTTCGCCTATTCGTCAATCGAACACATGGGCATCATCGCCTTCGCCTTCGGCATGGGCGGGCCGCTGGCGAATTTCGCCGGACTGCTTCACATGACCATGCACAGCCTCACCAAATCGGCGATCTTCTTTGCCGTGGGACACATCGCGCAGGCCAAAGATACCCAAAACATCGCGGAGATTCGCGGGCTGACCGTGAGCCATCCCCTGTTGGGCTGGGGGCTTGTGGTGGGCGTTGCGGCAATCGCCGGTATGCCGCCGCTGGGGGTCTTCATGAGCGAGTTCCTTGTGGTGAGCTCGACCTTTGCGCGCGCGCCACTGCTCGCTATCCCCTTGGTGATTGGCCTGCTGGTCGCATTTGGCGCGCTGATGCTCAAGGTTCATGGATTGGCTTTCGGAGAGCCGACAGGCGTGAGCCATCCGGTCAAGGCGTCCTATCTTCCTATGATCGCCCATCTTGGGCTGGTGTTCACGGCGGGGATATATCTACCCCCCCCGTTGGTCACCTGGTTCCAGCATGTTGCGGTTTTACTCCATTGAACTGGGAGGGAATATGCCAAGCTTGATCAAGGCACTCGCAGGAACAGCACTGCCGCACGCCCACCATCCATGGCCGCGCAGGATCGTCGATGTGGAGACATGGTCTGCGCTTGGCGGACAACTGGCGGAAGGCCGCTGGACGCTGGCCGGCCTGTGGGGGGACGCCGGGGCTGTCCACATGGCCCTGTACGACATTGGCCGGGACGAAACCGACCGGAGCGAAATGGCTGTTGCGACTCTGCCCTGTCCCACCGGCCAATTCCCGTCGATCGCCCGGCATCATGCACCGGCGCACCGTCTCGAACGAACCATAAGCGATCTCTTCGGCCTCGAACCTGTCAGCGCACCCGATAATCGCCCCTGGCTCGATCATGGGCGCTGGTGCGTCCGTCATCCTCTGGGAACGCCCACGGAATCATCGGATCAAGGCTCACCATATGCCTTCTTGACCGCAGAAGGCGAAGGCCTGCACCAAATAGCTGTCGGTCCGGTCCACGCAGGTATTATCGAGCCGGGGCATTTCCGGTTCACTGCCAATGGCGAGACGGTCGTCCGACTCGAAGAGCGGTTCGGCTATGCCCACAAGGGCGTTGAGTCATTGATGGCTGGAGCCTCATTCGAACGCGCAGCTCACTTTGCGGCGAGGATATCCGGCGACAGCACCGTGGCCTATTCGATCTCATATTCGCGCGCGGTCGAGGCGGCACTTGGGATCGAGGTTCCCGTGCGGGCGCATTGGCTGCGCGCACTGATGGCCGAGCTGGAGAGGATCGCGAATCATCTGGGCGATATCGGCTCTGTCTGCAACGACGCGGCCTTCGCATTGATGCATGCGCACACCGGCGTGCTGCGCGAGCACGTGCTACGTCAGTCGAACAACTGTTTCGGCCATCGGCTGATGATGGACAAGGTTGTCCCCGGCGGGGTCACGGCAGACCTCGATCGCTCCGGCGAGGACGGTGTCAGAGCGCTCTTGCCTATGATCCGCAAAGCCTTTTCGCAACTGGTCGAGCTGTACGACGAGACCTCCTCACTACAAGACCGCACGGTCGGCACGGGAACGCTCTCGCACACGCTTGCGCTGCAATATGGCTGCGGTGGCTATGTTGGCCGCGCATCCGGGCGATCCTTCGACGCGCGGCGCAACCTTGCCTATCCGCCCTATGACGCATTGCGATTTGACGTGCCACTCTTCAATGAGGGCGACGTCAATGCGCGCGTGTGGGTCCGGATTCGCGAAGTCGAGCAGAGCCTTGGACTGATCGACCAGATTATGGCGGAGATGCCGCCCGGTGAAATCTCGGTCGCCGTCGCACAGGCCAAGGAAACGCGCGAAGGCATGGCTCTCGTCGAGGGCTTTCGCGGTGACATCCTCTGCTGGCTCCGGCTTGACCCGACGGGTATCATTGAGCGTTGCCACTTGCGCGACCCGTCCTGGTTTCAGTGGCCGGTGCTTGAAGCGGCGATCGAAGGCAACATCGTCGCGGATTTCCCGCTCTGCAATAAATCCTTCAACTGCTCCTATTCCGGGCATGACCTCTAGGTGTGATGATGCGTAAGCTCCTGTTTGAAAACCTGATCAGATCTCCGCTAACCGAAGGGGTGCCCGATCCCGATCGGTCGATGCTCGCGGAACTGGCTACTTCGCTGGGGCGTGTCGCACGGGAGAACCTCGGTCGTAGCCTTTCAATCCGCGAAATAGACGCCGGCTCCTGCAACGGTTGCGAACTTGAAATTCATGCTCTCAGTAACGCTTTTTACGATATCGAGCGCTTCGGCCTTCGTTTCGTCGCTTCTCCCCGCCATGCCGATGTCCTGCTCGTCACGGGTCCGGTCACGAGGAACATGCGCGAAGCCCTGGAGCGTACATACAACGCGACCCCGGCTCCCAAATGGGTGGTCGCAGTGGGGGACTGTGCGTCTGACGGGGGCTGTTTTGCCGGCAGCTATGCCGTGGTTGGCGGCGTGTCGGCAGTGGTGCCCGTCGATCTGCACCTAGCGGGTTGCCCGCCGTCTCCGGAGACGCTCCTGAAAGGTCTGCTGGCGCTGATCGAACATTCAACGCATAGTTTCCGTTCGCCGTGAAACATTGGCGGACGATGCTTTGGCTCTTCCACGTCGGCAGCGTCGCCGCCGGGCGTCAGTTGCTTGCAGTAATTATCCTTACTTTGATCTTCGCGCTTCTCAACCAACGCGGACTGGCAGGTCTACTCGTCATCAATACCAGCTCAAGCTATATAGTGGCATCTCCTGTTCTTTTAACGTCCTATCTCCTCGCGGCGGTCAATTCGGCCATGGCTAGGAAGGACGCGATTGACTTGTCAGCCGCGCGCATCCGCTCTGCTTCACGCAGGGTCTCAGAGATGGCTCCACATCAAGCTATAGAGAAATTAAGCGTCTACCTTTGGATGGCCGCGACCAGCCAAGCCGTTCTAACACTCGTTCCGGCGCCCACTTTCATAATGGTCGCCACCGGCTATCTTGGGTGTTCCGCAGCAGGAGTAATCGGCTGGCCGACGCTAACGAGTTGTGGTATGGCCTATTTCGTAGCAATCGCTCTTGCTGCGCGGCAGGCCGGTTGCAGGCGATAACATCTGGCTGCACCACATCCTAGAGTATGTCCAGCATTGACTGAATCGATTTGGGATTTCCAATTGCGTTGATTTGTGATTCATATGTGGCCGCCTCCTTTGGTAAGGGCTTTTTATCGGGATAATTCTGATCGGTTGCTTTCATATATCCAGCCAGTTTGAGTGGCGAGAATGCTTCCGCTGGCCCTGATGGAAATTCGAATAATTTTTTCGATGCCCAAATCCTGCCATCTTGTTGCTGATCCCATTGCAGCCATCAGCTTAACGCAGCTCTGGCCTCGCGCAGTCTTTATCTGCTAGGCGGTGCGCATGAAGCGAAAGACATTAACCCAGTTCCTGATCGAGCAGCAGCGGTCAGAGCAAGTGATTGGGCCGGAACTCCGACTGCTGATTGAACTCGTCGCCCGTGCCTGCAAAAGCATCGGCCACGTCATCAGCAAAGGTGAACTGGGCGACGTTCTTGGAAGCCTTGAAACCGAGAATGTTCAAGGTGAAGTGCAGAAGAAGCTAGACGTCATTGCCAACGAAATGTTTCTCGAAGCGAATGAATGGGGCGGGCATCTTGCTGCGCTTGCTTCAGAGGAAATGGAATTGATCCACCCTGTGCCCAACCGCTATCCGAAGGGCGAGTATCTATTGCTTTACGATCCCATTGATGGATCGAGCAACGTCGATGTCGATCTATCAGTGGGAACGATATTTTCGGTGTTGAAAGCGCCGGAAGATGCGTCGGGGCGAGAAATCTGCGAAGGCGATTTTCTTCAATCGGGCGACCAGCAAGTGGCAGCTGGCTATGCCATTTACGGCCCGCAGACTTTGCTGGTCTTGACGCTTGGTGCAGGAGTTTTTGGTTTCACGCTCGACCGCGAGATGGGATCATGGATCATGACGCATCCCAACATGAATATCCCCAGTGAAACAACCGAGTTTGCTATCAACGCATCCAATCAGCGCCATTGGGACGAACCTATTCGCCGCTATATTGATGACTGTCTTAAAGGCAGAGAAGGGCCTTGCGGAGCTGATTTTAACATGCGTTGGACTGCGTCGATGGTTGCCGACGTTCATCGCATCCTCGTGCGGGGCGGGGTTTTCTCTACCCGACCGATAGTCGTCATGGGGCAAATGGTGGCAAGCTTCGACTGCTATACGAAGCGAACCCGATGGCGATGCTTGTCGAGCAAGCAGGAGGTCGAGCGACGATGGGTACAGCGCGCATTCTCGATTTGAAGCCCAGCGGCCTTCACCAACGTATTGGTGTGATTCTCGGTTCAGCACATGAAGTCGCCCGGATTGAGGACTATCATTCGGCTGTCCAGTGAGGTGTCTCGCCAACGGTGATCGTTTCAATGGCGTTAGCTGCATTTAAATTGGTCGCGGGAAGAGCCGCCCCCACGCACATTTCAGCGGTCATCACTGGGAGGTGCTTCGGACGTGATCGGGCGCGGCGCTTCGTAGGTGGCCCAATCGCTATCGGAGGGTGGATTTGTCGGCTTCCCGGCCGGTCCGGCATTCGCCTGTTCAATCCGTAAGTGATGAAGATGCACCTTAGCAATCATATTGGCTGATATGGGCGCGGTGATAAAAAGAAACAGTGAAATCAGCAATTCATGCGTGGTCCAATGGCCGTGCTCCAATTGGAAGAACAGAAGCGAGCCGATCAGCATTCCGCCAAGGCCCAACGTGGTGGCCTTGGTCGGCCCGTGCAACCTCTCCATCAGCGAAGGCAGGCGCACAAGGCCCCAACTACCGATCAGCGCAAAACTGGCGCCGATCACGATCATCAGGCTGATGACGATCTCTGCAATTGAGATAGAGCCGATCATTCGATGATGTCTC
>PFJE01000084.1 GCA_002783865.1 Sphingomonadales bacterium CG_4_10_14_3_um_filter_58_15
CCCGCCGAACAGGCGGTCCTTCCAACTGCTATTTTCGGTCACGCTGCCACCCTGCCAATCAATTGTTTGTCCTGCACGCCCGTAATTTCAACGGCAACAATCTGCCCCTTGTTTGCCGGAGCATCAAATCGGACGCGGGCAAAATTCTCCGCATAGCCGGTATTGCCAGACATTTCGGCAAGTATCCGCTGCCGGGACCCAATCAGTCTCCGATGCCAGTCATTGGCTCGGCGTGCCACCGTCTTTCGCAATATCCTTGCTCTTTCTTTGATCACTTGCCCGTCAACCTGCGGCATCTTGGCTGCTGGCGTGCCCTGTTTCGGGGAATAGGGGAAGATATGGCCATGAACGATTTCGCATTGGTCGATAATCGATTTGCTATTGGCAAACATGGCATCCGTTTCGGTCGGAAAACCGGCGATAATATCCGCGCCGACGGCAATTTCCGGTCGTTTCGCTTTCAGTCGTTCGACCAGGACAATCGCCTGCTCGCGGCTATGCCGGCGCTTCATCCGCTTCAGGATCATGTCGTCGCCCGACTGCAGCGACAGATGCACATGCGGCATCATCCGCGTTTCTCCGGTGAGCAGATCAAACAGGCGGTCGTCAATCTCGATCCCGTCCAGTGAGGACAGCCTGAGTCTGGGCAAATCCGGCACGTGTTTCAAGATCCGTTCGATCAGCATGCCCAGCGTCGGCTCTCCCGGCAGGTCGGGTCCATAGCTGGTGACATCGACCCCTGTCAGCACCACCTCCTGAAAGCCCTTGTCGACGAGCGCTTGAACCTGTTCGACAACCAGGCCAGCAGGCACCGACCGGCTGTTGCCCCGTCCGAACGGGATGATGCAGAAAGTGCAGCGATGGTCGCAGCCATTCTGGATTTCGACAAAGGCGCGGGACCGGTCGGCAAAGGCGCTGACCATATGCGGCGCGGTTTCGGTGACCCGCATGATATCGGAAACCCGGATATCGGGCCGGTTGCTGTCCAGACCGAGTTTGAAATTGGCCGCTTCATATTTGTCGAAATTGCCGACCACGGCGCTGGTTTCCGGCATGTCTGCGAACATCGCCGGATCAACCTGAGCGGCACAGCCGGTGACGATAATATTTTTCTCCGGATTGGCTTTCTTGGCCCGGCGGATCGCCTGCCTGGTCTGCCGGACCGCTTCGTTGGTCACGGCACAGCTGTTGACGATGATCAGATTGTCGCCATCAATATTGTTGGCGGCGAGATTTTGTCGCAGGGTTTCGCTTTCGGCAATATTCAGCCGACAGCCCATGCTGATCATTTCCAGTGCGCTCATCCGAACTGGGTCCAGTCTGCTTCGCCGGAAAAGACGTAGGTTGTTGGTCCCTGCATCTGGATATTTTCGCCTGGTTGCCAGCTGATCACCAGCGAGCCTCCAGGCAAATCCACCTGGACCGGACTGCTGACCAGACCGCGCTTGATGGCGGCGACGGCGGTGGCGCAGGCGCCGGTTCCGCAAGCGCGGGTCAGTCCCACGCCGCGTTCCCAGACGCGCAAAAATATGATCCCGTCCGCGACATGCGCCACGTTGACATTCACCTTGTCGGGAAAAAGCGGATCGACCTCAAGCATCGGCCCCAGCCGATCCAGTTCCACGGACGCGCTATCATCGACGAAAAAAATCACATGAGGATTGCCAATATTGATGGCGGACGGATTCTGCAAATCCTCCCAGCCAACCGGCATATTAAGCGTGTCCATGGCATAGGCGAGGGGGATCTCCTGCCATTCGAAACGGGGCATGCCCATGTCGACAATGGCTCCTTCAGCCGTCGCATTGCCAACGATAATGCCACCGTCTGTTTCGATCCGGGTTTCGTCGCCGATCAATTTGGCAACGCATCTGGCCGCGTTGCCGCAAGCTTCGACCTCGCCGCCGTCGGCATTAAAGATCTGCATCCTGACATCTGCTTTGCCGGACGGGCGCAGGACGATCAACTGGTCACAGCCGATCCCGCTATGCCGGTCGGCAATGGCTGCGGCCTTGGCCCCGGACATTTCCATCTCGTCCTCGCGCGCATCGACAATGACAAAATCATTGCCCAATCCGTGCATCTTGTGAAAGCGTCCCGTCGTCATGACTGGCGATTTAGGGCTGCCGTTCCCGGGAGTCCAGTAATTCGGACAGCTGTCGTGGTCGGCTAGCTGGCCTAGCCCGCTTTTTGCAGCATATCCTGTTCGTCAGCAGCGCTTTCCGGATCGGATGGCAAAGCTGTGCCCTCGTCCAGAGCCTCCTCGCACAACAAATTGCGTTCGGCCAACACCGCCTGTGTCTCCTGTATCGAAAGCGGGTGACCATAATACCACCCCTGACCCTTGGCACAGCCGATCTTGCGCAATTCGTCCTCGGTTTCCTTGTCCTCGATGCCTTCCGCCGTAATCGGCATGCCCAGACTGTCGCCAAGACCATGGATCGCTCTCACGATGGCCTTGCTTTCTGAATTGTCCCGGATCGACAGCACAAAGCTGCGGTCGATTTTTATCCGGTCAAAAGGCAGGGCGCGCAGGTGCGCAAGCGAACTGTAGCCGGTACCAAAATCATCCAGCGCGATTTTGATGCCCTGGTTTTTCAGGCTGCCAACGATCGATTGCGCCAGGCTAAGATTTTCAAATAGGGCGCTTTCGGTAATTTCGATTTCCAGGCGGTTGGCCGGAAACCCGCTTTCGACCAGCAATTTGACAATTTTCTGGGCCAGCCACGGATCAAGCAGCTGGATTGGCGAGATATTGACCGCGAGGGTCAGTGTTGGGTCCCAGTCCTTGGCAGTGTTCAGTGCCTGCCGCATGATGTTGATCGACAGGTCGCCGATCATGCCGGTTTCTTCCGCAATCGGGATGAATATTTCCGGAGAGATAAAGCCCTGCGTCGGGGATTCCCATCGCGCCAGCATCTCGAAGCCGGTCAATTTCCCGGTCACAAGATCTATCTGCTGTTCAAAATAGGGCGCGAATTCGCCATTCGGTATTCCTATTCGCATGCCGGCTTCCAGCAGACTACGCGTCTGCAGTTCCTGCTCCATACTGGCGTCAAACCAGCAGTGGCGGTTTCGACCCTGCTTTTTTGAACTGTACATGGCGATGTCGGCGCGCCGCATCAGCGCATCAACGCCTTCCGATTCGGCGTCATAGCGCGACATCCCGATCGAAGTGGTCACCACAAGCTGGTTGCCATTTTCGACAATCGGCGTCGCGATCGCTTCGATTATATCATCGGCAATCCGTTCGACCATTTTTGGCTGCTCGGGATCAAAAATGAACGCGCAGGCAAACTCATCACCACCAAGCCGCGCCAGCAGATTGTGGGGTGGAACGATTTTAGAAATACGATCAGCCACCTGTTTCAACACGGCATCGCCAGCGCTGTGACCGTGGACATCGTTGATATTTTTGAAGTTATCGAGATCGAGCATCATGAAAGTGATACTCTTCTGTTTCCGTTGTGCGATGCTGATCATTTCTGCCGTTCTCTCGCCAATCGTGCGACGATTGAGCAAGCCGGTGAGCGGATCGGTAACAGCGAGGGAGTTGGCGCGCTGTTCGGCTGCGGCCCGTTCTTCGACTTCTTTGGTCAGTTCCTTGTACCGGCGCCAACCAAATAGAATCAGGGCAATATTGAGCAGGAATGCGGGGACCAGGACATTATCGCCAGCCTTGGAGTGGCCGGAAAGGGAGTTGATGGCGTCCGTGACCACGGTGCCGCCGGTGCCAGCAAACATAAGAATCGCAAGCATGACAATCACGCCGGTCAAGACATCACGACCGACGGACAGTTTATACCCGTTCTTCATTACCCTGAGATGTTGGTCGGCTACTGGTCCAGCCATAATTATTATCTCACCTGTTGCGAACAAGTCTTTTGCTCCACCAGTTCTCAATTTCTGGTTAACGTCCGTTCACATTCGACAAATTCCGGCCTTGCGATATCCGCAAAACTGCCCTAATGGGCTACCAACTTAGGCAATGATGCTATTGCCGATCCAGTTTAGAGTTCGAAAAACTCACACGTCGGTCAGCGAGGTTTCGCCCACCGGCGCTTTTTGCGTTGGCCGGAATTCGGGCCGTTTTGAAGAAGGAAAGGCGGGAACATGTTTGATAAGTTGAGCGACCGCCTTGGCGGAGTTTTTGACAAGCTGCGCGGTCGCGGCGCATTGCGCGAGGAAGACGTGCGCGGCGCGATGCGCGAAGTACGCATCGCCCTGCTCGAAGCCGATGTTGCGCTGCCGGTGGTCAAGGATTTCGTCGAGAAAGTGACCGAAAAGGCCGTCGGCCAGTCGGTTCTCAAATCGGTGACGCCGGGCCAGCAAGTGGTCAAGATCGTCAACGACGGTCTTGCCGAAATGCTCGGTTCCGAAGTCAGTGGGCTCGAACTGTCGGTCGCGCCACCCGCCATCATCATGATGGTTGGCTTGCAGGGGTCGGGTAAAACGACCACGACCGCCAAAATCGCCAAGCGGCTCAAGGACAAAGACAATAAAAAGGTCATGATGGCCTCGCTTGACGTCAATCGTCCGGCGGCACAGGAACAATTGGCAGTCTTGGGCGAGCAGATAAATGCCGCCACCTTGCCGATTGTCGCCGGACAGCAGCCGGTCGAGATCGCCAGGCGCGCGTTGCAGGCGGCCAAGTTGCAGGGCTTCGATGTCCTGATGCTCGACACCGCCGGGCGGCTGCATGTCGATCAGCAATTGATGGACGAGATGAAGGCGGTTGCCGATATCTCCAAACCTCAGGAAATCCTGCTGGTGGTCGATGCGCTGACCGGTCAGGACGCGGTCAATGTCGCACAGAATTTCTCCGATCAGGTTGATTTGACCGGCGTCGTCCTTACCCGGATGGACGGCGATGCGCGCGGCGGTGCAGCGCTGTCGATGCGTGCGGTTACCGGCAAGCCGATCAAATTTGTCGGCGTCGGCGAGAAGATCGACGCGCTGGAAGAATTCCATCCGGAACGCGTTGCTGGCCGGATATTGGGCATGGGCGACGTCGTCAGCCTGGTCGAAAAGGCCGCTCAGGTCGTTGACAAGGAAGAATCCGAAGCGCTCGCCGAGAAAATGCTCAAGGGCCAGTTCGATCTCAACGATCTGCGCACCCAGTTGCGGCAGATGACACAAATGGGCGGCCTCGGCGCGCTGGCGTCGATG
>PFJE01000112.1 GCA_002783865.1 Sphingomonadales bacterium CG_4_10_14_3_um_filter_58_15
CTGGTCAGATTTCGGGCACTTCCGGTCGCGTAAATATCATTACGCTGATGAAGAAAATCAAACTCACAGCCGTCCACAAACCTCCCACCAACCAGTCCCGAAAAGGACCACGCTCAAGGCGGACTTGCGCCTTACTCCCGGTGATATAGCGGATCGGAACAGTGTCGCCGATCGCGGGAAGCGGCTCTTGCAGAGCTTGTGTGGTTTCCGCCTCAAAATAATCCCCCTGCCTGGTCGCATAGCGGATCGTCGGGTAATACACGGTGAGAGTTCTGGAACGACCGTCGTCGTTTTCGTAGCTTTTATCTTCTCCGCGCACCGAAATGATCTCGGCGGTCCCCGCTTCGCTCGCGCTGCGGAATTGCCAAGTATCCACACAAATAGCGATACCGATGAAGAGAAACAGCGAAACAGCCGATAACATGGTGACTCGTACCCAGAGTTCCATGATCGTATCTCCTCCCAACCCGGCTTCCGGTGCTCAGCACGCTGTCCCGATACAGCAATCCCGGGCTAATATTCCTCCGGCCCATCCCCATAGGCCAGATCGCCAAATTTCGTAAATTCGCTCAGGAAGCTCAAGTTGATATTGCCGGTCGAACCCTGCCGGTTTTTGGCGACAATGACGGTCGCCTTGTTGACCTTGCTCTGGTGATCGGTTTCCCATGCGGAATATTTGGCAATCTGTTCCGGCGTGGAATTGCCGTCGGGTTGATCGGGCTTGATCGCCAGATGATAATATTCTTCGCGGAAAATGAACATCACGATATCGGCGTCCTGCTCGATCGAGCCGGATTCACGCAGATCCGACAGTTGCGGACGTTTGTCTTCCCGGCTTTCCACCGCTCGGCTCAGCTGCGAAAGTGCCATCACCGGCACTTGCAATTCTTTCGCCAGCGTCTTCAGGCCACGACTGATCTCGGAAATTTCGTTAACCCGGTTGTCGGTTGCGCGACCCGACCCCTGCAGCAACTGGAGATAGTCGACCACAATCAGCCCGATACCCTGACGCCGCTGCAACCGCCGCGCGCGCGTTCGCAAGGCGGCAATCGTCAATGCCGGTGTGTCGTCGATAAACAGCGGGAGATCCTGTAATTCACGCGAAGCCATGGCGAGCCGGTGCATATCATCCCGGCTGATCGCGCCCATGCGCAGCTTTTCAGAGCTGATCTCGGCTTGCTCGGACAATATTCTCGTGGCCAGTTGGTCCGCCGACATTTCCAGACTGAAAAATGCCGTCTTTGCCCCCAGCGAATCTTCCGGCGCGATGCCGTCTTCCATATCCCGGCGATAGCGGTTCGCCGCATTGAACGCGATATTGGTCGCCAGCGATGTCTTACCCATACCCGGGCGCCCCGCAAGAATGAGCAAATCGCTCCGGTGCAAACCGCCCATTTTGGCGTTGACGTCGGTCAGGCCAGTGGTGATGCCGGACACCTTGCCGCCGCTGTTAAAGGCGCGCTCGACATTGTTGAGGGCTTCGGTAGAGGCCTGCAGAAACGACCGGACGCCGCCTTCCTGCGCTTCGCCTTCGGAAACTCGGTAGAGCGCCGTTTCCGCTTCTTCGATCTGTTCCTTCGGATCGACGGTCTCGCTGGTGTCGAGCGCGCTTTCAACCAGCGTCCGCCCGACGCTCACCAATTCACGGAGCAGTGCCAGATCATAAATCTGATTGGCAAAATCGCGGGCACCGATCAGGCCTGCCCCATCGCCGGTCAATTTCGCCAGATAGGATGGGCCGCCCAGCGCCCTCATGGCTTCGTCGGACTCGAAATAGGGTTTCAGCGTCACCGGAGTGGCCACCATATTCTTGTCGAGCAGTTTCAGCGCCTGCTCGTAAATCCGGCCATGCAGCGGCTCGTAAAAATGCTCCGGTCGCAACCGGATCTGGACATCTTCCGCAACCCGATTGTCGATCAGCAGCGCACCAAGAAACGTCGCCTCTGCCTCGACATTGCGCGGCAGGCGCTGCCCTTCACTCTCGTCATTCTGGAAACGCATCAATTCGGCCATGGCTCTTCATCGACGCTGAATCGATTCTGGGCAAGAGGTCCCGCGAAAAATTTCAACAAGACGGGGGACAGTCCTGTGGAAAAGAATCTGCGGCGTGCTGCGCTGCAAAAACCCTTGTCCTGAGACCGGCGCTGCGGCAACAGGGCGCAATGTCCGATCCGCGCATCATATCCGTCGAACTCGACGAAGCCACGATATTGTGGCGCAATGCCGATATCGAGCAGGAACGGCGGATCGCTATCTTCGATCTGATCGAAGAAAACCATTTCAAGCCGCTCAAACAGCATGAGGATGGCTATGCCGGGCCATATCAGCTCAAGCTGAGCGTGCAGGAGGGTCGACTGGTCATCTCCATCGGTCGCGAGAATGGCGAACCGCTGGAGACGCTGATCCTCGCACTTGGCCGGTTCCGGCGTCCGATTCGCGACTATTTCGCCATTTGCGACAGCTATTATCAGGCAATTCGCAAAGCCAGTGCTGCAGAAATCGAAACCATCGATATGGCGCGGCGCGGCGTACATGACCAAGGGGCAGAACTGCTGGTCGAACGGCTGGACGGAAAGATCGAAGTCGATTTCAAGACGGCCCGGCGCCTCTTCACATTAATCTGCGTGTTGCATATCAAGAATTGAATGTTTCTTCCGCTGTGTATCAGGGAACCAGGGTGGCCAATCGAAATATAAGAAAAACATTGTTCAGCTTTGCCACGATTGTCGTGGTGTTGCTCATTATCGCTTTTGTCCTGCGCAATATTGCCGTCACCTGGGCACCGTCGCGCGACCAATATCCGGTGCAGGGTATTTCCGTCGATGAGAGCAATGGCGAGATCACTTGGCATGTGGCTGGCGCAACCGGCGTCGATTTTGCCTATATCCAGGCCACTGCAGGCGCGGATAAACGCGATCGGAATTTCGCGAAAAATATCGAGGGAGCCGGAGACGCTGGCATTCGCTATGGCGCGTTCCACAGCTATTCGCTCTGCCGTCTGGCAACCGATCAGGCGACAAATTTTGTTACCACGGTTCCGCGCGGCGACAATATGTTGCCGCCCGCCGTTCGGCTTGCCTTTGACAATGGGTGTGGCGATCGCCCGGGCCGTGCGCTGGTGCTCAGCGAACTCAACACCTTTCTGAACCAAATCGAATCCCATAGCGGCAAGCCGGCGATCATCGAAGTGTCGCGCGAATTCGAGGAACTTTACAATATCAGCAGCGGTATCGACCGAACATTCTGGCTCGAAGCCAATTTTTTCCCGCCGGACTATGCCACCAAACCGTGGGTGATGTGGCGGGCTTCCGACATGCGCCGGATCAGCGGGGTTGACGGCCCGACAAACTGGAACGTAGTGCGACCATGACCATCAACAGGAATCTGATATGAGCATATTGTCCGACCGCTGGATCCGCAATGAAGCAAAACATTCCGGCATGATCGAGCCCTTCGTCGAAGGCCAGAAACGGGAAGGATGCATCAGCTATGGTCTGTCATCTTATGGCTATGACGCCCGTGTATCGGACGAGTTCAAGATTTTTACCAATGTCGATAATGCGATCGTCGATCCGAAGAATTTTGCCGAGAACAGCTTCGTCGACCGCAAGACCGACTGCTGCATCATTCCGCCGAACAGCTTCGCCCTGGCCCGCACCGTCGAATATTTCCGGATACCGCGCGATGTGCTGGTCATCTGCCTCGGCAAGTCGACCTATGCCCGCTGCGGGATCATCGTCAACGTCACACCGCTGGAGCCGGAATGGGAGGGGCATGTCACGCTGGAATTTTCCAATACCAGTCCCCTGCCCGCAAAAATCTATGCCAATGAGGGCGCCTGCCAGTTTCTGTTTCTCAAGGGCAACGAACCTTGCGAGACCAGCTATGCGGATCGCTCGGGCAAATATATGCGGCAAAAGGGTGTGACTCTGGCCAAACTCTAGACCATATATCTCGGAAAATATAATTGAGGAGCCGCCGAAATGTCCGAAGCACCCGAATTTGACGTCATCATTTATGGTTCAACCGGCTATACCGGGCGGCTCGTTGCCGAATATATGGTGCAGCAATATGGCGGGTCCGACAATCCGCCGAAATGGGCGATGGCTGGCCGAAGTCTCGACAAGCTCGAGGAAGTGCGCGATCTGATCGGTGCGCCAAAGGATACGCCGCTGGT
This sequence comes from Sphingomonadales bacterium CG_4_10_14_3_um_filter_58_15, assembly GCA_002783865.1. Lineage (GTDB taxonomy): Bacteria > Pseudomonadota > Alphaproteobacteria > Sphingomonadales > Sphingomonadaceae > Parasphingorhabdus. The sequence goes on from PFJE01000112.1 coordinate 4,178, forward strand.
GGTCGCCGATTCCGACGATCCGGCATCGATCGACATGATGGCCAGCCGCACCAAGGTCGTACTGACCACGGTCGGTCCTTATCAATTATATGGTGATGAAGTTGTCGCGGCTTGTGTCAAACACGGGACGCATTATGTTGATCTTTGCGGCGAGCCTGGGTGGATGCGCGAGATGATCGACAAACATCAGAAAGCGGCTGAAGAATCCGGTGCACAAATCTGTTTTTCCTGCGGATTTGACTCCATCCCCTTCGATCTCGGGGTGTTGATGCTGCAGCAGGAAATGCAGAAGAAATTCGGCAAACCGGCAACCCGCATACGCGGCCGGGTTCGCGCTATGGAGGGGACGTTCTCCGGCGGCACCGCCGCGAGCCTCGGCGCAACCATGAAGGCGCTGGCCAAAAACCCCTCTCTCGTCAAGATTTTGGGCAGCAGTTTCGGTCTCACCCCCGGCTTTAAGGGCGCCGATCAGCCGAATATGCTGATCCCGAAATATGACAAGACCATCGACAGCTGGGTCGCCCCGTTCATCATGGCACCGATTAACACGAAAAACGTCCACCGGACCAACTTCCTGCTCGATTTCGCCTATGGCGAAGACTTCAAATATGATGAAATGGTGGTGACCAGCCCGGGCGATCTTGGCAAGCAGGCCGCCGAGATGGTCGCCAAGCCCAATCCTTTCGCCGGCGACGATACGCCCAAGCCGGGCGAAGGGCCGACCAAGGAGCAGCGGGACAATGGCTATTATGACATTGTCTTTATCGGCGAGACTGCGGACGGCGAAACGGCCAGCCTGAGCGTGAAAGGCGACAAGGATCCGGGCTATGGCTCCACCTCCAAGATGATCGCTGAATCGGCGCTTTGTCTGGCGGAGGACAAGCTCAAGAAAGGCGGCGGCGTCTGGACCCCTGGCGCGTTGATGGGCAAAAAGCTCGTCAAGCGTCTGGAAGACAAGGCGGGCCTTAGCTTCACTCTGGAAAGCTGACAATTTTCAGCAACCGTTCACGTCATTTGTGTCTATAGGGCCAGCCAGATATAAATTTCCATTCTACCCTTGAAACCCGGTTTCTCAGGACAAATTGTTAGGCATTATGCTGAATCGTCTTTTACGCAGAAAAAAGCCAGCCAGACCTATTGATAGCGCAGCGATCCCCGAAGGGCGGCGGGTCTATGCGATCGGTGATGTGCATGGCCGCAATGACCTGCTGCGGATATTGCTCGACAAGATCATCGAAGATGATGCCAAACGGGGTCAGGCCGCCAGCGAAATTATTTTCCTCGGTGATCTGGTTGACCGGGGTCCGGACAGCGCCGGAGTGCTGGATACCGCTATGCAACTCAAGGCTGACCGGGGCAACGTCCGTTTCCTGATGGGCAATCACGAAGAAGTCTATCTGGCAGCCGCTACTGGCGACGAAAAATCGGTCCGGTTTTTTAATCGCATCGGCGGTCGCGAAACGATCTTGAGCTATGACATCACCATGAAGGACTATGCCGAACTCGACATGGCGGAACTGGCGCAGCGGATTCCGGAGCTATTTCCCCGCAGGCATGTCGATTTTGTCGCCAGCTTTGAAGACCAGATTACCATCGGCGATTATGCATTTGTGCATGCTGGCATCCGTCCCGGCGTCCCCTTGTCCGAACAGCGCAAGAAAGACCTGCGCTGGATCCGGGAGGATTTTCTCTCCGTGCCGGACGCCCATGAGAAGATAATTGTCTACGGCCATACGATTGGCGAAGATGTCGTCGAGACGGGAACACGCATCGGAATCGACACCGGTGCCTATTATTCGGAAAAGCTGACCGCGCTTGCGCTGCAAGGATCAGAGCGCTGGTATCTGGATACAGCGACATAAAAGAAAGGCGGAGCCTTGCGGCCCCGCCAGATTTTGTCCAACTAGCAGACGTCTTGGGTAGTGAATTTCTGGCCGGTTACGCGACTTGGGCTGTGGGTCCGGATTCTTCTTCCATATCCCGCAGAACATAGCCCCTGCCCCAGACCGTTTCGATGTAATTTTCACCGCCGCACGCCAGCGACAGCTTTTTGCGCAGCTTGCAGATAAAAACATCAATAATCTTGAGTTCCGGTTCATCCATCCCGCCGTACAGATGGTTGAGGAACATTTCCTTGGTGAGCGTCGTTCCCTTGCGCAGGGAGAGCAGCTCGAGCATGGCATATTCCTTGCCGGTCAGATGCACGCGATTGCCATCGACTTCTACGGTCTTGGCATCGAGATTGACGGCGAGTTTGCCGGTCCGGATAACGCTTTGCGAATGGCCCTTCGAGCGGCGCACCACAGCGTGAATACGAGCAACCAGTTCATCCCGGTGGAACGGCTTGGTCACATAGTCATCGGCACCAAAACCAAAGGAACGGACCTTGCTTTCCATTTCGCTGATACCGGAAAGAATGAGAACCGGGGTTTGCACTTTCGCCACCCGCAGCTTCTTGAGTACGTCATAACCATGCATGTCCGGCAGGTTAAGATCGAGCAATATGATGTCATAATCATAGAGCTTGCCGAGATCGAGGCCTTCCTCGCCCAGATCCGTAGTGTATACGTTGAAACCCTCGGTCGTCAGCATCAGCTCAATCGCTTTTGCGGTCGTTGGTTCATCTTCAATCAGCAGCACGCGCATCAGGCAGCCCCTTTTTTCTTAATTACTCGATCCGGATCGATCACTGTCCCGACCCGATGGATCATTTATTAACCATAAGATGAATGAACGTAAAAGGTTAATTTTTCCCTAAGGTAGGATTCAGCACGAGTCGCGAGGGGGGCAATGACTCTGTAACCCGCAGAAATGAGTCATTCCCAGACTCCTGAACTGGGCGAAAAAAAAGTTAACTTTTTTCTGCTTCGGGTGCCGAATTGGGTAAATTTGATCAGAATGGGTGTCCTTTTGTGGCAAATGAGCACAATCTAACCGGTGTTTGTTCGCCAATTGGCAAGCTTAATTAACAAGCTCTTTTGCGAACGGCTGCTTGGCGCTAGTAACCCTGCCATGGTTGATATTCCCGAAAGCGCGATCACCGAGACGTTTCTTGCCGCCAGCGGACCCGGGGGGCAAAATGTCAACAAAGTGGCGACCGCAGTCCAGATGCGCGTCAATGTCTATGCGCTGAGGCTGGAACCCTATGCCTTTCGCAAACTGAAAACGCTGGCAGGCCGCAAAATGACCAGCGGTGGCGAGCTGGTATTGACCGTGCGCGAATATCGAACCCGCGAAGCCAACCGTGCCGAAGCGCGGCGGCGCGTAGCGGAAATGGTCGAACAGGCCTATCAGCGCGACGCTCGCAGGATCAAGACCCGCCCGAGCAGAGCGGCCAAAGCGCGGCGGGTCGACACGAAAAAGAAAAAGGCGTCGGTGAAGAAAACACGCGGAAAGCCAAACCTGGAATAATTGATCGCCAGCAGAAGTTGCTCGGGCTGGCCAGCGACAACGCCGGTTTCCGGTTGGCAAAGCTTCAATATTCCGCATAAGAAAACTTGTTACAAAAGGGGATATCGATGAAAACGCGCTATATAATCGCATTATGTTGCCTGCCGTCCGTCGCGACGGCTGCCCATGCCAGCGACAGGGATGACACCCGTCGCTTTACTGCGGAGCGCGTGTTCGATCTCGAATATTCCGACGATCCGCAAATCTCTCCCGATGGCTCCACGATTGTCTATGCTCGCAAATCCATGGACAAGTTCACTGACCAGGTTGTCAGTGACCTGTGGACGATTGACACACGCAGCGGCAGTCACCGCCCGCTGGTCAGTGGAGAAGGTTCCAGTTCCTCGGTCCGCTGGTCACCGGACGGCAATCGGCTGATCTATCTGACGACTACCAAGGGTAAGCCGGATCTGCGGCTGCGATATCAGGACAGCGGCAACAGCTTTTCGCTGGCCCAGCTAGAACAGAGTCCGGGCGCACCGGTCTGGTCACCCGATGGCAAAACCGTTGCCTTTTCGATGCTCGTTCCGGATGAGCGCGCAGCCTTTGCAAAACCGCCAAAAAGTCCGGAAGGCGCGGAATGGGCCAAGCCGGTGCGGATAGTCGATGATCTGGTATTTCGGTTTGATGGCGCGGGCTATCTGCCGAAAGGGAAGACCCAGATTTTCACACTCAGTGCGGAAGGTGGCACACCGCGGCAGGTAACCCATAGCGAGAATGGCTATGATTCCCCGCAATGGCTGGGGAACGAAACGCTCTTGGTAACCGGGAACGATAGCGAGGATGCCGATCTCGATCCCATTGAAAGCGAAATCTACCGGGTAGACCTGTCCAGTCTGGCGGTGACGCCGTTAACACAGCGCGACGGTCCGGACTTTTCGCCCAAGATCGCCCCAAATGGTTCTCGTATCGCCTATCTCGGTTATCACGACCAGCTGAAATCCTACCAGCAGACGGATGCTTATGTCATGGCCCCCGACGGCACCGATATTGTAAACCTGACCGCACGCTATGGCCGGTCTATTGACGCCATTGCATGGCGACCGGACGGTCGGGCGCTGGTCGGCCAAACCGAAGTCGACGGGATATTGACTCTCGTATCGATCGATTTGGCGGGCAATGTTCGCGAGCTGCTTGATGATATTGGCGGCACGTCGCTTGGCCGCCCATATGCTTCCGGCAGCTTTTCGGTCGCCAGCAAGGCGGGTGGCAGCTCGCCGATGATCGCTTACACAAAAGGCAGCACCAACCGGCCTGCCGAAGTTGCCTTGGCGCGCGGCAGTGGCAGCGGTCGTCAGCTGACCCGGTTGAACGAGGATGCTCTGGGGCGTCTCGATCTGGCGAGAATCGAAGAGATCAAGGTCACTTCCAGCCATGACGGCCGTGAAATCGAGGCCTGGGTGGCCCTGCCCCCGGATTTCCGGGCCGACGGATCGTTTCCGCTGATCCTCGAAATTCATGGCGGACCGAACACCATGTACGGCCCCTATTTTGCCGCCGAAATCCAGCGCTATGCGGCGGAGGGCTATGTCACGGTCTACGCCAATCCCCGCGGCTCGACGGGCTATGGCGAAGAATTTGCCCAGCTGATCGATCTGGATTATCCCGGCCATGACCATGACGACCTGATGAGCGTGGTCGATGCGCTGCTCGCCAAAAATTATGTGAGCAAGGACAGGCTGTTCATCACCGGTGGCTCGGGCGGCGGGGTGCTGACCGCCTGGGCGGTCGGCAAAACCGATCGCTTCGCCGCCGCAGCAACTGTCAAACCGGTGATCAACTGGACCAGCATGGCGCTGGCCGGCGACATTGCCCGCTTCGTCAGCCGCCACTGGTTCCGCGCCCAGCCATGGGAGCAGCCACAGGAATATTGGCGGCGCTCACCCCTGTCTATCGTCAACAACGTCAAAACACCGACGATGGTCATGGTTGGCGAAGCCGACTGGCGCACGCCCGCCTGGGAAGCAGAACAATTTTACACAGCGCTGAAAGTCCAGAATGTCGATACGGTGCTGGTGCGGGTCCCGGGTGCATCGCATCTTATTGCCCGGCGGCCGAGCCAGCTTATTGCCAAGGTCGACAATATCATGGGCTGGTTCGCCAAATATGATCCGGTAACCAAACCGGATGCAGAAGGTCAGCCCGAAAAACAGGAAAAACACTGATGTTCGATATTGCCATCGACAAAGATCAACCTGCAGCAGAATTTTATGCTGAGCTGACGTCATCCGCCGCCGCCCTCGTCGACGGGGAGCCCGATGCGATCGCCAATATGGCCAATGTCGCCGCGTTGATCTGGCAATATGTGCCCGGGCTCAACTGGGCGGGCTTCTATCGCGTCATGGATGGCGAACTGGTGCTGGGTCCGTTTCAGGGTAAAGCTGCCTGTATCAGGATCGCGATCGGCGCGGGAGTGTGCGGCGCAGCGGCGGCGACCGGCGATGTGCAAAGGGTCGCCGATGTCCACGCCTTTCCCGGCCACATCGCCTGCGATGCCGATAGCCGCAGCGAACTGGTGGTACCGGTTATAAAAGAGGGCAAGGTTCTCGCCGTGCTCGATCTCGACAGCCCCCTGCCCGATCGTTTCACACCGGCAGATGAGGCCGGAATGATGGCGCTGATTGCTGCGATCACTAACAATCTTGGTTAACAGCGCGGTAACCAAAGCGCCCCATTTCGAGACACAGCGCCAAATCTACTCTATTTTACAACCCGCTAATGGTCAAACCCTGCGAAAAATGGTAAATGTTCATTAACCAGATTTCGGTCGGACATGCTGGGTGCATGTCTGGAACTAGGGAGTTGTTAACCATGAAGACCCTTTTACTTGCTGGCCTTGCCGGTGTTTTCGCAGTGGCACCAGGAGCGGCAATTGCGGCTATCGACTCGACGTCCAATGCACATATTCAGCCTTCGGTTGATCTGGCCTTTGCGTCGTCTACCGCTTTGGCGAAGCCGGCAGCCGGTACGAAATCCATGTCGCAGATGGGCAATACGCGCCAGATGCGGAATATGGGTAATATGCGGCAAATGAAGAGCTATAATCGATCCAATAGCTATGTTCACCGTGGCCGGATGGGTTATGACAAGGGCTATCGCAAACCCTATCGCGGCTATCGCCTGCCCCAGACCCACATTCAGCCCAGCTATTTCATCGGTAACTTCGGCCACTACGGGCTAAGCCAGCCCAGCAGTGGCTATGGCTGGTCACGCTATTATGATGATGCTGTCCTCACCGACCGCTACGGCGTCGTGCAAGACGCCCGCTATAATGTCGATTGGGACCGCTATAATCAGGGCTATGATGACGGCTATCGCGATGGTCAGGCTACCTATGATCAAAGCGTTTTCGTCGGCGATGACCGCGTGGTTGCGACCCCGCACGCCTATACCGGCAACCAGTCAACCTATCAGGGCGATTGGGATGGCGCCTATCGGGAAGACGGCAGCTATCAGGGAGAATGGCAAGGCACCTATCGGGATGCCGACGGTCAGGTCTACGAGGGCGAATATTCCGGTACCTTCATTGGCGACGGCAATATGTCTCCTCATTGGGGCTCTCGCGCAGACCAGGGTCCCGGTTGTGATGTTGACCCGGGATATGATCCGCGCGGCTGCGCGGTGCCAGACCGCAGGCGCGAGGTTGATCGCGGTTATCCCGCCTATCCCGACGTCGATAGTCGGCGCTCCGAAGAACTGGCCTATCTCGAACGCTGCAAGAAAAGTAGCGGCATCGGCGGGGCAATCGTCGGCGGCGCCATCGGGGCCCTTGCCGGCAACCGGATTGCTGGCCGCGGCAACCGCCTCGGCGGGTCGTTGATCGGCGGTGGGCTGGGCGCGATTGCCGGTGCCGCGATCGATCAGGGCACCGATCGGTGCCGGTCTTTGCTGAAGAAATACGGCTATGACGAGCAACGCGGCGAGCGACCTTATCCACCCGTGCAGCATCATCGTCCGCAACCACCGCAGGGCTATCCGGCCTATCCCAGCGGCTGGAGCGGATATTATACGCCGGGCTATTATTACCCGCCGGCACAACAGCCAACGATCACGACGATTGTCGTGCAGTCTGCGCCGGTAACGACCACCACGACGACAACCTATGTCGAAGAGGAAGTGATCTACAGCAAGCCAACGTACAAGACGCAGTGGAAAGCCGCACCGAAAAAAGTGTGGAAACCCGCGTCAAAAGCAGTGCCGCTCAAGGGATGCCAGCAGGCGCGCTGCATGTACGACTGATCGTTCTGAGCCGGTTATAAAACGGTCCGGATATAAAAAGAGCCTGCTAACCCGATGGGTTGGCAGGCTTTTTCGTGGCTGCGGAGCGGATTAAGGCTGGCTTAGTTGCGGCACTGAAGCTTGAGCAGTTCGGCGGGGTCAAATCTTTGCCAGCCATCGGGAGTGAGCCGTTCCAGCGGGCGAAAGCGCACCTTATACTCCATCTGCGGCGAACCATCGACCCAATAGCCGAGGTAGACGTAAGGCAGTCCTGCCGTCTTGGCCCGCAGGATATGATCCATGATGATATAATTTCCCAGACCAGCACGCTCTTCATGGTCCGCGTCGAAAAAACTGTAGATCATCGACAGGCCATCGCCTTGCTGGTCGGTAAGACAGGCACCGACCAGCCGCCCCTTGCTGCCGTCTTCGGTTGGTTCGCGATATTCGATGACGAAGCTCTTGACCGGCGATTGCTCGACCATGTCGGAATAATCCATCTCGTCCATTTCCGCCATCCCGCCACCGGGGTGACGTCTTGCGAGATAGTTCTGGAGCAGCTGAAATTGCTCTTCGGTCGCCCAGGGCTCGCAGGCTTCCACCACCAGATCCTGATTGCGCCGGATCAGCTTGCGCTGCGTGGAGCTCGGCCTGAATTCATCGGTCAGCACACGGACCGAAACACAGGCTTTGCAATCCAGGCAACTGGGTCGGTACGCGACATTCTGGCTGCGACGAAATCCGATCCGTCCGAGCGCGTCATTCAGTTCTTCGGTATGAGCGCCGTTCAGCTCGGTAAACACTTTGCGTTCGCTTTTGCCGGGCAGATAGGGGCATGGACTAGGGTTTGTCACAAAGAATCGCGGGAAGCGAACGGGTGCAGTCACAAAGCCAGCCTTTTGTTACATTCCAGAGAATCGACAAGGACAATATGCCGCGCGACAAAGAAAATGAAAAGGCGATTTACCACAAATATTAATGTTTGCGTGGATCGGCGGAAGACAAAAAAAACGGGGCGAAAATCGCCCCGTTTTCAAATAGGTTCAACAGAGCTCAGGGGCTTGTTGGATCGTCATCATCAGCAATGATGATAATGCCCGCAATAACAGCTGCTGCTGCCAGAACGGCGATCAGAATGCCGTTTTCGCCTTCAAGCTTTTCCGAAGATGCCGAAGTCGCGCCAACGCGTTCAACGGCCGGAGCCACACTGTTGGCTGCTTGTGCTGCCACAGGTGCGGCAATCAAAGATGCGGCTGCGAAACTAGCTGCCAGTTTGCTGAATTTCATATTTATGCTCCAATTAAGTCGTATTACAAAAGGTAAAAGCTCAATCGCTGAACTTTCATGCGCCCTGCTGCATTCCGAAGAGTTTCGTAGAATATATCCCTTCGTGCACAAGTATTTATCCTAATTCGTGATTCTTCGCAACCGTCTAGCTGATTTTTTTCGCGGCCTGTCTTGGGACCAATGGCTGTCACGGGGCCGCCTTCATTTCTGAATAAACACGGGCTTACCGCCAATCCATGTTTGTAAAACCTTCATGTTCCGTATCTGGGCGGGCGTTGCCAGCATCATATCTTGATCAACAATAAGGAAATCTGCCCTTTTTCCCGGCTCCAGACTACCCAGGCGATCTTCGGCGAAAGCCGCGTAAGCCGCACCCTGTGTGTAGGCCTGCCACGCCTGTTCGCGCTTCAGTCGTTCCGACGGCATCCATCCTCCGAAAGGCTGGCCTGCCCCATCTTCCCGGGTGATAGCAGCGGCGAGGCCGGCAAAGGGATTGGACGATTCCACCGGCACATCGGTCCCGAACGCCAAAACGGCACCCGAATCGAGCAGGGATTTCCAGGCGTAGGCGCCGTTGATTCGATCAGGCCCCAGCCGCGCTTCCGCCATCAGCCGGTCGGACGTCTGATGCACCGGCTGCATCGACGCGATCGTTCCGGTCGCGGCAAAACGGCTGATGTCGACGGGATCGATTATTTGCGCATGTTCGACGCGCCAGCGACGATCCCCCTTATAAGTGGCTTCCAGTTCTTCGATCGCCGAAAGTATTTCATCATTGGCCTTGTCACCAATTGCATGGACTGCGGTTTGGAACCCGTCCATGGCTGCGCGGCTCATCTTGTTCTTGAGTTGCGCCGATGTCAGCATGGCCAACCCGCTTTCGCCGGGCATGTCTGCGTAAGGCTGTTTCAGCAGAGCGCCCCGCGACCCCAGTGCGCCATCGATGTAGAGCTTTACGCCGGCCAGTTTGAGATGGTCGTCATAGAGCCAGGGGGATGGCGCCGGTCCGGCGATGGCGATCATATTGTCTATGCCGCCGGCATAAGAAATGATCCGGATTTTCAGCTGCCCCTTGTCCCCTGCCCGGCGAAAGCTCTGCCAGTCCTGCATGGTGGTACCCATATCCGCGATGGAGGTGACGCCGTTTGCCAGCAATATGTCCTGCGCCTTGCCAAACGCCAGATCGCGCTCCGCCGGTTTCGGAGCCGGAATCGCATCATTGAAAAGAGCCATCGCAGCATCGACAAAAATACCGGACGGCTTGCCGCCGATCTTCACGATCGTCCCGCCACTGGGTGACTTGGACGAGCCGGAGACACCAGCAGCCGCCATCGCCGCGCCATTGACCCAGACAGCATGACCGTCGACGCGGGACAGAAAGACCGGACGATCCGGAACCGCCGCATCCAGTTCTGGGGCAGTCGGAAAACGCCCCAGTCCCCAGGTTTCCTGATTCCAGCCAGTCCCGAGAATCCATTGCCGGCCGGCATTGTCCGCCGCATATTGGCTTATCTTTGCCAGCGCTTCTGCCAGTGTTTTGGTCTCGGACAGATCTAGCGTCAAAGCACCGAAGCCCATGTCCATGACATGACCGTGAGCATCAAAAAACCCCGGGATCAGTGTCTGGCCTTTTCCGTCAAACTGAAAATCGACCTCGCGCGGTCGTTTGTCCCGCCGGTCCAGCAACTGCTTGACCCTTCCGTCATCGTCGACCAGCATCGCGGTAAAGCGGATGACCTTTCCCTCGCTGTCGAGGGTCATGCCGTTGACATTTTCGATCAGGCTGTCTGCCTGCACAGCGGGCGCAACCACAATCCCCGCTGCGCCGACCAACAGTGCGACGCCGTATTTTTTCAGCCAACCGCTCATATCATTTGCCCTTATCTATTTTCTTTTCGGAAGGCGGGAGACCAATGAACTGGTATCATTGCGGCCGCCGCCAGCGGCTTGCACTTCGGCGTAGAATTGATCGACCAGCGCGGCCACGGGAATCGTCGCACCGTTGGTCCGGGCCTCTTCGATCGCCAGACCCAAATCCTTGCGCATCCAGTCGACCGCAAAACCAAAATCAAAATCATCCACCGCCATCGTCGCCCAGCGATTATCCATCTGCCAGCTTTGCGCGGCACCACCGGAGATGGCTTCATAGACTTTGTCGAGATCCAGTCGGCTGGCCTGGGCGAAACGCAGCGCCTCTGACAAGCCTTCCAGCACACCGGCTATTGCGATCTGGTTGCACATTTTGGTGGTTTGTCCGGCGCCGGTACGGCCGACATGGACGATCCGTCCGGCATAGGCCGACATGATCAGTTCCGCCGCCGCAAAGGCCTCCTGGCTGCCGCCGCACATGATCGACAGCTTGCCCTTTTCCGCTCCGGCCTGACCACCGGAAACCGGTGCATCGACGACATGAATACCGCGACCTTCGGCTTCGACCGAGAGCTGCCGCGCGATCCGTGCAGATACAGTGGTGTGGTCGATGAACAAGGCACCGAACGGCATGGTCGAAAACGCGCCGTCGCGTCCCATGGTTACAGAGGCCAGATCATCGTCATTGCCGACGCAGGTGATCACAATCTGCTTGTCCCGGGCCGCCTCGGCAGGATTGTCGGCGATGGCGCCACCATGTTCGGCCACCCATGCCTCTGCCTTTGCCTTGGTCCTGTTATATACCGTCAACGTGTGACCCGCTGCGGCCAGATGCCCGGCCATGGGTCCGCCCATTACGCCGATCCCGATAAATGCAATTTTCGCCATAGATTTATTCGCCCTTTGATCTGGCCATAATCATTGTTTCCCTCGATGACCAGATGCGTTAGGGGCACTGGCATTATGAATGATATCCAGACCATTGCCCTGCCGTCCTTCGATTTTGATGACGTGAAAGCCGCACACGACCGAATTAAGGACCGGGTCGTTCATACGCCGACGCTGAAAAGCATCACGCTGTCGGAAATGAGCGGCGCGGAAGTTTTCCTGAAATTCGAAAATCTCCAGTTCACCGCTGCCTATAAGGAACGCGGCGCGCTCAACGCCCTGCTGCTGATGGATGAGAGCAAGCGCAAGGCCGGCGTCATCGCCGCCTCCGCCGGCAATCACGCGCAGGGTCTGGCCTATAACGCCAAGAATCTTGATATTCCCGCGACGATAGTCATGCCCAGCACGACACCGATGGTGAAGGTCGAGCAGACCCGTGGTCATGGCGCCGAAATCGTTATTTTCGGCAGCAATTATGATGAAGCCTATGCCCATGCGATGTTGCTTTCCGCCCAGCGGGGGCTGACCTATATTCACGCCTTTGACGATCCGCGCGTGGCGGCTGGCCAGGGCACGGTGGCGATCGAGATGCTGGAAGCCATTCCCGATCTGGACCGGTTGATCATCCCGATCGGTGGCGGCGGATTATTCTCCGGCATGGCGACTGCAGCGGCTGCGATCAAGCCGGGGATCCAGATGACCGGCGTACAGGCGGCACTCTATCCCAGCATGTATGCAAAATTGAACGGCAAGACTATGGCCGCTGGCGGTGATACCCTCGCCGAGGGCATAGCGGTGCAAAATCCATCGGAGTTCACCGCCGCGATCATCAAGAAACATGTCGACGAGATATTGCTGGTCAGCGAAGCGGAGCTGGAAGGCGCGGTGAGCCTGCTGTTGCAGATCGAGAAAACCGTGGTCGAGGGCGCCGGCGCCGCCGGCCTTGCCGCCTTGCTCAGCAACAAGGAAAAATTCGCCGGAGAAAAAGTCGGTCTGGTGCTGTGCGGCGGCAATATCGACACCCGCCTGCTCGCCAACGTGCTGCTGCGCGACCTCGCCCGCTCGGGCCGCCTGGCGCGCCTGCGCCTGCATCTCCGCGACCAGCCAGGTGCCCTCTACAACGTCGTGAAGCAATTTGCCGAGCATGAAGTCAATATCATCGAGGTCTATCACCAGCGGGTTTTCACCAACCTGCCGGCCAAGGGCCTGATCACCGATATCGAATGCGAAGCGAAGGATCGCGAGCAGCTGGAAGGCCTGATCGCCGATCTCAACAAGGTCGGCTATGATGTCCGGCAGGTTGAACTGGCCGATTGAGCGATTGAGCCAATGCCTGCTTTGCGGGCGAACGACGATAATGATATGTCGTCTTTATTTCCTCGAACGCCCAGAAGCGACCATTCTGAATAGACAAATTCAATCGCCGCTTTGAGCCCAACTCCGGCCAGTTAAGGTCGATGAGACTCCACCTGCTAGCGGCCTCTGGTGCTGCAAGGCTGCACGCTTCCCTGGCGGCGCTCATCATTTACTGTGACCTCGGCAGAATAGAGGTAACGCCTATTCTACATTTTGGGAAAGGCAAAGATCGGGGCCGCACAATGACGCTCACAAATCTATGACAACAGCGTTCGAGCGACGGCTTTTCCGGCGAAGGCAGCGGTAGGATGCACCAGCACCGGAGGCTGGGATAACTCCTCGCCAGCGCGGTTATCGCGGTCGCCGGAACACCTGCGATGCCCTCTTGATTGCAGCGATGGAAAGCTTTGCGAACGTCGCCAAGCAGAGCTTCTGAATGCCGGATATCAGCCGCGTCATGGGGCGTGGCCGAATACAGGTTACCTTTTTTTAACCAAGATTCGAGATAAAGCCGCCACGAAAGGGTCGGCACGACACTTTGCCCGGATGCGGAAACTTCCCTGGGCTCTCGTAATAACTGCTGCTCACGCTAGCGCTAAATCTGAGGATTAAAGATCACCAAGCGACATGACATATATTTCGGACGTGGTTCCAATTTTTCAGCTGGCCTGAAAAACAATCAGGCACCTTTGCATAGACCTGGACCGATCTGCCAAACGGATCGAGTCGCAAAAATATGTCTCGCATGGTCAGGCCATCAACGGTTGGCTGCCGGACAACAAGGCAGTCATTTTCCTAGATATGGCCATTGGCCCGCCGGCCCCCCTTCTCCCTTGATCAATCACCCTGAATTGAAATTGGACGGTGCCGCCATGCGCGCGCCGATGAAAGGCCAGATGCATGTTTGACAAAGCAAAGAAAAAATCCGCAAAATCGTTCTTGCAGGAGCTGCGATCCAATACGGCTGGTAACACGCTGGCGATGGCGGGAATGGCGCTCTTTCCGCTGGCCGCGATGATCGGCGGCGGCGTTGATATGAGCCGAATTTACCTGGTACAAACCCGCTTGCAACAGGCCTGCGACGCCGGCGCGCTGGCTGGCAGACGGCAGATGGCCGGCGGCTATTGGGGTGCCAATAACAATGCGGCCAACACTGCGGCCAACAATATGTTCCGCGCCAATTTTGATACCAACGCCTATGGCTCTTACGACGGGACCACGGCCTTTAGCGAAAATGCCGGAACGGTCACCGGCACTGCCACGGTCAAGCTGGATATGGCCGTGATGCAGATGTTCGGCTTCGGGACCAAAAATGTCAGCGTCGAGTGCGATGCCTCAATGGCGATACCGAACACCGACGTGATGTTCGTTCTCGACACGACCGGGTCGATGAATTGCCCCGATACGGGATCGAACTATTGCGGCAATAATGGCGATGTCGAAGCATCGAACGCCCGAATTCGCGGATTGCGTTCCGCGGTCAAATGTTTTTATGAAACACTGGCCAAACGCGATAGCGACGAAGATTGCGGCTCCACGCCCGCATCGGGTAGCGAAAACACCGCTCACCTTCGGTTTGGCTTCATGCCCTATAGCACCAACGTCAACGTCGGAAAACTTCTGCCGAACGATTTTCTCGCCAACAATTGGACCTATCAGTCGCGTGAAGCGGTTACCCGTTTGGAAAATGTGGTGGTCGATTACGAAGCCGGGACACCTTATGTCTACGGCAGCACATATTATTATGACGGCAGTTGGAGCCGTAGATCGACAGTTGATACGCACTATAACGTCAGGAACTCTTACGCATGTAATTCTCTGCAGCCTGACGACTATGACGAAATGTCGGGCAATGAGAGTGGCCGGTTCTCGGAAAGTTCATGGACGTCCGGCGGGAATCGCATCACCCGTTGGTACACGGACGAAACGGGTACCCGTTATGATTACAGCACCCAATATAGCAGCAGTCGCGATCGCTGCCGGATCCGGCTGAGAACGCGCACCCTTCTCCAGAGGCGCGAATATCGCCAGGTCGACACGCCGGTTTATGAGCAGCAGCAGGTGTTTTCCCACTATGACTACAAACCGGTCACGTTCAATGTCAGCGGTCTGAAGGCGGGCGGGTCGTCCTGGAACAACTCGATCGATCTTCCGATCGGCAATCAGGGACTGGATACGGGCGTAACCTGGGATGGGTGTATCGAAGAACGGCAAACGGTTCGGACTACCAATTTCAACCCGATTCCGACCGCAGCCTATGACCTTGATATTGACCGGGTACCAACCACCGGCAATCCGGCCACGCAATGGGGACCGTTACTTGAGGATGCAGTATGGGGCCGATATGGCGGATACAACAACAGCCGCACGACGGACACCGTTTCTTCTTCCTACACTTTGAGCCGGAACTTCAGCTATACCTGTGCCAACGAAGCGCGCAAATTGCAGCGTTGGGATAATCCAGCCGATTTCGACAATTATCTGGATGATTTGGATGCTACCGGAAGCACCTATCACGATATCGGATTGATCTGGGGTGCACGTTTTCTTTCGCCCACTGGGATTTTCGCAGCTGAGAATGCGACCACGGATAACGGCGGCGCGATCGATCGCCACCTGATCTTCATGACCGACGGTGATACCGTGACGAGCAATTCTCAATATACCTCTTATGGTGTGGAATGGTATGATCGTCGCCGCACCTCGGCAAACAGCGCACCATCCAGCAA
>PFJE01000158.1 GCA_002783865.1 Sphingomonadales bacterium CG_4_10_14_3_um_filter_58_15
CTACCAGCTATAAGCTGGTGGGTTTACTCCAAAGGTGAGACACTAAATATCAGAAAAAGCTGAACTTGTAGCTTGCCTGCGTCGCTGTGTTATGGCAGTGATGCAGCATGAACAATGCAAATAAACCCGTCTATCTGAAATTGCGGGACATTATCTCCGAATCCATACTGGATGGCGAGTTTCGCGAAGGCGATATGCTGCCATCGGTGCGCGTGTTTGCTGCGGATCAGGGAGCCAACCCCCTGACCGTCGCAAAAGCCTACCAAGGGTTTCAGGAGGACGGTCTGGTCACGGTGAAACGCGGCGTCGGTATGTTTGTAGCGGCTGGCGCAAAAAATCGCCTCCGCCTTGCGCAACGGGAAGATTTTATCAAAAATATCTGGCCCCGGGTCCAGCGCCAGATGAAACGACTGGATCTGTCGATCGAGGATCTGGTCAAAAGCGACGCCTGAACAGCTTCAGCTTCTGCTTTGCTTCCGGGTCGCGCGCTGCGCCGCATAGGCACGCCGCAGGCTTTTCCGATAGACCGGATTGGTCGGCATGATCGCCACCGCTTTTTTGAGCAAACTGATGCCGTCTTTCTGGCGCGCGCCATCGGCCATCAGAGCCAGACCGTAAATATGTGATACCACCGGACTTGACGGCTGCACCCGATAGGCGATCCGGCCAGCAGCAATAGCCTTTTCGGTCTGTCCCAGACCGGTATAGGCCCGGGTCAAACCAGCCATGAGCAGGGCATCATTGTCGCCGATGCGTTTGCGGAGATTTTCCAGGATATGCGCAGCAACCGCCCAGCTTTCGGTGTCGAGATGGGCATAAGCCATCCAGCGCAGTCCGGCGATATTGCTTGGATTATAGTTGAGATATTGTGCCAGGACCTGGCCCGATCGCTGCATGTCACCCTTGGCGCGGAGGACCTCGACCATGCGCAGCATGACCGGTTCGGAAAAACGGATACTGCGGGCCTGCTCGAGCGCATCAAGCGCTTCATCATAATTACCCATCGCGGTGGCGACATCGGCAACCAGTATATAGGCCGCGCTCGCTCCGGGATTGCCTTGCTGCAGCCGTTTTGCTTCGGCGAAGGCTGCGCTATAATCACCAGCATCATAGAGCGCGCGGATATACGGCACCACAATCCGCGCGTCATTGGCATTCCGTTGCGCTTCCGCCTGCAGCACGCTCAGCGGCGCGCCGGCAACAAACGCGCTTTCCCGGCCAGTATCATGGATGGCCGCACGGTTGAGCACCGCTGCGGCTTGCCCGCGTTCGCCGATCGACTCAAGCGCGCGGCCAGCCAGCCACATGGCATAGGGATCGGCACCGCTGCGGTTGACCTGCGGCTTTAGCACATCCAACGCATCGCTCGCGCTTCCGGCCAGATAAAGCGACCGCGCCAGCAGGTCTTGCGCCTGCCGGTTGTCCGGCTGAATCGAAACCAGGCGACGGAATTTGTCTGCGGCGGCATTGTGATTGCCTTCGCCATGCTCGATAATACCCTGCACCAGCAACACCGACGGAACATTGTCGAGCGCCCCTTTGGTCTGCTGCATTAACCGCCTAGCCAGACCATAGTTGCCGGCCCGCGCTGCCAGCACCGCCTGCATGAACAGGGCGCGGGGATTGAGACCGTCCAGGGCAATGATCTTGCGCGCCACGACCAGCATATCGGTCATCCGTCCCATGTCGCCCAGAGTCGCTGCATATTCGGTGAGCAGCGGCACGTCGTTCGGATCGATCTGCAGCGCCCGCTCGAACCACGGCAGAGCGGCTCCCAGGCCGAACTGAAACCGCAACAACTCGCCGCGATACTGCAGGGCCCGAATATTTTTCGGATCCAGTTTCACGGCTTCATCAACCGCATTGGTTGCACCAGCCTGATCCCCGGTATTGGCCCGGAACCGAGCGATATCGACCCAAAGGTCCGGATTTTTTCCGTCAAGCTCCATGGCGCGGTTGAAGGCCGTGCTTGCCAGCTCCGCGTCTTCCATTTGCAGGGCAACCTTGCCCATGATCCGCGCGGCATAGCCCTGATTTTTCCGCGGGATATCACCCGCCGATAATTGCTCTCGTGCTTTTTGCACGTCTCCCTGCAAGGAATAGGCGTGGCCGTACAGATGCCGGATTGTGGCCGGATCCTGACCCAGTTGCACTGCCCAGTCGAGTTCTGCCTCCGCGCCAATGCCGTCGCCAAGGCGAAGCAACACCTCTGCCTGCGCGACACGCGCAGCAATCCACTCCGGATCAGCCTTGATCGCGTTCATCAGCTCGATTCGCGCTGAGCGTACATCGCGCTTGGCGCGGAATTGCTCGGCATTGGCAAAGGCTTCCCGCGCGTCCTCATTGCCTTGACTGGCGCCATAGATGGCAGTCGGGACGCCAACCACTGCCAGCGACAGAGCAGTAGCAAAAATGGCCGGCTTGCTGCCGCAACGCAATCTGTGAACAAAATCCATCATCATCGTTCAGCTTGCTTGCTGCAACTTATATTGCTTGAGCAGATCGTAGAGCGTCGGACGACTGATCCCCAGCAATTTGGCGGCATTGGAAATATTGCCGCTGGTCTGGGAAATGGCCCGCAAGATCGCCGAACGATCGGCCGCCTCGCGCGCTGCTTTCAGGTTCAAGAGCTCTGTCGCTGCGTTTTCGTCCACCTCCAGGTCGAGGTCGTTCGCCCCGATCATCTTGCCATCGGCCATGATCACGGCCCGTTTGATCCGGTTCTCCAGCTCACGCACGTTGCCCGGCCAGTGCCAGGCTTCGAGCACCGCCAAAGCGTCCGGCGCCAGTCCCTTGACCGCCGGATTGATTTCGGCCGCAAATTTTTTCTGGAAATGCCGCGCCAGCAGGCTGGCATCACCCGAGCGTCCGGACAAGGGCGGGATCTTGATGACGATTTCGGCCAGTCGATAATAGAGATCTTCACGAAACGCATTGTCCTTGATCATCTTTTCCAGATCCTGGTGCGTTGCGCACACGATCCGGGTGTCGACCGCAATCGCTTTGCGCCCACCGATCCGCTCGATCACGCGTTCTTGAAGAAAGCGCAATAATTTGACCTGAAGAGGCAGCGGGATATCCCCGACCTCGTCGAGAAACAATGTACCGCCATTGGCTTGCTCGATCTTTCCCTCGGTCGTCTTGATGGCACCGGTAAACGCGCCTTTTTCATGCCCGAACAATTCGGACTCCAGCAAATTCTCCGGAATCGCCGCACAATTGATGGCGACAAAGGCCTTGTCGCGCCGGTCACTGGCATCATGCAGCCCTTTGGCCAGCAATTCCTTGCCGGTCCCGCTCGCGCCCAGCAGCATCACCGAGGCATTTGTGTTGGCGACGCGCTCGACCATTTGCGCAACCTTCAACATCTCCGGGGCGCCGGTGATAATATGGCCCAATATATAGCCATCGCTATTGGCTCTAGCCGCCAGGCTGGCATTTTCCTGCTCCAGCCTGTGGACATGAAAGGCGCGGCGGACGATCAGACCCAGTTCATCGATATCCACGGGCTTCTGATAAAAGTCCCAGGCACCACCGGATATCGCCCGCAAGGCACTGGCTTTTTCACCATGACCGGAGGCGACAATGACTTTGGTGTCGGGCTTGAGACTCAATATTGCATCCATGGTTGCAAAGCCTTCGGTTGTCCCGTCGGGATCCGGCGGCAGTCCGAGGTCGAGCGTCACCACATCCGGCTCTTCCGAGCGCAGCATTTCGATTGCCGATTCACGGTCGCCGGCAATGATGACTTCGAAATCGTCATAGGCCCATTTCAGCTGCTTTTGCAGCCCCGGATCATCTTCCACGATCAGCAACTTTTCTTTTCTCGGTTGATTTTTCTCCGGCATCATGCGGCCCTTTCGTCTGCTGACATTTCTTCCGACAAATGTTTGGCGAGCGGCAGGATCAGGGTGAAGCGGCTGCCCGCACCTACCGTGCTCTCGACTTCCAGGCGCCCGTTCATCGCTTGCGCCAGCGCACGGGCTTCATAAGCGCCGATACCGAACCCGCCCTGCTTGGTGGAGGAGAATGGCTTGAAAAGCTGGGTGCGAATAAACTCGTTCGACATCCCTGTCCCCTGATCAGACACGCCGATCGCCACGCTCAGGTCCCGGCGACGGGCGTCGATGGTAATCGGCTTGTCTTTGGCGCTGGCGTCAATCGCATTCTGGATCAAATGTCCCAAAATCTGCTCCACCCGGGCGGGGTCAGCCATAACCGTCAGATCCTCGATCTCGTTGCTTTCCAGATTGTGAAGCAACCGTTTCTTCTCTATCGTCGATCGAACCAGTTCGGCGATCTTCACCGGCTTCGGTTCTTCCGGATTGGCTTTGTTGTGCTGCGACAGGCGTTCCAGCAGGCCGTTCATCTTCTGGGCTGAATCTTGCAACGTATCGATCATGTCTGCCTGGAATGCGGGATTATCAGCATGACGCTTGGCATTGCCGGCCAGCAGGCTGAGCTGACTGACCAGATTTTTGATGTCATGCAGGATGAAGGCCATCCGGCGGTTGAACTCGTCAAATCGTTGGACTTCCGACAGCGATTCCTGGCTCCGATACTCTGCCAGATAACTGGCGACCTGACGGCCGACCACGCGGAGCATATCCAGATCTTCCCAATCCAGCTTGCGATTGACCCGCGGTCGCGCCAACAACATCAACCCGGCCAGACGGTCGAAATGGACCAGTGGAACCGCAACCCATATGTGCGTATCTGCGTTCATCCAGTCCGGGATTGCGGTTGCGTCGCATTTCTCGTCCTGACCGGCGCGCAGCGTGTCAAACTCAACGATATGGCTGGTGTGTTCGAAAAAAGCGGACGTCCGTGCCGTGCAAGCCAGCGCCGGGACCTCGATCCAGGACCAGTTCCAGCGAGACTGCAGCACCAGCTGACCACATTCGTCCGGCACCAGCAAGAGACCGGCTGGCGAATCGGTAATATCGGCGATCGCCTTGATCACCCGCTCGTGGAAGGGCGCACTATCCGCACCGGGGCGCCCAATGGTATCGGTAAAGCGGATCCACTCGGAACGGTAGTCGTACCGGTGCTGGAAAAAATTCTTGGCCAGCTTGACCTTCAGCCAGGCACGGAACCGGCCCGATGGCAACAGCAGCAGGGCACCGATTGAGGTACCGAACAAAAAGCTGATCTGGGCGAGCCGCGCATAATCGCCGCCAATGATCTGCAACGCCGTCGCAATCACCAGCATCATCAGAAGATAGCTGCCGATGGCCACAAGCGACAGCGAACGGAAGGCGACGCTGCGGGACAGCTTGAGGTTCCATTCGGTGTTGCGCAGCGAGGCCAAGACCAGAATGGGCGCAATTGTCGCCATCATCGGTCCGCGCATGGCGTGCAGCTCCATCGGCGTCTGCTGGGTCAAATAGGTGATCGTGTACAGATTGAGATCAAAGGTCCAGATCGCGGCCAGCGAAGCCATCGGCAACCGGATGCCCCAGCGGGTTTCCGGGGCGGAGATAGAATAGAGATTGTGCACGAGCACAAGCGCACCGACGGAAAATATCATCCGCAACACCAGTGACGTATATAAGGTGACACCTTGCAGACGGGGACTTCCAGCAAAGGCGGGAAGCAGCGAATCCACCAGCATCTGGCCGATCAGGACAAAGCTGAGCGCCGCGTAAATGACATTGACCGTTTTCGGCTCATCACGCCCTTCCCCGGCCCGCAGCAGGGTGAACATGAAAGCCAGCCAGCCAAAATTGCGCAAGGTCTCGGAAAACCGCGATATCGGCGAGAAATATCCTTCGACCGAAATCGAAAGCGCCCAAAAACTGGTGAGCGCGATCGCTATGATCAACCATATATGCTTGTCCGTGCGATCGACCTTGCGCTGGAATTGCCATATCGCCAGCGCGCCAAACAGCGCAGCGGCAATGCCATGGCCGAATAGGCTGATATAATCGAGAAGCGACCCCATCTCAGCGCGCTCCTTCGGGCCACAAGACCACGCGGATGGTTTGCAAGATGATCAGCAGATCCAGAAAAGGTGTATAATTTTTCGCGTAGTAGAGATCATATTCCAGCTTATGCCGGGAATCTTCGATCGACGCGCCATAGGGATAATTGATCTGGGCCCAACCGGTGATACCTGGCTTGACGATATGCCGCTCGGTATAAAAAGGCATTTTGGTTTGCAGATCATCGACAAATTGCGGTCGTTCCGGACGCGGGCCGACAAAACTCATCTCGCCTTTCAATACGCTCCATGCTTGCGGCAGTTCATCGATACGGACCTTGCGAATGAATCGGCCGATCCGGGTGATACGCGGATCATTCTCGCTCGCCCAGATGGCTTGCCCGCCGACCTCGGCGTCGGCGCGCATAGATCGCAGTTTCAGGATCTTGAATTTTTTACCATATAGCCCGACTCGCTCCTGCACGAAAAAGGAACCGCCGCGACTTTCCAGCTTGATCAGCAACGCGAACAGCAAAATCACGGGCCCGGTCAGAAGGAGCAAAAGGAAACTCAGGAATATATCGAAGCCCCTTTTAAACAAGGTCGACAGCCGACGCCCGGATGAGAAGCCGTCCGAGAAAATGAACCAGCTTGGATTGACGCTATCCAGATCGACGCGTCCGGTTTCGCGTTCGAGGAAGCTCGACAGGTCGTTGACATGAACGCCGGTGGTTTTGATCGTCAAGAGATCGGCAACCGGAAGCGAATTGCGCCGCTCTTCCAGCGCCAGCACCACTTCGCTGACCTCCAGATCAATGACATGTTGCGGCAAATTGCGGATATCCTGCCGCCGGATCGCGGTGTCGATCAAACTCGGACCTTCGTTCATGTCGACATAGCCGGCAATGATGAAGCCGCTGTCCTGCCGCTTTTCCAACACCGAAATTCGCCCCGCACGCGCCCCGGCTCCCAGTATCAAAAGGCGTCGCTTGAAAATATCGCTGTCGAGAATGGTGCCGAGCAAAATCCGGATCACCATCAGGAACAGGATTGCCAGGATCATCGCGTAGAGAGAATTGGAGCGCCAGAGTGTCGCGCCCGGCATGGCGAAGGACAGCAAAGACAGAAATATCACGCCCAGCGAAATAGCAACCAATATGCGGGCGGTAGCAAAACGCATGGATTGCAGGGCTTCCGAGCCGTAAATGCCCACCGCGATCAGGGACAGTTGCAGGGCGATGGCAAAGCTGAAAATCGGTGCGGGCCGGTCCACGACGGATCCAACCTCCATGTTGATCTGGAGCGCGCGCAATATCCAGCCTGCCTCTGCCGCCATCAGCAAAAGGACGAAATCTATCAGGCCGAGAAAGATCACCGGATAAGGAATATAATGTTTGAACAATCGGATCATATTGTGCGCGGACTTTCCTTGGTCACAGACGCCCATAAGGAAAATTGGTTATCTGTCGGTAAATTTTACAGATCAAATTGCGCGAGATCCCAAGAAATCGTCAAATTTGTTCAATATACCGACAGTGCGCGCCGTGCGGCGGCGTTTTTCGCCGTTCACCCTAGTCGTTGACGAAGTCAAATGGTGTCAACCCGCGCTCCCGTTCGTCAAATTTAAGCGCCCGGCTACGCGGCGGAGCGGACCGCTGCGAACATTGTGGCCTGGTGCAAGCCGAACAACCCAGTCCAATCGGGTCGGCATGCTCTATGTTCAGAGCCTGGCCGCGGGCGTAGTGCAGTGATGATGCGACATCAGCGGATACGCCCAACCCGATGGCAAAGGCCGGGGTATAGCCACCCGCCCCGGACCCGATGCCCTGCACGGCGCGGGACAGCGTGAACCAAGTCGAACCGTCTTCCAAAGCGACCAGTTGCGAACGGATTTCGGCCGGCTGCTCGAAAACACGATGGATGTCCCAAAGCGGGCAGCGATGGGCGCTTTCCACCAGCGGCGCATTGCTGGCACCGGCGTAACGCTTTGAGATCATGCCCGACCGATCAATCCGCACCATGAAAAACGGCAAACCCCGCGAGCCGACGCGCTGCAAAGTGGTCAAACGATGGGCGACCTGCTCAAAACCCGCTCCAAACCGGCGCTGCAGCAACTGAATGCGGTATCCGCTTTGCTCGCAGGCTTTCAGAAAGCGCTCATAGGGCATCATCAAGGCGGCGGCAAAATAGTTGGACAAGTGGCGGCGGAACATTTTTTCTGCGGCACGATCGGTAAAATTACCGCCCGATGCCAGCGCGTCAATTTCTCCCTTCGCCTCGATCTGGCCAAGCAGCAGCGCGGCCTGGAACGTCCGGGAAGCGGGATCAAGCATTTCGGAAAGCTGCAACTGCCGCGCGTGCAGGTCGAGACGGCGCAACTTGTCGGACAGTACCGTTTCCGGTAGAATACGGATCATCAGCTGGTGTTTGACGCGAAGCCTCTCGGCGATCGCGCCGTAAAGGTCCCCGGCGCCAAGGCGCAATTCGTCGGCCAGCTTCTCGGCCATGGCGTCGAGATCGGCGAAATGATTGCGCCAACGCTCGATTTCACGGCGAACGGCCTGAATCGGATCAGCCGCATTGCCTTCCGCCGAGTCATTACCAGTTTGGCGATTGTCAAAAAGGCGGACAAAAGCTTCCGCCGTATTGGGCGACGCGATCAGCCACTCTTCCAGTTCTGCCCGGTCAATCGACAGGTCTTCAAACAGCGGGTTAGCCAGTCGCTGGCGGATCGCATCAATCCCTCCACCGGGTTCTGCGGCGATCAATTGCCGCGGATCGAAGTCAAAACGCTCCGCAAGCAGCAGCATCAAACGGGCGCTTAACGGTCGCTGATTCCGTTCGATAAGATTGAGATAACTGGGCGATATATCCAACGCTTCGGCCAGCGCGACCTGAGTCATCGCAGCACTGCGGCGCAGGCGCTTGATCGCGGCACCAGCAAA
>PFJE01000054.1 GCA_002783865.1 Sphingomonadales bacterium CG_4_10_14_3_um_filter_58_15
CAGATGGAACCAATGCTCCGTTAATTTACGCAGCCTTCAGTGCCAAATGTTTTGACGACGGACAGCTCGGTCTTCCTTATTCTTGCCCCAGATTGTAGGCATTTTTGATAGGCGCATCTGGATATTAAGGAGATGGCCTCTTTCTATCTGGCTTAAATGCAGGTCGCCATTTTCTGCGATGAAAATTTCGGTTATTATCTTTGCGTTTCGACATGCAGAATCCTGCCAGTTTTGTGATCGCTCGTTCTCGTCGACTGCCAAGGTGCATAATTCTGATAAACGTAGATCGATTAAACCTGAGTGCACCGTTGGGGGGTGAGTAGAATCTGGGTGAGCGAATTTTGGTACACTCTCTCCACCTTGTTCAGAACCGCGATTTGCAGCGCTAACCAATTCGGCATCATCGGCGACCAATTTTTCACCATTCGGATTTTCGACGACGATAGCATCTGAAGTTTGTTGCTGCGGGATCGGGCTTTTGTATTTGCGCTCCTTCTCAATTTCCTGATTAGCGTCAAGGCATGCTTGACTATATGCTTGAGCAATCGTCGATAAAACGATTTTGCGATTTGCTGGAGTATCATCAACGCCAGCGTTTTCTATCATGTGGTCAACCAGGCGCGGCGCAATGGCTGGACTACCTAGAGGGGCCATAGCGATGCGGTCCTTGCTGATTTCTTGTCTTAGCACATTGCCCGGTAGCATCTGCTGCAATGGAACCATTGAGTGAAAATCGATAATTTCTTTTAGCAGCTTTTTTTCTTCTTCATTCCCCTCAGACTGAGCACCTGGTAAATCTTGCAGATCTGTATCTGCCGGCAAGGCTCCGGACACACCCATCATGGTGAACAGCTTGCTGTATGCAGAATTGTAACGTCGATGTAGCTCAACGTTGAATGGCGGACGGCTCTGAATAGCTGCGATGTGATCCCGTTTATATTCGAGAGCTTCTTTGTAGACAGTAGCAATCGTTTTTGGGTCAGGGCTTTTCACCTGAGCTGGGTATTTCACTGCGACCATTTCAAGCTCCATATCCAAAGTAAGTGCCATGCGCCTTGCTACGGATTTATCCGGAGTTTTTAGCGTTATACGGAGCATTATAGACAATTTTGCTGGATTTCCCAAACTGACGCGTCGGCGCCACCAGTAAGTTTGGCCTCGCCGATAAATACTCACGTCCGATCGGCCGAGTCTGGGGAGCATGGCGTATGCCTGGAAAATGTGCACATCAAAGTGCACAGGTAGGTGCACAATTTGGGATTCTGATTTCTCAACCGCATGATGGGACGTCCTCAAAGTCGAGGAAAACCGCGGTTTCTGGTTGGGAAAATATATCCATTGGTCGGGACGAGAGGATTCGAACCTCCGACCCCCACACCCCCAGTGTGATGCGCTACCAGGCTGCGCTACGTCCCGACCGAGGCTGCGCATATATGGAGGTCGATGGAGCTTGGCAAGTCGTTTGCTTCATGCTTCCAACCTTTCCAGCATACGGATTTCATTGCGCGCTTGCGAAGCGCGTGATAGGCGCGCGCATCATCGGGGGTGGCTGTTTTGGGGGCTTGAAACACAAGCCCGGACACCACACATAAAAATTGCAATTATCGGGATGAATTCATGACAAGTATATCCATATTATCCGCAGCAGCAGGCACCGGCGGTGCCGGTGGTTTTCTGATTTCGGTGATGCCGCTGGTGCTGATTTTCGCGGTTTTCTATTTTCTGCTGATCCGTCCGCAGCAAAAGAAGATGAAGGAACATCAGGCGAAGGTCGGTTCGGTCAAGAAGAATGACGAGGTTGTGACCGGCGGCGGACTGGTCGGCAAGGCGGTCAAGGTTGACGATGAATATGTCGAGATCGAGATTGCCAATGGCGTCCGCGTGAAAGCCGTCAAGGCGACTTTGTCGGACGTTATGCCACGCGGCGGAGCCAAACCTGCGAACGATTGAACGCGGTGATATAGAAAGTTAGTTTCAATGCTCGATTTCCCGCGCTGGAAAGTCATTTCCATTTCCCTGCTGCTGGCCTTTGGCGTGCTGATGTCGATTCCCAGCCTGATTGGCGAAAGTGGACAAAAATATTGGCCGAGCTTTTTGCCCAACGAGACCATCAACCTGGGGCTCGATCTTCAGGGCGGCAGCCATATCCTGCTGGAAGCCGATCCCGCCGATGTGGCGACCGCTCGTCTTGAAACGATGGAAGAATCGGTCCGCGCGGAAATGCGCCGCGCTACGCCGCGCATCGGCATTGGCGATATTTCGCGCCGCGACGGCGTGCTCAGCTTCATGGTGCGGGACAGCACCCAGGTCGATGCCGCGCGCGATGCGATTGTACCGCTGACCACCGGTGCCGGCCTGACCGGTCAGCGCGACTGGAATATTGAGGTACGCGACGACACCCGCTTTGTTTTGACGCCGACCGAAGCCGGTCTGGAAAATGCGGTCGAAAATGCCATGGAAACCGCGACGGACGTGATCCGCCGCCGGATCGATGAAATGGGTACCCGCGAACCGACGATCATCCGGCAGGGTGATAACCGGATTGTGGTGCAGGTGCCAGGTCTGGACGATCCGGAAGCGCTGAAAGCGTTGCTCGGACAGACCGCGAAACTGGAATTCAAACTGGTCGATTTTGAAGCCGACCCCAATATGGTAGCTGCGGGCCGCGCGCCGGTTGGCAGCCAGATTTTTCCCTATCCCGACAATCCATCCGGTGTGCCGAATATTGCCGTCAAGCGTCTCGGCGGTATTAGCGGCGACAAGCTGACCGATGCCGGGCAGGGCTTTGCCCCGGACACCAACGCGGCGGTGGTTAATATCACCTTCGATAGCGAGGGCGGTTCAAAATTTGCCCGTCTGACCCAGAATAATGTCGGGCGGCCGTTTGCCATCATTCTCGATGGGCAGGTGCTGTCCGCGCCGAATATCAACGAACCGATCCTTGGCGGTTCGGCGCAGATTTCGGGGAATTTCACCGTAGAAAGCGCGAACCAGCTGGCGATCGCCTTGCGATCCGGTGCGTTGCCGGTCAATCTGAAGATCGTCGAGGAACGCACCGTCGGTCCCGACCTCGGCAAGGACTCGATCGACAAGGGCATGATTGCGGCGATTATCGCCACCGTCGCGGTGTTGACCTTCATGGTTGTCACCTATGGCCGCTTTGGCATGTACGCCAATATCGCGCTGGCCCTGAATCTGTTCATCATCGTCGGGGTCATGGCGATGTTCAACGCCACGCTGACGCTGCCGGGGATTGCCGGATTTGTGCTCACGGTCGGGGCTGCGGTTGATGCCAATGTGCTGATAAACGAGCGAATACGCGAAGAGCGCAGGCGAGGGCGACGCGTCATCCAGGCGATTGAAGTCGGTTACAAGGAAGCGTCACGAGCGATCATGGACGCCAATGTCACCAATATCATTGCCGGTGTGTTGCTGTTCATGTTCGGTTCCGGACCAGTCAAGGGCTTTGCCGTCGTGCTGATGATCGGTATCGCCTCCTCCGTCTTTACCGCGGTTGTCGTAACCCGGATGTTTGTGGCGCTCTGGGTCAGACGTGCCCGTCCGCAGGAGTTGGTGATATGAAATTGCTCAAACTTGTCCCCGACGATACCAATATCGGCTTTCTGAAATGGCGGAATATCGCCATGGCGTTCAGCATCCTGACGATCATCGCGTCGATCGGACTGGTCGCCACCAAGGGACTGAATTTCGGCGTTGATTTCATCGGTGGCCAGATGATTCAGGCGACCTTTACCGAGACCGAAACCGCACCGATTTCAGAATTGCGCGACAGTATTGGCGGGCTTGGCTATGGCGACGCGACGATCCAGCGATTTGGTGATGCCAATGAAGTGTCGATCCGGATGCGGCTGCCGACCGAAGCGGAATCACGGCCCGAAGCCGCCGCTGAAATGACCGAGAAGATCGTTTCAACGATCAAGGCCGATCACCCCGATGTCCGCATCGATGGGGTGGAGTCTGTGTCCGGCAAAGTGTCGTCGGAACTGTTTGAAACCGGCGCCTATTCGCTGCTGTTCGCGATGATCGCGATATCCATCTATATCTGGATACGGTTCGAGTGGCAGTTCGGTGTCGGCGCGCTGTTCGCGCTGGTCCACGATGTCGCGCTGACCTTCGGATTGTTCGCGCTGACGCAGATGGAATTCAATCTGAATATCGTCGCGGCGCTGCTGACCATCATCGGTTACTCGCTGAACGACACCATCGTCGTGTTCGACCGGATTCGCGAGAATCTGAAGAAATATCGCAAGATGGATATCATTGCCTTGCTCGACCTGTCGGTCAACGAGACGCTGGCGCGGACGGTGATGACCAGCTTGACGATGCTGATCGCGCTCGGCGCCTTGATCCTATGGGGTCCGGATGTGATATTCGGCTTCTCGGTGGCGATGTTCTTCGGCGTTTTTGTCGGTACCTATAGCTCGGTTTACATGGCCGCTCCGATCCTGATCTGGCTCAAGGTCGGCCCGGACACATTTGTTCCAGCCGAGTCAGCGAATGACAAGGCGGAGAAAATGGGCGGTCCGGAACAGATTGGCTGAATCTTGGTAGAGCTACGCAAGGATGTCGAGTTTACCGGCCCGGTGGTCACCGGCTTCACGCCTGAAGGTTACAAGATCGGGGACCAGCGGTTTGAGCAAGGCCTGCTGATTTCGCCCGAACAGGCTGTCGACTGGATGGCCTCCGGGCTCGGCGATCTGGATCTGGCGACGATATTGTCCAGCTTGAACCTGTCCCCCAAGCCAGAATTTCTGCTGCTTGGCAGCGGTCCTTCGATGTTGCAGCCACCATCGGCTTTCCGTCGGGAAGTCGAAGCGGCTGGCATGGGGCTTGAGGTCATGGACAGCCGCGCTGCGGCTAGGACCTGGGGCGTATTGCGGGCCGAAGAACGCTGGATTGTCGGCGCGTTTCTGCCGATAGCCTAGCGTTTCCCCGCGGCTTCACGCAAGATGGCGAGCAGTTGATCGCCGTTATTGTGCCAGCTGAACCGGCTCACCGATGATCGCACCAATTGCTGGTCCGGCGGATGGGCCAGAATCGCTCGTACAGCCTCGACGATGGAT
>PFJE01000055.1:0-4686 GCA_002783865.1 Sphingomonadales bacterium CG_4_10_14_3_um_filter_58_15
CCATCCGCATGCTCACAAGGCGAACCGCAAGATATTGCTACGATTGAAAAACTTTCGAATCGGGCTCTTAAACTGGGGTTCATCCAAATAGCTCGTTTTTGGATTGAATTCGGTAAGTTGGCGTTATTTTGTGCGCTGAGCCTATATTGATGCTTTTCTGCTACCCCTTTCCCCGGGGGCCCCGGAATTGCCAATGACCATGTTTGCTGGTCTGGTAAGGCTGGGAACAATATTGGGGAGCGGCTGACGTGCGGATCTTTGTCACAGGTGCATCGGGGTTTGTCGGCGGCGCAGCGACCAGGGCGCTGGTCGGGGTCGGACACGAGGTGCTGGCAATGTCGCGGTCAGCCAAATCCGATAGTCTGATACGCGAGCTGGGGGCCGTGCCTGTACGCTGTGACCTTGAAACCATCACGCCGGACGATATCGACAATTGCCAGACCGTCCTGCATTGCGCCGCCTTTGTCGAGGCCTGGGGGCCGAAAGACGCCTGGTACCAGGCGAATGTGGTGGGAACGCGGACCATGCTGGACCGGGCGATGGCAGCCGGAGCGTCGCGCTTCATCCATATCGGGACCGAGGCGGCGATTTGCCACGGTCAGGATCTGCATGATGCGAATGAGACGGTGCCGCTGGCGCCGGACTCGCCCTACCCCTATTGCGCAACCAAGGCGCAGGCCGAGCAGGCTGTCCTTGAGGCAAGCCAGAGTGGCTTTCATACCATCGTGCTGCGCCCGCGCTTCATCTGGGGGCCCGGAGACACGACGCTGTTGCCGCTCATCGAGACCATGGCTGCTACAGGGAAATGGATGTGGATCAACCACGGCCGTGCGATGACCTCGACCACGCATATCGATAATCTGGTCCATGCAATCCAATTGTCGTTGAGCGAAGGCAGGAGCGGCGAGGCCTATTTCATTCTCGACGACGGGATCATAGCCATGAAAGACATGATCACGGCGATGGCAAAGACGCGCGGCCTGACGCTGCCGGAGACATCAATTCCGGCGTGGCTGGCGGACGGGATGGGCCGGACCATGGAGGCCATCTGGCGCGGACTGAACCTGAAGAGCGACCCGCCGCTAACCGCCCATGCGGCGATGGTGATGTCGCGCGATTGCACGTTGAACGGAGAAAAGGCAGCCGCAGAGCTGAACTATCAGCCGGTGATAACCCGAGCGGAGGGATTGGCCGGGCTCTGACCCCGGCTAGCCGGGCACCAGCGCGACGGGGTTCCGATCGTCGGAACCCCGCCAGAATTCACTCCCACCAATAAGCAGCACGCTTCCGGTCGCCGGTCACCACCTCGTTCATCGTCAGCGGATCGTACATCCGGCCGTTGAGCATCACGCGGTTGATCTTGTCGCTGTTGCGGATATCGGCGCTCGGGTCAGCGTCGAGCACCAGAAGGTCAGCGAGCTTGCCGACTTCGAGGGACCCGATTTCGCTATCCATGCCCAGTGATCTTGCCGATTCAATCGTGCCCGCCGCCAGCGCCTCGACCGGACTCATGCCGCCGCGGACGAAGGACCAGAGTTCCCAGTGACTGCCGATGCCGGCTTGCTGGCCATGCGCACCGATCGAAACCTTGACGCCGGCATCGGCCAGCTTTTTGGCTTCGCGGGCGTTGTCGTCATCGACGAAACTGCTTTCCGGCGCCTTGGTCCGGCGGACGGTATCTGCCGCCAGCATTTTCGGCGGCGTGTGGATCATCAGCGGATTTTCCCAAACATTGGTCGCCTGACGCCAATAAGGGTCGCCGGCCAGTCCGCCGTAACTGACCACCAAAGTTGGCGTGTAATTGGTGTTCGACTGCGAGAACATCTGCACGACATCGTCGTAGAAAATCTCCAGCGGGATATTATGTTCCAGCGTCGAATTGCCGTCGGCAATCAGCGCCATGTCCATGCCGAACAGCGAGCCGCCTTCAGCAACGACCAGCATATTTTCCTGCCGGGATGCTTCGACCACCTGCTGCCGCTGTTCGCGGCGGGGCTGGTTGTAATTCTTGACGCTGTGCCCGCCTTGCGCCTTCAGTCGCCGGACATGGGCAAGTGCGTCGTCGAGATTGTTGATCTCGGCGTACACATTGGCTGATTTGGCACCGTAGACAATCTCGCCGGTCGAGAAAATGCGCGGACCGAGGATCATGCCGGTGCGCTGCATCTCGCCCGCGACAAAAATCTCGCTGGCGCGGCTGGAGGGATCGTGGATGGTGGTGGTGCCAAGCGCCAGGTTCTGCAGCAAGGACCAGTTTTGTTGCGGCACCAGTTCGTCCGTGCCCTGCGGGCCATGGGCATGGGCGTCGATCAGGCCGGGCATGATGGTCTTGCCGGCAACATCGACCATCGCGGCGCCAGCGGGAATGCTGACCGTGCTGCGCGGGCCGATGGCGGCGATGCGGTTGTTCTGAATGACGATGACGCCGTCGTCGATAATGCCGCCCTCGTCGCCCGTCATGGTGAGAATCCGCGCGCCGGTCAGAACCACGGTACCCGAGGGTTTCTCAGCCGCAATCGTCCGTTCCAGCGAGACGCCACTGGTCGGCGGCTGATATTTCGGCGCGTCTTTCGCGGCTGGCGCATTGGGGAAGAGTGCGTTGGTCGAGGCGGTGAAGACCGTAGGTCCCATGCTCCAGTGGAGTTTCTGGCCGCCGTCGGACCAGTTCATATAATCCGCGCCGGTGGCGCTGACCCGAGTCACCGGCAGAGATTTGCTGGTCGGGCTGACCTCGATCGCCTGGGTGCCCGGCATCAGCGGCATGACATAGGCTTCGTAGCTTTGCCGGAAGGCGACATTCAGGCCATCGGGCGACACGATATAATCGTTGGTCAGATCGCCCTTGGCATGGGTGCGCTTGGCTTCGCCATTGATATCGGTGCTGATCAGGACACGCTGATCATCCTCCTGATCCAGCATGAAGATGCGGTCGCTGGACGCGCCATATTGCGGTTCGGCGGCTCCCTTCATCACGCGGACGGGGGCTCCACCGGCAGCGGCGACCCGGTAGACACCGTCCTCCACCGACCAGTTCGGCGACGTCATATAGCCGCCATCTTTCATCTCAAAGGCAATGGTTTTGCCATCCGGAGAAAAATGGGGGCGGGCATAATGGCCGGGACGGTTGGTGACGGTGCGCGGTGATCCGCCGCTCGCCGAGACCGTCTTGATCTGGCCAAGGCCAGCGTCGGTCCAGCCGACATAGACAAGCGAACGGCCATCGCGCGACCAGGAGGGGAACAGTTCCAGTTCGGAGCCGCTGGTCAGCCGCTTTGCTGTGCCGCCGGCCATGGGTTTCGTGTAGAGTTTGCCAAGGCTTTCGAAGACGACGGTCCGGCCATCGGGCGAAACTGCGGCAAAGCGCGGCATTTTGGCAGTGAAGCTGTCCGGTGCGACGGGGATTTTCGGATGCGGCGCGTTGGACACACCGCGGGTGTCGCTGATCCGGAACGGGATGACCGAAGAGGCACCGCCATCGGCGGAAACCCGGCGAATCTTGCCGCCGGCCCAGAAGACAATCTCGCGGCTGTCGGGGGTCCAGTCCATATTCGGATAGACGCCAGTGACGGCCCAGGTTTCCTGCACATCCTGATCGAGATCGTCATAGACCTTGCGCTCCATGCCGGATTCCAGATCCTTCACATAAAGCTTGGATTGGGTCATCTCGCGGCGGACGAAAGCGATCTTCTTACCATCGGGAGAGGGATTGGGGCGCACGGAGCCGCCCAGACCCGAGACCGCGGTGCTGATCTCGCCGGTTTCGAGGTCATATTTTTCGATATTGAACAGGTCGCTATTGCTGTCCTGCGCATAGATGAACGTGCCACCGGGGGTGATGTTCTTGGTATAATAGACCGACTTGCCATCGGGTGCGTAAATCGGCTCGCCGAGTTCCTTCTGATGCTTTTTACTCGGTTTCTCGACAAGTTGCACCCCGCCACCGCCGGACACATGATAGACCCAGATTTCACCGGTGCCGAGCGAACGCTGGGTGGTGAAATGCTTTTTCGCTACAACATAGCGTCCGTCGGGGCTCCAGCTTGGCTGATTGAGAAGCCGGAATTCTTCCTTGGTCACTTGCCTCTTGTCGCTGCCGTCGCGGTTCATGATCCAGATATTGTCGCCGCCGCCGCGATCCGAGGTAAAGGCAAGGCGCTGCCCATCGGGGGAAAAGCGAGGCTGCACTTCCCACGCGAGGCCTTCGGCGATCCGGGTTGGGGTACCGCCGGCAATCGGCATCGTGTAGATATCACCGAGCAGGGCAAATGCGATGCTGCCGCCATCGGGGCTGACATCGACGTCGATCCAACTGCCTTCGTCGACATTGATCGGAACCTGCTTGATTATCGCGCCGGTCGGTGCGTTGACATCCCATTTGTCCTTTTCGGCCTTGTCGGACTTGTCTTGCGCGAGCGCCGTCCCTGAAAAGAGCAATGCTGCGATTACCGATGCCAGACTATATTTCATGCTATTCCCCGATGCTAAACTTCACTGATTTCCAACGTCTATTCCAGTTCTCGAATGGAAAGAAAAGCAAACAGTTTCCCGTATTTAAGCTTTGTATCCAAAATGCCGGTGATAGCTTTCGACCACCTGTGCCAAAGTCGACAAGGCCAGTGTCGCCGGGTCCCGCGTCGACGGGATCAGCCCGATCGGCGCAACCATCCGGGCGCGCTCTTCTGCAGG
>PFJE01000055.1:4832-5058 GCA_002783865.1 Sphingomonadales bacterium CG_4_10_14_3_um_filter_58_15
TCCAGGGATCAGGATCGAGCCGCTTGGTCGCTTTGGGTGTTTTCAGCAGATCAGCCGTGATCGCCAGATCCTGCACCGCTGCAATCACTTCAGGGTCAGGAGAGAAGACGGCACAATCGATACCATAGCTTCCGGACAGCCTGACCAGGCTTTCGACCGACGGCCCGTGCCCCAATATATTGAGCTTGGCGGCGGGAATATGGTGGACCAGAATCTGAGAACCGTT
>PFJE01000118.1 GCA_002783865.1 Sphingomonadales bacterium CG_4_10_14_3_um_filter_58_15
GGGCGAGCCTTTTACCCCAGAGTCTTGATCGGTGAATATCTAGGCGATGAATTTGCTGCGCTATGCGACAAAGCAAGAGGGACCGGGCATAAGGTGACCGTGCGAACCAAATGTCGCGTTACCGATATTTTCGCGCATGAAGGCAAGCCTGTGCTGCAACCGGAGACCTCCTCGGACTCATCGGATGCCGCTTTCGACGATGTCATCATTGCGTCCGGGCATTCCTGGCCCAAAAACCCCGAAATCGACGATGTCCAGCTTACCTCCCCTTGGCCATATACCAATATAACCGGCTTGAGCGCCGGGGATGTCGGCATATTGGGGTCGTCCCTGTCAGCGATCGATGTCGTGGTTGCACTGGGCCACGCACATGGCGTCTTTGAGGAAAGCAATGATCGCGTCGCCTGGTTCCCGAAAGATGGCAGCGAAGCGCTGCGGGTTACAATGGTCTCCCGGTTGGGCATCATGCCGGAAGGCGACTTCTATTACCCCTACCCCTACGAACCGCTTGTTCATCTCACGCGGGAGGCCGTTGAGGCCGAAATCGCCAAAGGATCCGATGGATTGCTGGATCGCGTTTTCGCCCTGCTTTGCTCGGAACTTGACTCGAGCGATCCTGATTATCTTGGCAGCTTCCCCCCGTCCGCACGGACCGTAGAAGGTTTTAGTCCCTGCTATTTTGATCGGCGTCGAGAACTAGGCGGTTTGGCTGCGGTCAAACGGGACCTGGTTTCGGCGCGCGAATCTCTTCAGCAGAAGCAAACCATTGCCCATCGCTACGTGCTGCTGCGCGGGCATGCCGTATTCGATCTCATGCTTCGCCATCTCTCCGAAAGCGAATATGCCCGGTTTTTGGAACATCTCATGCCTGTATTCGGCGATTGCTACGCTGCCGTACCGCATCTTTCGCTTGCCCGCATGATAGCCATGTATGACGCGGGCGCGCTTGCCTTGGTAGCGACTGGCGAGGACTCTGCCTTTGCCAAAGACGATGACGGGTCGATTATTGTAGAGACAGAAGATGGTCAGATCCGGTTTGACCATATGATTGATGCGCGCGGGCAATCCCCCGCAAATATTTCGGAACTGGCTTTCCCGTCTCTCGTTGGACAGATGACCGATGATCCAGCGCCGCTGGCGAGTCCGTTCGAGATCAGCATGAGCGGCCTGAATAATGGCAGAATTTTCTGCCTGGCCATCCCCCAGCTACTTGAGCGGCATCCGTTTTCTCAGGGACTGGTGGAATGTCATGAACTGGCCGGGATTGCCGTCGAGCATCTGATGGAGCCTGCCGAAACGGAATCGTCGGTATCTGCCTGAGTACTGACAAGAGACATGCGGTCGATGTCCTCGGCTGGAGCGCCAGACGATTGTGTATACCCGCTGCAAGGCCTCTGGCTTGTGCCGCTCGCACCGTCCCAATCCCAATCCGGCGCTTGCATCTGATCACAAAGCGCTTAAATTGTATGCATGATTTCAGCAGATCCTTTCAAGTCCGGCAATCCCTTGCCAGCAAACACGCCCGATATCCTCGATGCACGCTTCGCCATTGGCGATGTCGTTCGCCACCGGATTTTTGATTTTCGCGGCGTGATCTATGATATCGATCCGGTCTTCGCCAACAGCGAGGAATGGTATGAGGCCATTCCAAAGGATTTGCAGCCACCGAGGAACCAGCCTTTTTACCATCTGTTGGCGGAAAATGCCGACGGCAGCTACGTCGCTTATGTCAGCCAGCAGAATCTGCTGTCCGATGACAGCGGCGAACCGGTTGGCCATCCGGATGTCGCGCGGTTGTTTCAGGCGACCGACGGCGGCAAATACAAGCTACACAGCATTCATCGGCACTAACGCGCCGTCGTGGTCAGGACTTGATCTTCCAGCCCGACTTCAGCAGAAAATAGCAGATGGTCGCCAAGCCGATATTAATCGCCAGCAGCACCAGTGCGCCGATATAGATCGGCGAATCGGCTACGCCGAGAAAGCCATAGCGGAATCCCGAGATAGCGTAGAAAAACGGATTGGCGTGACTGACCGCCTGAAACGCCGGGGCCAGTCGGTCGATCGAATAGAATGTACCGGACAGCAGCGCCAGCGGTGCCACCACGAAATTGGTGACCGCCGCGGCATGGTCGAATTTCTCCGCCCAGATCGATGTGAGTACGCCGAGGAACGACAGCATCGCCGAACCCATGATGCCAAACCAGAGCACCGCCCACCAATGCGTGACCCCGACATGGACGCCCGGCCAGATAAACATCGCCAGCCAGACCGCGAAGCCGACCAGAAAGGCTCTGGTCATCGACGATGCAACAAGCGCCGCCAGCAATTCGCCGACCGACAGCGGTGGTGTCAGATAGTCGATGATGGTGCCCTGGATCTTGCCGACCAGCATCGAGAAACTACTGTTGGCGAAGGCGTTTTGCAACATTCCCATACAGATCAGCCCCGGCGCAATGAAGTCGGCGAACGGTACGCCGAGAACAGACCGGTCGCCGCGGCCCATGGCTACGGTAAATATCACCAGGAACAATAATGTGGTGATCGACGGTGCCCAGACGGTCTGTAACTGGACCTTGAAAAACCGCCGCACCTCTTTCCAGTATAACGCCAGAAATCCGGCCCAATTGACCCCGCGGATGACCGGCACGCCGGGTTCGGCAAAGCGGGTCGCACCCATCGGCAGACCGCTTGGCTTATCTTTTTTGGTTTGGTCGAGCATATTCCATCCGCCTATCGGCTCCCTGCGCCAATCACAACCCCATATCGCGCAAATGCCCGCCATTATCATGCCCAGTATTGTGGTTGTATATTCACCCCGGGAACCCTATATCGCCACAACTCGGAAATGATTAGGACTTTGCATGGCTTGGACGGACGAGCGGATAGATTCGCTGAAGAATATGTGGGAAAAAGGCCTGACCGCCAGCCAGATCGCTGAAGAACTGGGTGGCGTCAGCCGCAATGCCGTGATCGGCAAGGCGCATCGCCTTGGCCTGAAGTCGCGCCCCTCACCGGTCAAAGCCAAGCCACAAGCCAAAAAAGGTGCAAAACCGGCGCCCAAGGCGAAAAAGCCGCCCGCAAAAGCCGGCGCCGCTTCCAAGCCAAAGGAAGAGCATGTCGCCCGCCGCGCCATGCCGCCGCCAACACCGGCAGCCCGCACCCATGCCGCACAACAGGCGCGTCAGCCCAAGCATGACGGTCCCAAGATCGTTTCCGTCGGTCCCGGCGGCTTTCTCCGTCAGGGCCCTGGCGACCAGCAGGCTCCGATTCCACCAGCACCGCCGCGCCGTCTGGTGCCGGCCAAGCCGAGCGACGAAATTGCCGACAAGACCAGCCTGCTCGACCTCAATGACAAGATCTGCCGCTGGCCGATCAATCATCCCGGCGAGCCCGACTTCCATTTCTGCGGACAGGAAGTGAACCCGGGCTTTCCCTATTGCGTCGAACATTGCGGCCGGGCGTTTCAGGCGCAACTGCCGCGTGGTGCCCGCCGCGCGCCGCCACCACTGCCCTTTGGCGGCCCGCGCGTTCGCTAGGCAACAGGCTAAATTACCAGAATTTTCAACGCGCTGGCCAGAGACCGCATAAGTCTCTTGCCAGTGTGACTCCTGCGCTCTTATAGGGTCCAGCATGTCTGATGATCTGTTCGGTTCCAACCCGCCAACCCAATCCAAAACCGGTGACTATGATGCCTCGGCGATCGAGGTTCTGGAAGGC
Source organism: Sphingomonadales bacterium CG_4_10_14_3_um_filter_58_15 (assembly GCA_002783865.1). Lineage (GTDB taxonomy): Bacteria > Pseudomonadota > Alphaproteobacteria > Sphingomonadales > Sphingomonadaceae > Parasphingorhabdus. Next base: position 3,721 of record PFJE01000118.1, read on the forward strand.
CTTGAGCCTGTCCGCAAGCGTCCCGGCATGTATATCGGCGGGATCGACGAACGCGCCCTCCACCATCTCGCCGCCGAAGTCATCGACAATTGCATGGACGAGGCGGTCGCCGGCCACGCCAGCCGGATCGAAATCACCCTGGATGCCGATAACCGGCTGACCGCGAGCGACAATGGTCGGGGTATTCCGGTTGATCCGCACCCCAAGTTTCCCGGGAAATCGGCGCTCGAAGTGATCATGACGACGCTGCACTCGGGCGGCAAATTCTCAGACAAGGCCTATGCGACGTCGGGCGGGCTACACGGGGTCGGGGTGTCCGTGGTCAATGCCCTCTCCTCCGACACGGTCGTCGAAGTCGCCCGTAACAAGACGCTCTATCGCCAGACCTTCTCGCAAGGTCTCGCGACCTCGAAACTCGAGGAAGTCGGAACCACCCAGAACCGCCGCGGCACCAGCATATCCTTCATCCCCGATGTCGAGATTTTCGGCGAGGGTAACAAGTTCAAACCGGCACGCCTGTTCAAGCTGGCGCGCTCCAAGGCCTATCTCTACGCCGGCGTCGAGATCCGCTGGAAATGCGACGAAAGCCAGACCAGCGACGACGTCCCGGCAGAAGCGGTATTCCAGTTCCCCGGCGGCCTGTCCGACCATCTGCGCGAGCAACTCGAAGGCCGCGAATGCGTCACCACCGATTTCTTTGCCGGCAGCCAGGATTTCCCTGAAAATGAAGGCCGCGTCGAATGGGCTATCACTTGGCCGATCTGGACCGACGGCAGCTACAGCTGGTATTGCAACACCATTCCCACGCCCAATGGCGGCACGCATGAAGCCGGCCTGCGCAATGCTCTGGTTCGCGGCCTGCGCGCCTTTGGCGAACTGGTCCAGATCAAGAAGGCGTCGCAACTGACCGCCGACGACATTGTCTCCGGCGGCGAAATGCTGCTCTCCGTCTTCATCCGCGATCCGCAATTTCAAAGCCAGACCAAGGACCGTCTGACCTCCCCGGAAGCGACCAAATTCGTCGAGAACGCAATACGCGACCATTTCGACCATTTCCTCACCGACAATATGGATCGCGGCAAGGCCCTGCTCGGCTTCGTCATGGAACGCATGGACGAGCGGCTGAAGCGCAAGGCCGAGCGCGAGGTCAAGCGCAAGACCGCGACCTCGGGCCGCAAGGTTCGCCTGCCCGGCAAGCTGACCGACTGTTCCGGCAATGACCCGGCGGGGACAGAGATTTTCATCGTCGAAGGCGACAGCGCCGGCGGCTCGGCCAAGCAGGCCCGCGACCGCAAAACCCAGGCGATCCTGCCGATCCGCGGCAAGATCCTCAACGTCGCCTCGGCCAACAGCGCCAAGATATTTGCCAACAGCGAAATCGCCGACCTGATTCTGGCGCTGGGTTGCGGCACGCGCAAGGACTGCGATCCCGACAATCTGCGTTACGAGCGGGTGATCATCATGACCGACGCCGATGTCGACGGCGCCCATATCGCGACCTTGCTGATGACCTTCTTCTTTCAGGAAATGCCGGAACTGGTGCGTCAGGGCCATCTGTTCCTCGCCCGCCCGCCGCTCTACCGGATCAGTTCGGGTGGCAAGAGCCATTATGCACAGGACGAACGCGCCCGCGCAGCGATCGAGAACGGCCCGTTCAAGGGCAAGAAAGTCGAAGTCAGCCGGTTCAAGGGCCTGGGCGAGATGAATCCGAACCAGCTCAAGGAAACCACCATGGACCCGAAAACGCGGTCCTTGTTCAAGGTCACCTTGCCGCAGGAATATGAGCAGCGCGCCAGCGTCAAGGATCTGGTCGACCGGCTGATGGGCAAAAACCCGGAACACCGGTTCAACTTCATCCAGCAAAATGCCGCCAGTCTTGATGAAGATGTGATCGACGCGTAATGGATATGGTTTAGTCACCGATCGTCACGGGAGATTATCGTGCGCTTCCTTTACACCTTCGCGCTTTGCCTTCTGTCCTGTTCGGCTGCATCCTTTCTCAGCCCAGCCTACGCACAGACAGAGGCTGCCATCTCCCAACAGCTTTCGGCCCGCGCCGACGACGTACTGCGCCTGTTGCAGGGTGAAGAGATAGAAGCCGAAGTCTTCGACGAGAATTTTCGCAACGCGGTGCCCCCTGCCCAGTTTCGCGCGCTCACCCGGCAAGTGTCGGCACAGCAGGGACAGCCACTCGAGATAGTCTCTATCGCTCCAAGCAACGCCAATTCCGCGATCCTCAGGATACGCTTTGAAAAATCCATTGGCGTCGTCAATATCGACCTGGAAAACAGCCGGCCGCATCGGATTTCCGGACTGCAGCTGACCGGGTTTGAAGCCGCCGGCCAGTCGATCCCCGATATCCTCGCAGCGATTGATGCGCTGCCGGGTCGTCAGGGCGTGCTGATCCAGCAGCTGGATGGAGGCGACGGTCCGCCGATCGCAGCGCTCGATCCCGACGGACGCTATGCCATCGCATCGGCCTTCAAACTCTATATATTGGCCGAACTCGACCGCGCCATACAGGCCGGCGAACGGCGATGGTCCGACGTCGTTCAACTGGGGCCAAAATCCCATCCGTCCGGGGTCAGCCAGAACTGGCCGGACGCGTCGCCGGTCACGCTGCAGACGCTGGCGACGCTGATGATCTCGATCAGCGACAACAGCGCCACCGACACACTGATCCGCGTGATTGGACAGGATAGACTGGCGGCTATTGTAACCGCCACGGGCCATCACGACCCGGCGGAACTGCGCCCCTTTCTGATGACGCGCCAGGCTTCGGCGCTCAAAATGCCTGTTCATGCCGATCGCAGGGGCCGGTTTCTCGCCGCCGGTCCGGCTGAGCGCGAAACATTGCTAGCGGAGTTCGACCCGGATTTGCCACTGGACAGCCTCGATTTCCGCATTCTGACCGGCAGGCCCAATTTTATCGACCAGTTGGAATGGTTTGCGACACCGCAGGACATGATCAAACTGCTGCAATATATCGATCAAAACGCCAGCGAGGAAACCCGGGCCATTCTCGCCATCAACCCCGGAATCGGGTTGGATGCCGCGCGAAAATGGGCCCATTTTGGCTACAAAGGCGGATCGGAACCGGGTGTATTATCCTATAATTTCCTGCTGCGGGCGAAAAGCGGGCAAGGCTACGCCGTTTCGGTCAACTGGAACAATGGCGAACAGTCGCTGCAGGAAAGCGAGCTGCTAGCTTTGACCACCAGTCTGATCAATCTGTTGGCAGCACAATAAGCTATGCGCCGGCGAGAGCCGCAACCAGGGCCTTCACTTTCTGCTGCCGCCATTGTGGCAGCGGCGCCATCAGCCAGTAGCCGCGTGACGACACACTGTCCTCGCCGATGAGCTCGACCCGACCAGCTGCCAGATCGCGCTGGACCAGCATCTTCGGCACCCAGGCGTAGCCGAAACCATTGGCCGCTGCTTCAATCGCCAGCCCGCCGTCGGCAACCCGCATCAATGTTTCTTCGCCTTCGGAAATCGGGCACCCGGGCCAGTCGATCTTGTTACCGCCATTGCGACCGGGCGCAGCGACTTTGACGAACACGGTATCGCCGAGCATCTTGCCTTCATGCTGGCCCGGTCCGTCGCCAAGCCAGATCGCCACGTCGAGATTGGCTTCGGTAAAATCAATTTCATTATCCGCGGCAACCAGCGCGAAGCTGGTGTCGGGATTGTCGGCAGAAAAGCGCGAGAGCCTTTCGTTGAGCCATTTCTGTGTGAAGTCGCGCGGTGCCGCAATGGTCAACTTGTGCGAAGACTGGCCCGATTGCATCGCCCGCACGGCTTCTTCAAATTGCAGGAAACCAGAGCGCAGCGCATCCAGCCCCGCCGACGCTTCGTCCGTCAGCTGAAGACCTTTGGGGGTACGCCGAAACATCACCACGCCCAGCATATCCTCCAGCGCGCGTATCTGCTGTCCGACCGCTGCGGGCGTCACCGCCAGTTCATCGGCTGCCTTGGTGAAGCTGAGATGCCGAGCGGCTGCGTCGAGCACACGCAGCCCGTTCAATGGCAAATGGGTGCGCTTCATTGCTCGACGGTCGGTTCGGTCAGAGGGAAATGGGGAATGCGAACCTGAAAGGCTGGCGGCGCGCTGCCGACCATGACAAAATGCCCTTCCATCGAACCGCTCGATGTATTGAGCGGGCAGCCCGAGACATAATCATGCGCTTTGCCCGGCTGGATGATGGGCTGTTGACCGATCACGCCGTCGCCATCGACCATTTGCAAACCGCCGTGCCGATCATGGATCCGCCAGTGGCGTGTCAGCAACTGCACCGCCATGTCCCGATGGTTCTCGATCCGGACATGGTAAGCCCAGAACCAGCGGTTGCCATCGATATCGGATTGTTCCGGCAAGAAGGTCACCGATACCCGGACGGTAACCCCGTCGGTAGTTTCAGCATAAGGGAAGAACGAGTCCATGAGCATGATATAGAGTTAAAGCCCGACCGACGAAAGGGCCTGATCCAGGTCCTCGATCAAATCGATCGGATCTTCGAGTCCGACGTTGATCCGCAGCATGTCTTCGGTGATCCCGATTTCCAGTCTTGCTTCCTCGCCCAGTCCGTGATGCGTGGTCGAAGCCGGGTGGCACATCAGCGAGCGACTATCCCCGATATTGTTCGAAATATCGATCAGATTCAATGCGTTAAGCAGGCCATGCGCTTGCTTGCGACCGCCACCAACATAGAGCGAGAAGATCGGTCCGGCGGCTTCCATCTGGCTCATCGCGAGATTATGCTGGGGATGGCTGGGCAGGCCGGGGTGCAAGATTTTCTCTACCCTTTGCTCTAAAAACTTGCCCACTTCGACCGCATTATTGCTCTGCCGGCGGATGCGCAGGTCGAGCGTCTCCAGTCCCTTGAGCACAACCCAGGCGTTGAACGCGCTCAGCGTTGGCCCGGTATTGCGGGTGAAGGCGAGCAAGGTATCTTCAATAAATTCCTCGCTGCCGCAGACCGCACCGGCGAGGACACGCCCCTGCCCGTCCATCATCTTGGTCGCGCTATAGGCGACCACGTCTGCGCCATATTCCATTGGCCGCTGCAGCACATTGGTCGCGAACGCATTGTCGACGACGCTGGTGATGCCCTTGGCTCGTGCCAGATCGCAGACGCTGCGGATATCGATCACATCCATGGTCGGGTTCGCCGGGGTTTCGAAGAAGAAGACCTTGGTCTTCGGCGTGATCGCCTGTTCCCAATTGTCCATGTCGCGACCGTCTACAACGGTGGTCTCGATCCCGAATTTGGGCAACAGCGTATCGGTAAGCCAGCGACAGGAGCCGAACAGGGCGCGGCTGGCGACCACATGATCGCCCGCCTGTAGCTGGCAGAGCAAGGCGGCGGTCATCGCTGCCATACCCGAAGCGGTGGCGCGGCAAGCATCCGCGCCCTCCATGATCGCAATCCGCTCTTCCAGCATCTGCACCGTCGGATTTTGCAGACGGCTGTAGGTCATGCCGTCCTGCTCGCCGGCAAAGCGAGCCGCCGCATCCTCGGCGCAGTCGTAGCTATAGCCCGAAGTCAGAAACAAAGCTTCGGATGTCTCGCCAAATTCACTGCGCATCGTGCCGCTGCGGATCGCCTGGGTTGCCGGGCGCCATTTCTTGGTAATCTCGCGGTCTTGGCCGGTATTTCTTTTCATCTGTCGTTCCTAGATGCCTGTCAGCTGCGCGACAATAGCGTCGCCGATTTCCGTGGTGGACGCCTTGCCGCCCAGATCATGGCCGAGGACGCCCTCAGCGAGCACAGCGGCAACCGCTGCCTCTATCCTGGCGGCCTGCGCCTCCATCCCAAAACTGTGGCGTAACATCATCGCGGCGGACAAGATCATCGCCGAAGGATTGGCAATCCCCTGCCCGGCAATATCCGGCGCTGACCCATGAATCGGTTCATAAAGACCCTTGGTGCCCTCCCCCAGCGAAGCCGACGCCAGCAGGCCGATCGAGCCAACACACATGCTCGCCTGATCGGAGAGGATATCGCCGAACAGATTGCCGGTCACCACCACATCAAACTGGCCCGGATTGCGCACCAGCTGCATCGCAGCATTGTCGACATACATATGGCTCAGTTCAACATCGGGATATTCGGCTGACGTCTCGATCATCACATCGCGCCACAATTGCGATGTTTCCAGCACATTGGCCTTATCCACCGAGCATAGCCGCTTGCCACGAACCATCGCGGTCCTGAAAGCGACATGGGCGATGCGCCGGACTTCGCTCTCGTTGTAAGACATGATATCATAGCCCTCGCGCAGGCCATCCGCCGTCTTGCGCATGCCCTTTTCGCCAAAATAGACATCGCCGTTCAATTCGCGGACGATAACAACATCGATGGTGCGCGCGATTTCCGGTTTGAGGCCGGACGCATCCTCCATGCCCGGAAACATTTTTGCGGGCCGTAAATTGGCAAAGGTCTGCATTTCCTTGCGCAGGCCGAGCACCGCTTGCTCGGGGCGCAGATGGCGTTCCAGATTGTCGCAGGAAGGATCACCGACCGCGCCGAACAAAACCGCATCGGCCGCTTTCGCCAGCGTGACGGTTTCCGGCGGCAGCGGATGGCCATGGTTGCGATAGGCGATTCCTCCGACATCGGCATGCTCGAGACGCAGGTCCGGCAAGTTCATCGCCTCCAGCACGCGCAGCGCCTCGATCATGATTTCCTGACCAATGCCGTCACCGGCGAGCACCGCAATATGCATCAAATTTCCCTTTGTATAAGCGCGCCGTTCCTGCCGAGAATCACGCGCTTACGCAACCACCCTTTTCAGACGATCAACCAATACCGAGCGCGCTGCCATCACATCCTTGCGCCGGTCTTCAAAGAAATGCCGCTTCAGGAAAAATCCGGTGACGCGCAGGCCGTCGAATATATCATCCCATTCGGGGGCAACGGGTTCTTTCAGAAAGGGCGGGAGCGGCAACAGGCGTTCCTTATATTCCTGACCTGCAAAGGCGCTGACTGCGGTTGCGCTCTTCGGGCTGATATAGATCAAATCATCTTCCGAACCCGACACAGCACATTTGTCCAGCGCCAGTCCAAAGCCCAGCTCGGAAAGCAGGAGCAGTTCGTAGCGCACCAGAGCAACCGCCCAGCCCTTGGCCGACGGCGCGCTGCAGATTGCATCGAGCAAGGCGGACAAGGCGGAATGCAGCGGCGGATAATTTTGTTCCTCCGGCAATACCGCTGCGGTGAGAGCGGTAACCCAATCCAGCGCTGCGCTGGCCAGCGGTTCGCCGAGAAACGGCCCCCGGCTGAGCTGCAGTTCCGCCGTCATCGATGCGAGTTGATCCTCGGTCCGCGCACGATAATCGGCCTGGACGATATTGGAAGGGATCAAAATCGGCCGCATCACGCGCGAATGCGCGCCGCGCACATAACCAGAGACCAGACCATTTTCAGGCGTCAGCGACCGCACAACCGCGCCATGCTCGCCATGCGATTTGACCGAACAGATGATCGCGGATGTACGAAGGTGAGGCAATTCATCCTACCTATGGATAATTTCGACTGGTATGCAATATGGCTTCGATCAGAATATGATCCGGTTTTCCGCCAAATCCAAGACGATAAACCACGACATAGGGCAGTCCGCTGACTGACAACTCGAAGGTATTTTCAATTCTGCCCACTTTTCCCAGCTGGGGAAAATCAGCCAGAATCTCGATATTTTGCCGAAGTCGGACAATGATCCGCAAGGCTGTTGCAGGACTGTCTTTCGCGATCCAGTCGAATATATCTTTAAGGTCCCTGAGTGCGCCGGATGAAAATTCAATCATCTAGGCCAAGTGCATTCCATACTTCTGCCGCCGGATAGATTTTGGCACCCTTGTCGGTCTCATCCATCGAATTTTTAACTTTTTCCCGGAACCACGCATCATATCCTCCATCCGGTTTTTCACCGGTGATAGTGACTTTTACAGCCTCAGTCTTGCGTTGCTCGTTCATACCCCAATAATATCACGGCATCTTAATCGTGGCAACAAACTCCACTATCCATGAAAAAAATCATAGATTTTCTGCGCCACAGTCGCCGACACGCCCGGCGCTCCTTGCAGATCATCGAGCGAGGCATTCTTGACCGCTCGCGCGGTTCCAAAGTGCAGCAACAACGCTTTCTTCCGCGATGGCCCGATTCCCGGCACATCATCCAGCGAACTATGACCCACCGACTTGGCCCGTCGGGTCCGGTGGGCGCCAATAGCGAAGCGGTGCGCTTCGTCACGCAACCGCTGGAGATAGAAAAGCACCGGGCTGTTCATCGGCAGATTGATCATCCTACCATCGGGCAAATGAAAGGTTTCCCGCCCGGCATTGCGATCCGGGCCTTTCGAGACGCCAATCATCACCACATCCTCGACCCCGATTTCGGCCAGAGCGTCCCTAGCCGCGCTCATCTGGCCCTTGCCGCCGTCGATCAGCACCAGATCCGGCCACTCGCCCTTGTCGCGGTCCGGGTCTTCCTTTTGCGCCCGGGAAAAGCGTCGTTCGAGCACCTCTCGCATCATCGCAAAATCGTCGCCCGGCGCGATATCGGGATTCTTGATATTGAACTTGCGATAGGCGTTCTTGCGGAAACCCTCCGGCCCAGCCACCACCATCCCGCCGACCATGTTGGTGCCCTGGATGTGGCTGTTGTCATAGATTTCAATCCGGTCCGGTACCGCATCCAGCTCCAGCAACTCGACCATTTCCCGCATGATCCGCGCCTGGGTCGAGGTTTCAGCCAAGCGCCGGTCGAGCGCTTCTTCGGCATTGCGACTGGCCTGTGTCAACAGCTTCCGGCGATCACCGCGCTGCGGTTTCGAAACGCTCACCCGGTAGTCCGCCTTGGTACTCAGCGCCTCTGCGAGCAATTCCGCGTCGGGCAATTCCCGGTCGAGCAACACCAGTTTCGGCGGCGGCATCTGATCGTAGAACTGCATCAGGAAGCTGGAGAAGACCTCCTCGATGTCGACGTTGGAAGTGTGTGCGGGGAAGAAGCTACGATGGCCCCAGTTCTGGCCACCCCGGATAAAGAAAGCCTGCACGCAAACCGATGATCCCTTGGCGGCCAGCGCAAAAATATCGGCGTCCGGCAAACCCGCCGCATTGATCGCCTGATTGCCCTGGATGAAGGTCAGCGCCTTCAGCCGGTCCCGATAGATGGCCGCCATCTCGAAATCGAGTGATCCGGCCGCCTGCTCCATCGCCTGACCCAGCTTCTGCTGCACGTCGGTCGACTTGCCGCACAGAAAGTCACGCGCGTCATCGACCAGTTCGGCATAATCATCCTTGCTGATCCGGTCGACACAGGGTGCCGAGCAACGCTTGATTTGATACAACAGACACGGCCGCGACCGGTTGTTGAAGAAACTGTCGGTACAGGACCGCAGCAGAAACAATTTCTGCAGCGCATTGATTGTCCGGTTGACCGATCCGGCGCTGGCGAAGGGCCCGAAATATTGCCCTTTTACCCGCTGCGCGCCGCGATGCTTGGTGATCCGTGGGAAATCATGTCCTTCGCGGAGCAGAATGAAAGGAAAGCTCTTATCATCCCGCAGCAAGACATTGTAAGCCGGCCGGAATTTCTTGATCAGCTGCGCCTCGAGCAGCAACGCTTCAGCTTCGCTACCGGTGGTGACAATGGTCATTGAGCGGGTCTGCGCGACCATCCGCAGCAACCGGTGCGGCAGCCGGTTCATCTGGACATAGGCGCCGACGCGGCTTTTCAGCGACCGCGCCTTGCCGACATAAAGCACATCGCCGCGCTTGTCCTGCATCCGGTAAACGCCCGGTCTTGTGGGCAGCGTGTTCAGAACCTCCCGGATCGCCGCCATACCGGCCTCGAGATCGGGCGTATCCCCTTCCCCGCGCACCATATAGGTCGCCTTGTCCTCGTTGAACCGGGACGCGGCATTGGGTTGATCGGGACGGTCGGCCTTGGACATGAAAATAATCTAGGATGCTGGGGCAGCATTTGCCAGAACGAATGACTCCTCTCCCCTTGAGGGAGAGGACAAGTGTAGCTTGTCAGCTTGCTGATTAGCGAAACTCGGTGAGGGGTGAGCGGCAACAAGCCCCTTCACCAACGTCGCCTAACGAGCAAGCTCGCAAGGCTTTGGTTTCCTCTCCCTCAAGGGGAGAGGAATAATCTAATTCAGCGCCTTGCCAATATCGCCAATCGCCTTGTCGACGAGCGCCTTGTCGGCCGCGGCATCGTGGCGGGCAGCGATCATGGCTTCGGCGGCCTGGGTCGCGGCTGTCGCCGCTTTGGCCCGAACCGCGGCAATCGCCGAGCGTTCCGCCGCGCCGATTTTCTCTTCCGCCATCTTCTTCCGGCGCGCGATCAGCGCCTTGGTATCGGCCTCTGCCTGCGCGACCAAGGTCGCAGCTTCCTTTTCGGCTCCGTCCATCAGCGCTTCGGCTTCTGCCTGTGCACCAGCGGTCTTCGCTTCATATTCGGCTTTCAAAGCTTCCGCTTCCTTGCGCAGGCCAGCCGCCTCGTCGAGCGTCTTCTTGATCTCGGCGATCTGCTTGTCGAGCATGCCAGCAACGATCCCAGGGACTTTCGCCCACAACATGATACCGAATACAATCAGCATCCCGACCGCAACCCAGCCGGTCGCGTTCAGTCCGAGTGCGCTTGCTTCCGCGCCTTCTGCCAACATCGTCAATAGCATCGTCTATCTCCTTCAGCCGGCGCTCAGAAAGCGGCCTTGACCGCCTTTTTTGCATCGGCTGCCGAGACCTTGGCACCGGAAACGGTCGCAACAATCGCCTGAGCCGCTTCTGCAGCAACCGCTTCAATTTCCTTGAGAGCCGCGGTTTTCGCTGCTTTCAATTCGGCATCCGCTTCATCGGCCTTTTTGGCAATGGCAGCATCCGCGCGCTTGATAGCGGCTTCGTTCTTCAATGCCGCCTTGGCTTTGGCCTCGTTGACATTGCCAACCGCATCGGCACGCGCGTTGTTGATACTGGCGCGATAGTCGATCTCGATCTGCTCAGCCCTATCCTGCGCGCCCTGTGCGGCGGCAAGATCGTCGGTAATCCGTTTTTGACGGTCATCCACGGTCTTGCTGATCTTCGGCACCATATTTCGGGCAATGCCGAAATAAATGATCCCGATGACGATCAGCAGCCAGAAAAACTGGCCACCATAGACTTCCAAGAGCTGACTAATTTGAGGCATTATTCACCTGTAAATTCAAGACGCAAAACCGACAATCTGGCCGAGCGGGACAAGGCCCATGCAAACAGCAGATTATTCTGCTGGTGCGACTGCCGGTGCTTCGACGGCTGCTGGTGCGTCGATCGCAGCAGCTTCAACCGCAACGATTTCTGGTTCTGCAACAGCTGGCGGTGCGTACAGAATGATCATGGCAACAGCGAAAGCGATCAGGCCGAGCAATTCAGCAGCCGCAAAGCCGATGAACAGACGTCCCTGCTGGCCGTCAGCCGCAGATGGGTTACGCAAAGCGCCTTCGAGGAAGGAACCGAAAACATTACCAACACCGGTAGCAGCGGCGCCAACGCCGATTGCAGCCAGGCCAGCGCCGATAACTTGTGCAGAAGAGAGATCCATTTTTTAACTCCGTATTGTGAAATTGGTGATTGAAAGTGACTTAGTGAAGATTTTCCGCATCGTTGATGTACAGCGATGTGAGAAGAGCGAAAACATAGGCCTGAATGGCGCAAACCAGCAGTTCCAGCGCGCTGACAAAGGCGATGAAGATGATGCTGAGCAATGCGATACCCCAGCTGGCGCCACCGGCGTCAATCGCCTGAATGACGAAATTGGCGAACACCTTGATCAAAATATGACCGGCGATCATCGCAACGAACAACCGCAGCGCGAGGCTGAACGGACGCACGAGGAACGACAGCAATTCGACCATGAAGATCAGTGGAATCATCACGACGGGCGTGCCATGCGGAATGAACAGGCTAAAAAATTTGAAACCATGCTTCCAGAAACCGACGACCAGCACGATAGAGAAGCTGATTGCGGCCAGCAGGCCGGTCACGGTGAACTGGCTGGTGACGGTGAACGGATGGATACCGGGGATGATACCGAAGGGCATCATGCCGAGCAGGTTCGAGAACAGGATGAACATGAACAGGGTGAACACCCATGGCGTATATTTCTTGCCGTTGGGACCAATGCTGGTGGCGATGATATTGTCGACAAAACCGACCACGCCTTCGACCATGATCTGCCAGCGACCGGGAACCAGCTCGCGCTTCATTCCGCCCATCATGAACACATAGAGAAGCCCAAGGACGATGAACATCCACAGCGCGCTGTTGGTGAAGCTGATCTGCTGACCGAATAAAGTGAAGCCATCAAAGATGGGCTGCACTTCAAACTGGTGCATAGGATCAATCTTGCCTGGTTCCGCCACTAATCTAACCCCTGATCGTCAATCATCATCTGCTATTGCCGTTCCGATGTCTTTCACCGGTTGGCTCGCAATCACATAAATTTTCCTGAACGCCACTCCCGTTCCGAGGAAGAAGAATAGCAACAGGAACAATGGCGTCGTTCCCAGCCAGGTGTCAAAAAGCCACCCGAGTAAGAACCCAGCAGCCACGCCTCCGATCAAATAGCTTAGCACCCTTGCGCCGAGCCGCTGACTTTCGTCCGGCCCTTTGTTACGGTGCCCCGCTTTGATCCGCTCCCGATTCTGTGCCGTTATCAGTCGCTCGTCCAGCGATGAAACCCGCACATCCTCTTCGAGGGGATCCCGATCAGATTCGCTTGCTGCCATTACAGACCCTATAAAAGCCCCGAAGAGCGCCAGAAAGAGCCAAAAACAACAGCAGGCCGACCCGCCAAGGCGCGGTCCGTTTAGGAAAGCATGGCGAGCAAGTCAACAGCGATGCTGCATTGCGGAAAATTCAGTGTTTCCGTGGCCGTTTATTCGACTGATCGGGAGGTAAAAGCCCGTCGCAGGCAACCGAATTCTTGGCCGGTCATCACCTTGATAACGATCCTTGGGGATCGCTCGCTCCATGTTGGTTTCCGCAGTTTAGCGGCCTAGAAAATATAATAGATCGCCATGCAGGCCGCCAGGCCGACACCAATATTCAGCGGCAGGCCGATCCGGACGAAATCGGAGAAGCGGTAGTTGCCGGCGGTATAGACCAATGTATTGGTCTGATAGCCGACCGGCGTCGCGAAGCTCGCCGAAGCGCCGAACATCACCGTCACCAGCAGGCTGCGGACATCGACGCCGGTTTGCTCGGCGATGCCGATGACAATCGGCGTCATGATGACGGCCACGGCATTGTTGGTCGCGGTCTCGGTCAGCAACGAGGTCAGCGCATAGACGGAAATGATCAGCCAAAGCGGCGAGATCATCTGCAGCAGCGGCAATAATGTACCGATGATCAACTGCACCGTACCGGCATTTTGCAACCCCTGCCCCACCGCCAGCATCCCGAAAATCAGAACCAGCACATTGCCATCAATGGCCGACCACGCCTCGTCGCTGTCGATGCAATTGGTCAGCAGGACGACCGCAACGCCCAGCATCGCCAGAGCGGCGATCGGCATCACACCGAGACTGGCCGCGATGATGATGATCGCCAGCGTGAGAATCGCCACGGGTGCCCGATGACGGCGATAGGCCCGGGACTCGGGTTCCTGCAAATGGACCAGATCCGCATTTTCCTGCAATACTCCGACCGACAGGTCGTCGGTCTGGATCAGCAGGCTGTCGCCATGCCGGATGCGGGCTTCGGACAGTCTCGGACCGGCGAGATGGCGCGGCCGCGACAGGCCCAGCACCCGCGCCGGAATGCGGGACAGAAACGGGAGGCTGGTCAGGGATTTGCCGACCGACTGGTGGGAGGATCCGATCACCAGTTCGACCAGCTTGACCTGCTCGTCGTCCAGTCCGACAGCAGGCTGCTTGAAACCGGCATAGCCCACGGAAATTCCCTCGATGCGGGCAAGCGACAGCAATTCTTCCTGGGTCACCGAAGCGACAAAAGTCTCGCCGCCCTCGATAATATGGTCGGCAAAGGCCGAGCGGTCCATGCCGCGGGCGGTCATCCGTCCCAATATCGTGACACCCGATGCGGTAAAGCCGCTGATGTCCGATATCGTCTTGCCGGCGAAGTCGCTTTCCTTGCTGATCCGGATGTCGGTCAGATAGCGATAGTCGTCCGACTGGTCGGCCAGGCTGTCGCTGTCCCGCTTGGGCAGGAACAGCGGACCCAATATCGCGATCATTGTGATTCCCGTCGCCGCCGCAATCAGGCCCACCATGGTTATTTCGAACAGTCCGAAGGCCGCTTGTCCGTTTTCCTGGGCCACACCATCCACCAGCAGATTGGTCGATGTGCCGAGCAGGGTCAGACTACCGCCCAGAATCGATATATAGGAGAGCGGGATCAGCAGCTTGCTCACTGCAATACCCGACACTTTCGCGATCTTTCGCATGATCGGAATCAGGATGATGACCACCGGCGTATTATTGACGAAGGCCGAGGAAGCAAAAGTCCCACCAAGGAACCCGCCGATCGCCAGAAAGGGCCGATGTTCCGCCTTGCGTGCGGCAAAGCCGGCTAGCGCTTCAATCACACCCGTGCGCACCAGCGCCCCGGACAGTATGAACATCGCACCGATGGTCAGCGGCGCGGGATTGGAAAAGACCGATAGCAGGTCATTGCTGCTGAGCAGGCCGATCGCAAGCATCAACCCTGCCGCGACCACCGCCGTCACCGCAGGCGGACGGCGCTCCCCGACAAAGGCTACGAACAAGGCGATCAGTATCGCCAATCCGGCATAGGGCTTTGCGACATCCCAATAATAAGCCCAATCCAAATTTCGTTCCTAACCGATGGGATGCTGGCGAATGCTTTAACAGAAAGACGGCACGTTCCGCCAGCCCATTGGCCACAGATCGTGCGCTATGCTTGTCATCACTGACAAAAAAAGGCGCATCAACTCAATCGATGCGCCTTCCTCAGTCTTTTTTATGGTCTGGGTCTTTTTTCTAAGAAATACCTCAAGGGCAACGCGAATCCCGCACCGGCGGAGAACTGTCCCGCGTATTCCAGGTGCCGCTCGGCGTCTGATATTTCTCGCCCGGCACCGTCCGCATGATCAGGTTGCAGCCCGAGGTGAAGGCAAATTGCTCGACCGTCGAATTGGTTTCCTGTGCCTTGCGCGTATAGGCTGCCTTGCGCTTGATATTGATATCCTCGACCAGCGCCTTGATCGCCGGTGAAGGCGAAGTCACATAGCCAAGATAGCCATCCGGCTTTTCGCCAATGACTCCCGATGAACGCGCCGCTTCATAGGCGGGATCGCGCTGTGCCATCACCGGCACGGCTACAACCGCCGTCAAAACCAGCGCACCAATTGCGGCCAAAGCCTTGTTTTTCTTGATATACTCAAACATTAGAAAATATCCGCTTCCTTGTTGATCAGGTCTTTTGCATCGTCGTTCAGGCGATACACCACTTCCTGCTTGATATTGATATTCAGATTGATGACAATCGGCTTGTCCGGTGCCGTCACCTGGACGCAGGCGGAAAGCCCTGTCGCTATTCCCAAAATCAGACCGGCGGTGGTTAAACTCCTCATCTTGCGACGAATCGCACCAATCGGTCGGTCCGTCAATTGACTTGTCTGATAAAGCATTGTCGCTTTCCCCTCGCTGAATGGACTATTCATCTCCTTTGAGAACCTTCTCTGCGGCTTTGGCCCTCTCCTCCTGTGCTCGCAGGAGCGCTGGCAGGTTTTGTCCAACCAATATTTCCGGTTCATAATAGGATTTGGCGCTGCTCATCAATTGCATGAACGGCGCCTGGATGCGGAC
>PFJE01000036.1 GCA_002783865.1 Sphingomonadales bacterium CG_4_10_14_3_um_filter_58_15
GCACAACATATCGTTCGAGCCATAGAGGCCCATCAGCTGGGTGTTGGTCGACGGATCGAGTTCGACCTCGATCTCGACAATATGCGCCGCGCCACTCAATGGCAGAACCAGATCGCCGTCGACCAGTTTCCAGTCGGTACGAGCCTCGCCATCAACCTTCACCGATGCGGGGCTGATATCGTCGCCCTGCAGAACCAGCGGTTCGTCCGCCTTCGCGCTTTTCGAGCGCCGAACGTCGAGTTTCGATCGGACAACGGTGCGGGTCAGATCGAGGTCGAAATCCAGTTCGATTTCCGGGATGAACCAGGCCGGCGGGCGATAATCCTCGCGGCGGATCGTCGCTGGATCCTTGGGGGCTGGCGCGGCATCGGCCATTTCGTCATTCGGAGCTTTTTGAATATCTAACATGGCCCTTGCCATAAGAGCCATTTGCACCCCGCGCAATTGCGTTTATGGCTGGAGCAAAAGGGAGTGGGCAGCACCCAGCTCATTGGAAAAGGATTAACCAAGATGCCACGCATGGTGATTTTTGGAATGGGCTATACCGCCTCCCGGTTGGCCTACCGGCTGAGAGCAGAGGGCTGGGAGGTGATTGGCACCCGCCGGGAAGCGCGGGGCGGCGCACTGGCCTTTGATGATAAGCCGTCGGTTATGGCAGCGCTGAAATCCGCAACCCATGTCTTGTCGTCGGTACCGCCCTCCCGTGATGGCAGCGAGCCGGTGCTCGATCACTACGGTGCGGCGATCGGTTCAGCCTCGCTGCAGTGGAGTGGTTACCTGTCTTCAACCGGAGTCTATGGAGACGCCGACGGTGCCTGGGTTGACGAGAGCGCGCCGATCGGGTCAGGCCGGCGCAAGGCGCGCAGCGAGGCGGACAAGGGCTGGCAGGATATGCGCCACGACATGCACGTATTTCGCCTGCCCGGCATTTACGGACCGGGGCGCAGCCCGCTCGACCGGGTGCGCGAAGGCAAATCCAGCCGCATCGATATGCCGGGACAGGTGTTCAGCCGGATCCATGTCGATGACATCGTCGCGGCGGTGATCGCTTCGTTCGACGGGCCGGCGGGCGTCTATAATATTTCCGATGACCTGCCAGCGCCGCAGCATGAAATCGTCGCTCATTCTGCCCGGCTGTTGAATATGGATGTACCGCCATTGCAATCACTGGAGGAAGCCAATCTGTCGCAAGCGGCTCTGGGTTTCTATGAAGAGAACCGCCGTGTTGCCAATGGCAAGGCGAAGCGGCTGCTGAACTGGGAGCCGCAATATCCGGATTACAAGGCGGGCTTTCAGGCGCTGCTCGACTAGGCGTCAGGCGGGAATGCGAGACAGTTTCGGTTTGCGCGCCTGCAGAGCCACCACCAGACCGATCATGGCGATGACCGCTCCGCCCGCTGACAGCCAGGTCCAGATATAGCCTTCGAAAATGGTCGACAAGATCATCGCCACCACTGGCACCAGCACGCTGGTGTAGGCTGCCTTGCCCGGCCCAATTTCGCGGATCATCGAGAAATAGAGCGGGAAGGTCACGACCGAACCGATCACGCCGAGATAGACGATCCCGGCCCAGTACGCGGCGCGCATTTCATAGACCGGCGGGCCGACCGTGATCCACGAGAACGCAATATTGATCAGTGCCCCGAACAGCATCGCCCAGGCCAGGACGGTGATGATCGGATAGGATTTGAGCCGTTTGCCGGCCTGCATGACGTTGGCGACGGAGGCCGACAGGATCCCGCCGAAGGTCAGCGCTGCGCCGAGCAACACCTGGTCAAGGCTTGCCGGAGAGGAGCGATATTCGTGCCAGAACAGCATCGCAATGCCGACCGCGGCGATCGCCGAGCCCCCGAGAAACGGTGCAGTAAGCTTATGGCCAAGAAAGATCCGACCCATGATTGCATTGGGCACCATCAGCAGCGCAAACAGCACCGCGACCAGACCCGAGGTGATGAACAGCTCGGCATTGTAGACAAAGTTGAAATTGAAGGTGAACTGGAAGAAGCCCAGAACCAGCGCCAGCAGATAACCGGTGCGGTCGAGCCGGAACGGCAGGCGCTTGAAGGCGGCAAGCGCGAACATCGCGGCGGCGGCAATCAGGAAGCGGTAGCTGACCGACCAGCCGGGCGGCACTTCGGAAATCTGGTCCTTGATCACCAGCCAGGTCGATCCCCAGATTAGAGAGACCAGCAGGAACGGGATCAGGATGCGGGGGGCGAGCAAGCTGACTTCAGCGCTCTCCTCGCCGCTCACAGCGCGGCGATCGCATCGGCGAGCGGGCGAATATCGTCCGCGCTATGGTTCCAGCTGGTCACCAATCGCGCCTGGCCCTCTCCCCAGTCGTAGAAATCAAAACCGGTGCCACGCAACTGCGCCGCTTCGTCGGCTGACAGTTTGATGAAAATCTCGTTCGCTTCGACCGGATAGAGCAAACGGTCGGCGGCGGCTTGGGCGATGATCTGGGCACCGGCATTGGCAGCACGAGCATTCTCCAGCCACAGGTCATCCTCCAGCATTGCCAATATTTGCGCCGCGAGAAACCGGCCCTTGGACTGCAGATGGCCGGCGCGTTTGCGACGATAGTGCGTGTCGGCGGCGAGCGCCTTGTCAAAGAATATCAGGGCTTCGGCGCTCATGCCGCCATTTTTGACAAATCCAAAGCTGAGCGCATCGACGCCCGCCTTCCACGTTATATCGGCGGGTGAACAGCCGAGCGTGGCGACCGCATTGGCAAAGCGGGCCCCGTCCATATGCAGGCCAAGACCGCGCGCCTTGCAGACTTCCGAAAGGCTTGCGACTTCATCGGGACGGTAGACCATGCCATATTCGCTGGCGTTGGTGATCGAAACGGCGGCGGGCTGGACCTGATGGACATCGTCGCGGATCGCGGCGCAATGGGCCTCCACGACATCTGGAGAAAGTTTGGCCCCTGCCCCCTCGAGCAGCATCAGCTTCGCGCCGCTGGTATAGAAACCGGGCGCGCCCGCTTCGTCCTGCTCGATATGGGCTTCACGGTGGCAGATCACGCCCTGATGCGCCGGGCACATAGCGGCGAGCGTCAGACAATTGGCCGCTGTCCCGGTCGCGACCCAGAGGGCTTCAACCTCGGTTTCGAACAGGTCGGAAAAGGCCGTATTCAGCCGGGCGCTGAGGGCATCGCCATCATAGGCAGTATCCGGTGCATTCGCTGCGGCGAGCGAGTCCAGAACCTTTGGGTGCACCGAGGCAGCATTATCGGAGAAAAATCGCATCGGCAGCGCATGGCTCAGAGCTTGTGGCGCGTCAAGATGGCTAAGGTGCGGACAGCTCGGGCATCACCGAATTTTCGACCAATGAGCGGAACAGGCGGGTGAATTTTCTATTTCATCTGGTTTGAACGAAATCCGGCACCACTGCGAAAACCGAATGTCCTGGCGATCAAACTACCCGAGAGGCGGGAGCGACATAGGCGGAATCGTCCGACACTGGTATGCTGGCTTTTTTCGCGCGACCGGCTTGCGTTCGGATTGCCCGACCGGCGACGAAGCGATCCGGCGTGCCGTATAAAGGTTCAACTTTTTCTTTCGCGCCGTGCTGCGCATGTTTCAACAGTAATTCTGTAGCTGATTGGGGTGCTACCGCCGCTGAGAACAGATAGCCCTGCCCCAGTCCACAACCGATCCCGGCCAGCAATTTGGCCTGATCTTCGGTCTCTATACCCTCGGCGATTACCCGAATGTCGAGCTTGCGTGCGATATCGAGCAATCCACTGACGATAGCCACACTGCGGTCGTCGACCTGCAACTGGCTGACAAAGGATTTATCGATTTTTATGATGTCAACCGGCACCGTCAAAAGATGCGTCAGCGAAGCAAATCCGGTTCCGAAATCATCCAGCGCGATCCGCAGACCATGCGCGCGAAGGGATTTGATCTCCTGCGCCACGATCGGATCATTCTGGCCGAGATAGACCGATTCCGTAACCTCAAGAATGACATGCTTGAGCGGAACATTCTGACGGCCAAACGCCGCCTCGATCCGGTCAAACAACGTCCCGCTATGAAAATCGGCCGACGAAATATTGATCCCGACATGCTGAAACGGAATCCCGGATTCCAGCCAGGAGCGAACGTCAGCCGCGACGAGGTCCAACATGCCCTGCGTCAGTTTGGCTGCGACATCGACGTCTGTTGTGGCCTGATGGAACGCCCCTGCTGAAACGAGATTTCCTTCCGGCTTGCGCAGGCGGCACAATGCCTCCATGCCGATGATCTCTCGCGTGTCGAGCCGCACGACCGGCTGATAATAAGCCTCGATCCGCCCTTCGTTCAGCGCGCTGTCGACGTCCTGAATCACTTCAATCCGCTGCTTAATCGCCGTACCAATACCGGGCCAGTAGCGGACAAACCCGCCGCGGCCGGTTTCCTTGGCATGATAGAGCGCGAAATCGGCATGTTTATGTACCGTCTGGGCATCCTTGTCGCCCGGGGAAAAAGCAGCTCCGCCAATGGTCGCCCTTGGCTGGATCATATGTCCGCTACAATTCGCCGCCGTGCCGACGGCCGCAAGAATGCGCTCTGCCGTGCC
>PFJE01000099.1 GCA_002783865.1 Sphingomonadales bacterium CG_4_10_14_3_um_filter_58_15
TTGCTGGATGGTGCGCTGTTTGCCGAGGTGCGGCGACGATCATACCATTCCACACCATAAGAGGTATATTGAGAACTGCTCGTCACGGTATCACCATCCGTCATGAAGATCAGGTGACGGTCGATTGCGCCACCGTTGTCCGTGGTCGCATTCTCAGCTGCGAAAATCCCAGTGGGCGAAAGAAAACGTGCACCCCAGATCAATCCGATATCATGATAGGTGCTGCCGATGGCATCCAGATTATCCAGATAATTGTCAAAATCGTCCGGATTGTCCCACCGCCGCAACTTGCGCGCTTCATTGGCGCAGGTATAACTGAAATTGCGGTTAAGAGTATTGGCCGAGGCAACCGTTGAAGTTGTCTGATTACCATTGGAATCATATCTGCCCCAAACCGCGTCATTCAGCAATGGTCCCCACTGCGTGGCGGGATCGCCGATGGTGGGCACGCGGTCAATATCAAGGTCATAGGCGGCGGTCGGAATCGGGTTGAAATTGGTAGTCCGAACCGTTTGCCGTTCTTCGATACACCCATCCCAGGTTACGCCCGTATCCAGTCCCTGATTGCCCACCGGAAGGTCGATGGAATTGTTCCACGACGATCCGCCTGCCTTCAAACCGCTGACATTGAACGTGACTGGTTTGTAGTCATAATGGGAAAACACCTGCTGCTGTTCATAGACCGGCGTATCGACTTGCCGATATTCTCGTCTTTCAACAAGCTGCCGCGTTCTCAGTCTGATGCGGCAGCGATCCTGCCTGCTGCTGTAGCTGGTGCTATAGTCATAACGGGTTCCGCTTTCATCCGTGTACCAGCGGGTTATTTGATTGCCACCGGATGTCCACGAATCTTGCCCAAATCTAGACCCTTCATTGCCCGACATTTCGTCATAGTCGTCCGGCTGAAGAGAATTACAAGCATTTGAGTTCCGGACGTTATAGTGCGTATCAACCGTATTTCTGCTGCTCCAATTGCCTTGGTAATAGAATGAATTGCCATACACGTAAGGCGTTCCGGCTTGGTAATCGACCACCACGTTTTCCAAGCGGGTAACCGCTTCACGCGACTGATAGGTCCAATTGTCAGCGAGAAAATCGTTCGGCAGAAGTTTTCCGACGTTCACATTGGTGCTGTAGGGAACGAAACCGAAACGAAGGTGAGCGGTATTCGCGCTGCCGGAAGATGGGGTGGACCCACAATCTTCGTCGCTGTCCCGTCTTGCCAGCGTTTCATAGAAACATTTTACCGCCGAGCGCAGGCCTTTGATCCTGGCATTCGATGCTTCGACATTGCCATTGTTGCCGCAATAGTTCGATCCTGTATCGGGGCAGTTCATCGACCCGGTGATGTCCAGAACGAACATGACGTCGGTGCTGGGGATGGCCATCGAGGCATCGCAAACGACGGTGACGCTTTTCGTGCCATAGCCGAACATCTGCATCACGGCCATGTCCAGCTTGACCGTGGCGGTACCGGTGACCGTTCCCGCATTCTCGGTAAATGCCGTGGTCCCGTCGTAAGAGCCATAGGCGTCGGTATCAAAATTGGCCCGGAACATATTATTGGCCGCCGTGTTTGCGGCGTTGTTGTTGGCCCCCCAATAGCCGCCGGCCATCTGCCGTCTGCCAGCCAGCGCACCGGCATCGCATGCCTGTTGCAAGCGTGTTTGTACAAGATATATGCGGCTGACATCGACACCGCCGCCGATCATCGCGGCAAGCGGAAAGAGCGCCATTCCCGCCATCGCGAGCGTGTTACCAGCCGTATTTGACCGCAATTTCTGCAAAAATGATTTTGCAGATCTGGTCTTTGCTTTGTCAAACATGCATTTGGCCTCTGATCGGTGCGCGCATGGCGGCACTGTCCAATTTCAATTCAGAATGGCTGATAGCGGAAAAAGGGTTAGCGCCGGATCAATGGCCATGGTTAACAAGATGTTTACCTTGATTTCCGGCGGCAAACCGTTGACGGCCTGCGCATGCGAGACACTGTTTTACAACTCGATCCGTTTTACAGATTGGTGCTGGCCTATGCCAAAGCCGATGATCGTCCTCGATATGCGCTTTTGTTCGCTCTCGATTCCAGATTTGCCGAGGTCATTCGCTCGACGAAGGAAATATTGATTGGGCAGATGCGGTTAACCTGGTGGCGCGATATTTTGACCAAGCCGCCGACAGAGAGGCCGGCGGGCGAGCCTTTGATCGCGGAGATCAATCGGCTGGAACAAAGCGGTGAAAGCCTGACACCAGTTTCGGCCCTGCTCGATGGCTGGGAAGCAATGCTTGATGATTTTCCCTGGGATGATCGGCAATTTCAAAATTATGCGGAAGCGCGCGGTCGCGGATTCTTTGGTTTGGGGTTGGGGGATCAAAATCTGCTGACCGGACCGCTGGCCGATTATGGCCAGGCCTGGGCGCTATGGGATTTCGCTCGCCATTGTTCGGATGCCAACATGCGCCAGTCGGCATTTGACCGCTGTACCGAGATTGCCAGCCGGCTGCCGCGCCCCGATTTTGACAGAAGCGGACGACCGCTCTCAATCCTCTGCAACCTGATGATCCGCGATGTTAGCAAGGGCAAATTGACCGCTGATCTCTATAATCCGGCCATCGCTGGACGCATCATCTGGCACGGGATGACCGGTCGCTAGATCTACGGTCGCCTAGTCGCGGATTGCGCCTATGAAGAAATTTGTCGCCGGTGCCGCCGGCATATTGCTGCTGATGACGGCCGGTCTGTTCCTGTGGATCGGTGCACAGGGACAGGACGTTCCGATTCCGGCGGCTCCGCCGCCGCCACAACCGGCTGAACCCGAGGGCTTGCCTGAGGCCGACCTCGATGCACAAACTGTCGGACCCGCGCCACCGACACCGCCCAAAGCCTACAAGGCCTCGCGCGAAGAAATGCGGTTCAACCGTTATGACCGCAACCGGGACGAGATTATCACCCGTCTGGAAATGATGAGCAGCCGCACCGACGCCTTCCGCAAACTCGACAAGGACGGCAATAATCTTCTGACCTTCGAGGAATGGGCCGTAGCGACAAGCGACAAATTTGCCGGAGCCGACAAGGATGGCAATAGCCAGCTGACCCGCACCGAGTTTCGGACGACGCGGCCCAAGCGCTCAGCACCGCGCTGTAAATGTTAGGCGAGTTGCAGGCCTTTTGCTGACAGCGGTTGCAACCAGTCGGCAAAATCTGCGCGGGCTCTGGCGGTATAGGCTTCCTTGCGCTCCTTCTTTTTCACGCGCTCTTCAAACGGTGGGAACAGACCAAAATTGACGTTCATCGGCTGATAGTCGCGGGCATCGGCACCACCGGTGATATGCGACAGCAGCGCGCCAAAGGCGGTTGTTTGCGGGGGCAGGGTGAAGGGTTCGCCGCGGATCTCCGCCGCGACCATCCGGCCGACCATCAGTCCGACTGCCGCGCTCTCGACATAGCCTTCGCAGCCGGTGATCTGACCAGCGAAACGGATATGCGGGGCCTTTTTGAGGCGGAGTTCCTTATCGAGCAATTTCGGCGCGTTGATAAAGGTGTTGCGATGGAGTCCGCCCATCCGGGCGAATTCGGCGTTTTCGAGACCGGGGATGGTTTTTAGAAGATCGGCCTGCGCACCATATTTGAGCTTGGTCTGGAAGCCGACCATATTCCACAGTGTGCCGAGCGCGTTATCCTGCCGCAGCTGGACCACCGCGTAGCAACTTTCGCCGTTATGCGAGTTGGTCAGGCCGACCGGCTTCATCGGACCAAAGCGCAATGTCTCCGGACCGCGCGAGGCCATTACCTCGATCGGCATGCAGCCTTCAAAATAGGGCGTGTCCTTTTCCCATTGTTTGAAGTCGGTTTTTTCCCCGTCGAGCAACCCCTGGATGAACGCATAATATTGATCACGGTTCATCGGGCAGTTGATATAGTCCTTGCCGTCGCCTTCCGGTCCGACCTTGTCCCAGCGCGACTGCATCCAGGCGATGTCCATATTGATGCTGTCTTTGTAGACAATCGGCGCAATGGCATCGAAAAAGGCGAGCGAGTCCTCACCAGTAGCGGCACCGATGCTTTCTGCCAAAGTCATGGCGGTGAGCGGACCGGTGGCGACGATCGTCAATCCGCTTTCGGGAAGTTGGTCTATTCGTTCGCGAATGATCTCGATATTCGGGTGTTCGTGCAGCCGCTTGCTTACGCCATCAGAAAAATGATCACGGTCGACGGCAAGGGCTGATCCCGCCGGCAGTCGATGCTGGTCACCTTCGCCGATGATGATCGAATCGAGATCGCGCATTTCCTGATGGAGCAGGCCAACGGCATTTTTCTCCGCATCGTCCGAGCGGAAGCTGTTCGAGCAGACCAGTTCGGCCAGCTTGTCGGTTTGATGGGCAGGGGTCATTTCGCCGCTGCCGCGCATTTCCGAGAGACGGACCTTCACGCCCTGTTCCGCGAGTTGCCATGCGGCTTCCGACCCGGCGAGCCCGCCGCCAATAATATGTACTTGTTTCATGCGCGCCTTAGTGTTGTGGTAAGGTCGCAATGTCAATCTGGCAGTCACGGTGTTTGCGTGTTAGAGGCCATTTCGACGTGGGGGAGAGATTATTCCGATGAAAAGCGCATTTGCCGAAAACAGACCATTTCTGCTGCTCAGCCTCTTGTTCGGGATCAGCTATTATTTTGCCTGCGTCCTCAACAGCCCGGAATTG
This sequence comes from Sphingomonadales bacterium CG_4_10_14_3_um_filter_58_15, assembly GCA_002783865.1. Lineage (GTDB taxonomy): Bacteria > Pseudomonadota > Alphaproteobacteria > Sphingomonadales > Sphingomonadaceae > Parasphingorhabdus. The sequence continues at coordinate 4,696 of PFJE01000099.1, forward strand.
CCCGAGCCGTTGATCGTCGCCTGGAAGGGCGCTGGTGTCAGCTTATTGGCGATTTACGCCCTGATCCGGCTGCACCGTCTGGACGGCAAGATTGTCGGAGCGATCATGGCATTCGGGGCGATTGGCGACATGACGCTGGAATATGATTTGCGGATCGGCGCGGGCGCGTTCCTGATCGGGCATCTGATCGCCATCGGTTTCTACTCGCGCTATCGTCGCCA
>PFJE01000155.1 GCA_002783865.1 Sphingomonadales bacterium CG_4_10_14_3_um_filter_58_15
GCACGAGCCTCCGTCCAATCCCGCGACTCTTTCCTTTGCCGAGCAAAATTATGGCTCTGACCCGGATGCGATTGCCGCATCCGTGCAGCGCGGCGAGGAAAGCCTGTCCGAACGCATCATCCGCAGGACCGCCCGTATTCCTGCAACAACAACATTTGTCCTGGCGAGTGTTCCGCTCAATCTGGCGGCCATGCTGGTCGGAATATTGCTGTGGAAAACGGGATTGCTGTCCGGGCATTGGCCGGTGACGAAGCTGCACAAACTGGCGGTGCGGCTGTCGCTGGTCGCGCTCGCGCCGCTGTTGCTCCTCGCATGGATGGCGGTGACCAGCGATTTCTCCGCCCTGGTGATGGGGGTCAATGGCCTTTTCCTTTCCGAACCCTTCGATTTGTTGCTCGGCACGGCCTATGCCGCGCTGGCCATGGCCCTGTTTCAACAGGCAGATGAAGGCCGCCGCTGGTTTCTCCGGCTGGCTGCTGCCGGGCGCATGTCCCTGACCAACTATCTGATGACAAGCCTGGTTCTGGCGTGGCTGTTTGCGTCCTGGGGCCTGGGCTGGTTCGGGAACATTGATCGGTTGCAGGCGCTTGCCATCGCCTTTCTGCCCATCGCGCTGATCCTGCTCTGGTCGAAAGCCTGGCTCGCCCGGTTCCGCTTTGGCCCGTTCGAATGGCTGTGGCGGACACTCGCGCGAGGACAATTGCAAGACATGAAAAGGGCATCCGCTTGACCAGCGCAAAATCTGAACCGTCGAAGAATGACCCGACCACGATCCGCCAGATCTATGGGCGGAGGCAGGGCCACGCGCTGCGCGACCAGCAGGTCGAACTGGTCGAGAAGCTGCTGCCGCAAATCGCGGTTCCGGTGGATGGGCCGGTCACGGCAACGTCGCTATTTGGTGGTGACCGGCCGCTGCATTTCGAGATCGGCTTTGGCGCCGGAGAACATCTCGCCGCCCGCGCCGACATGCTGCCCGATCATGGCTTTATTGGTTGCGAACCCTATCTCAACGGCGTGGTCGGCGCGCTGCAGCATATTCGCGACCAGCATCTCGGCAATGTCCGGCTGCATATGGACAATGCGCTCGACGTGCTGGAGCGGATTCCGGATGGCGCGCTGAGCTTTGTCTATCTGCTGCATCCCGATCCTTGGCCGAAGGCGCGTCACGCCAAGCGGCGGTTCATGAATCATGGCCCGGTCGATCTGATCGCGGCGAAGCTGAAGCCCGGCGGCGAATTCCGGTTCGGCACCGATCATCCGGTCTATCTGGAATGGGCCATGATGATCATGAACCAGCGCGACGAGTTTGACTGGCTGTGCAACAGTCCGAAGGACTGGACGAACCGCCCCGGCGGCTGGCCGGAGACGCGTTACGAAGCCAAGGCGCGCCGACAGGGCCATGATGTCTGGTATTTCCGCTACCGGCGCAAATAAACCATAGTAGGCCGAAGCTGTTCATATTCGGATGCCCAGATGTTCGGGCGCGTGCTCCTGATTACACCAAAAATTAACCATGACTGTAAAGCATCCTGTGATGCCAAACCTTAACCTTCCTTGTTTATCCAGCCCTTAACCAAAACTTGGTCGCGCAGGTTTATCAAAGTACTGGGAGGTACACAGGCAACTATGGCAATCGCCCCCAAAATCGCTGATGCAGCGACCGGCTCTAATGCGCAGCATAAAAGTGCAACGCCCGCCGGTCTCAATATCCGACCCCGCAATCGCTATTTCTCCAGCGCCGTGATCGAGCGCCGTCGCTGGGTTGGCGGGGATCCCTTCGCGTCCGCCTTTTTCAATGCGCTTTCGGTTACCTTTCCAGAAGGCGAGAAATTTTTCATCGACTCGATCAAGAAGTTTTGCAAACGCGTGCCAAAGAAACTGCAGCACGAAATCCGGGCGTTCATCCAGCAGGAAGCCATTCATAGCCGCGAGCATCATTGCTTTAACGACCATCTGAAAGATTGTGACTTTGACATAACCCGGCTGGAACAGGCGATTTCCGGGGTGGTCAACGACATTCGCGCCATGCCGGAGCACTCCCATCTCGTGGCGACCATGTGCATCGAACATATTACCGCGATTCTGGCCGCCGAAGTCATTTCCAATCCGAAACATTTTGAACAGGCTGACGAAGAGCAGCGCAAGCTCTGGTTGTGGCATGCCTCGGAAGAAATTGAGCACAAGGGTGTCGCTTATGATACCTGGCTGTACGTGACCAAGGACTGGAACCCGCTGAAATGCTGGTTCATACGGTGCAGTTTCATGGCTAAAATCGCACTCGGCTTTACCAAGAACCGGGCCAAGGGCGTTCTCGACCTGTTGCGCCAGGATGGCATTTCGGGACCACGCGCATGGTTCGGGCTGGCCCATTATGCCTTCGCTGGCAAGGCACCGTTCCGGCGGACATTATGGCCGCTGTTGCAGTTTTTCAAACCGGGCTTCCACCCGTGGGATATCGATGATCGCGCACTTATCCAGCTTGCCGAGAGCGAATATGAAGCAGCGATCATGGTCGAGGTCGAAGCTGGACCCGAACGCGCGGCGCTAACCGACCGTCAGGACGACGATCGGTTCAGAAAAGTCGCCTGATCATGCCGCCAAGGGTCGCATGACGTCACACTCTTGCTCGTCCTCCAGCACACAGGAAAATGCGACCGCCTGGACGTCCCGGTTTCTGCCGCGGCAGAAAATCGTGTCTGTCTGACCGGTCGGTTGAAACCCCAATTTGCGCAGCACTGATCCCGAAGCCGGATTGTCGATAAAATGGCTCGCGATCAGACGCTTGTGGCCGAGAGCACGCGCGTTTTGCAAAACGGCCCGGCCAGCCTCAGTGGCATAGCCACGACCCCAATGAGAGCGGGATATCCAGTAACCCAGTTCGACTTCACCATTGTCCTGCGTATCGATACCGATGCAGCCCGCCAGTTGCGGCGCGCCTTCCGTGCGGCTGAATATCAACCAGCTGGGAAAGGCCGGATCGGTGGGAAGGGACAAGAATTGCCGGGCATCGTCGGGACGATAAGGCCAAGGCGGTCTGGCGAGATTGCGGACAATCGCTTCGTCATTGATGGCGGCGAAAAGCGCGCCGGCATCTTCTGGCCAGCCGGGCCTCAGCAATAATCTTGGGGTTACGGCAAACATCGGGACTCTCCATCGTCAATTTGTAACGCCCCCGTCTTGACTGGTTAGCCCGCTAGCGGGTGACCGTTACAAGACCGTGACGTTACGACAGGGAGAGACAAAAAAAGGGAGAGGTTGACCCTCTCCCTGAAATTGACGGTTCTGTTGAACCTGTCGGGTCATCCCTCTGGTGGATAACCCTTTATCGATTATCCGGTTATTCGGCGGCTTCCGCCATAAGGTCGACGGACACATATTTGCGACCGAGCTTGCCCTTGTGGAATTCCACCTTGCCATCGACGAGCGCAAACAGGGTATGGTCCTTGCCCATACCGACATTGCGACCCGGATGGGTCTTGGTTCCGCGTTGGCGGATGATGATATTGCCTGCGACAACAGCTTCGCTGCCGAATTTCTTGACGCCCAGGCGACGACCTTCCGAGTCGCGCCCGTTGCGGGATGAACCACCTGCTTTTTTATGTGCCATGGTTTAGTCCTCTTTCTTCGCAGCCGGCTTCTTGGCTGCTGGCTTCTTGGCTGGTGCTTTCTTTGCAGCAGCCGGTTTGGTTTCGGTTTTGGCAGCAGCCTTTTTTGCTGGTGCTTTTTCGGCCGGAGCCTTTTCAGCTGGCGCAGCCTTGGCTTTCGCCGCTGGCTTTTCTTCAGCAGGAGCCGCTTCCTTCTTGGGCGCTGCTTTCTTCGGTGCCTTTTCAGAGCCGATGGCGCTGATCTTCAATACCGTATGCTGCTGGCGATGGCCGTTTTTGCGGCGATAATTGTGCCGGCGGCGCTTCTTGAAGATGATAACCTTCTCGCCTTTTTCCTGTCCGAGTATCTCAGCCGAGACGGTCAGGCCCTTGACGTCCTTGATGTCGTCGCCGTCGCCGGCCAGCAAAACGTCGTCCAGAGTGATCGAATCACCAGCTTCGCCAGCTAGTTTTTCGACTGCGATAATATCTCCTGCGGCAACCCGATATTGTTTGCCGCCGGTGCGCACAATTGCGAACATGGCTATGTTTCCGTTTCAAATTTAAGGTTCCAGCGCACAAGACCGTTAACGCGAGTCTCTCGGCTCACGCTGGAAAGAGTGGGCAGCTAACCGATGGGACCGGCGCTGTCAACCGGCTTAAGGCAATTTTTGGCTAGGCGAGGCGGTTCGGCAATGCTCTGCTCCCGCCATGGAGATTCGCCGTTGCAGAGCGGATAAGCCTCTCGTAAGGACAGGACAATGAAAAAACTCTCCGCTCTGATGATGATCATCACGGTTCCGCTGTCCGGTTGCGTGATGCAGGAGGGAGATTTTCCGTCGCTCCAGAAACGTCCGTATGAAACCGAGCCGACGATCACCGAGCCCGCCGCTCCCGCGCCGCTACTCGCTCCCCTGCCTGCGGCTGTCCAGAACAAGCTCGATACAGCGGTGGCGCAAAGCCAAGCGGCGCACGACGAGTTCCTTGAGAGCCTGCCCAGCGCCAAAAGCCGAGTCGCGGCAGCGCGAGGTTCGGCCCCGTCGAGCGAATCATGGGTGGTCGCGCATATGGCACTGGCTGCGCTGGAGATTGAACGCAGCCCGTCGGTTGAAGCTTTGGCTGACATCGATACGCTCTACCGGGATCAACTCGAGCGCGAAGCGCTAGAGGATATATCCGGCGGGATAGCCGCCATCACCGTGCAGCGCGACGCCGTCGAGGAACAGGTGGCTCGGCAACAGGCCGAAATCGACGCGATGAAAAACGGTCTGCGTTAGTTCAAATCGTCGATC
>PFJE01000007.1 GCA_002783865.1 Sphingomonadales bacterium CG_4_10_14_3_um_filter_58_15
GCGACAATCGCAATGATAATCGCGGCAATGGCCAGGATGATGACAGCGACAATGATGGCGACAATGGTCGTAATCGTCCGCAGCAGACTCAGCCCAATCGCCAACAACGCGACGATCGTAACGACCGCAACGATCGCGACGACAAAGCCGCGAATGACGGGCCGGAAGAGAAAAAGCCGGTCCGCAGCCGTCGTCCGCGCAAGGTCGAGAACGCACCCGCCCATAACGACGCTTCAGACAAGAACAGCGAGAGCAACGGTCTGGACGCCAGCGTGCTGCCGCCAGCAATATCGGCATCGACGGATGTCGAGGTTGAGAAAAAACCGGCTCGCAAAAAGCGGGTGGTGAAGCCGCGCGCGGCGGAAGAAAACGACGCCGCCTGAATTCAGCCGCGCTGAATTGGGTTGCGGACGGTGCAATCAGCCGAGGCTGGTTCCCGTCCGGATTCTATATTAGTCCGCAACAGCGTTGGCGAGCCAGTCTGGCAGCGCGAGTTCTTTCAGATCATCGACGCGCCGATGTTCAACGGACAGTCCGTATGCGGGATAGGCGACGCGCTGGCGCTTTTCATCGGCCTCGGCGATCGGCACAACAACCAGACGCCGGTTGACCTTTTGCCGGTAATTCATCCGCGCGGTATTTTCCTGTCCGACATAGCAGCCCTTGGCGAAGCTTACGCCGTGCAGCTCCGCTGCATTGCATTCGAGCCACAGGGTCTTGTCGCTGCCCAGTTCTGCTGCGCCCTCGGTGACGCCGAGCGACAGGCGATGCTTTCGATAGGCCTCTTCGGCACCTTCCCCATCGCCGGCATCGTCCAGCCAGCGGTGGCCCAGCTCAGGCAATCGCGGGTCGAGCGGCCTGCCTTCGGCCGCCAATGCCCAGTGCACACCAACCGTCTCATCCGGGGCGATCTCGATCTTGCGGCGCAGGCGATAGAGTTTCAGGCGCTTGACCAGCGCTTCGGCCTGATCCCGTTCGCAGTCGATCAATATGGCATCGTCTCTGGACCACAGGAAGAAGTCGAACAGGACTTTCCCCTGCGCGGTCAACAGCGCCGACCATTGCGGCATGCCTTCCATGACTACCACCATGTCCTGTGTCACCAGCCCCTGCAGAAATGCCTTTATGTCTTCGGAACCGTCGGTGGCGGACAGCCGGATGATGGCGCGGTCATTAAGTCTGGTTTCGGTCATGGCATTTAGGTAGGGGTTTCCGAACGGAAAACCAACCCGCCAGGACCCGGCTTGCCGAAATGAGGCATTTTTCGGTCGGCGCAGGATCGACGGAACAGACAATGACCGACGCAACAACCCGCATAACCATTCGCCGTCCCGATGACTGGCATGTCCATCTGCGCGACGGTGCGATGCTGAAAGCGGTCGCGCCCTATACCGCGCGGCAATTTGGCCGGGCCATCGTCATGCCCAATCTTTCGCCGCCGGTGACCAGTGCGGCCAGCGCTGCGGCCTATCGCGAGCGGATCATGGCGGCGTTGCTGGCCGGGTCGGATTTTACCCCGCTGATGACCTGTTATCTTACCGATGACGCAAACGCCGACGATCTGGCGTCGGGCCACGCCGCCGGGATTTTTACCGCCGCGAAACTCTACCCCGCCAATGCCACGACCAACAGCGCGCACGGCGTTACCGATGTGGCGCATATCATGCCGGTGCTGGAGCGGATGCAGGATATCGGCATGCCTCTCTTGGTCCATGGCGAAGTAACCGACGGCGAGATCGATATTTTTGATCGCGAAGCGGTGTTTATCGAGCGCGTGCTGGAAAAGCTGATCGCGGCATTGCCGGGTCTGAAGGTGGTGTTCGAACATATCACGACCGAGCAGGCGGTGCAGTTTGTCGATAGCGCCGGCGCCAATATCGCGGCCACGATCACGCCGCATCATCTGCATATCAATCGCAACGCGATGTTCGCCGGTGGCATTCGTCCGCACGCCTATTGTCTGCCGGTGGCCAAGCGCGAGCGGCACCGGCTGGCGCTGCGCAAGGCGGCCACGTCAGGCTCACCGAAATATTTTCTCGGCACCGACAGCGCGCCGCACGAAATCCGTGCAAAGGAATCTGCCTGCGGCTGCGCCGGAATTTTCAATGCGCCTTATGCGCTGGAAAGCTATGCGGCGGTGTTTGACGAAGAGGGCGCGCTCGACCGGCTGGAAGGCTTTGCCTCGGTCCACGGGGCGAATTTTTATGGGCTGCCGGTGAATGAGGCCCTGGTCAGTCTGGAACGGAGCGATTTTGACGTGCCAGACGATATCGAAACGGCGGGTGCCAAACTGGTGCCTTTTCATGCGGGTTCGGCCCTGAACTGGCGGATTGTTCCGTCCTGAACCGTCAGCGTGGCAAGACAGTTTCCGGTTTCCGCGCCGCCTTGCCAGCCAGATAGCTGTCGGTCGAATAGATCGCGATGCTGGTCCAGATAAGGATGAAGCAGACGAGATGCGACCAAGTGATCGCCTCACCATAGACAAAGACACCGACGACAAACTGGATGGTTGGCGCCAGATAGTTGAGCAGACCAATCGCGCTGAGGGTCATTTTCTTGACCGCAGCGGCGAACAAAAGCAGCGGGATGGCGGTGACGAACGAGCCGCCAATCAGCAACAGGTCAATCGTACGGTCGTCGCCGAGATGCTGGCTCGAGGGTGAAGCGGGGATGACGAAAGTCAGCCAGACCAAAAGCAACGTGAAGGGCAGGAATAATATGCCGGTTTCTGCGGTCAGTCCAACCATCGGGCCGATATCGGCAATTTTGCGGACCAGCGCATAGCTGCTCCACGATGCCGCCAGGGCGAGACTGATCCAGAGCGTGTCCAGCGCCTGCACCGCCAGCACCGACACGCCAACCGCGGCAATGGCAATAGCGATCCATTTTTTGCCGGAGAGCGCCTCGCCCAGAAAAATCCGGCCCATCAGGACGGTAAGCAGCGGGCTGATAAAATAGCCGAGACTGGCGGCCAAGATATGATCCTCGTGCACGGCCCAGACATAGATCAGCCAGTTGGCCGCAATCAGACAGGAACTGGCCAACATAGCCCAGCGCAATTTTCGCTCCATGATCGCGGTGCCAAGACTAGCCAGATTTTTCCGGAAATAGAGGATGATCAGCAACAAAGGCACCGACCAGATGATGCGATGGGCAACAATTTCCAGTGGATTGACGCTTTGCAGCAGCTTGAAATAGACCGGCATCAGTCCCCAGCTGACGCAGGCGATCAGCGCCTGGATGAGCCCGATTCGGCTGCTGGATAGACCTTGAAACATCGGCCAGCGCTTAAGCTTAGCGCTGCCTTCGGGCAATCAAGAAATGCTATTGTCGGGAAAACCCGGCACTGGAATCAGATAATGCGGGATCAGATGATGCCGCCGCCGAGCGAGAGCCGGAGGGCGCTTATGGCCATGACGATCAGGCAGAAATACAGGCCGCTGTTGCGCGAGGAGACCAGGCCGAACAGGGCACCGACGCCCGCGAATGGCAGGATCAGCCAGTTGGTCCAGCCGAGCAGCGGCACCAGGCCGACGACGGTGAAGAGGAGAGCGATGACGCCGATGATGATCGAGATGATATTGAACATAACTGTATTATATGCATAGCGCACCGCGAATACAAGCATTTGCAAATCAATATTGCCGCACTAGTGTGGCGGTTCGCGGGAGGAAGGCCATGGCTGTCGACGATATCAGAATTGAAACCGAACGGCTGATCCTGCGCCCGCCCAATGGTGACGATTTTGAAGGCTGGGCCGCCTTTCAGGCCGATGCGCAGACAATGACCTATATTGGCGGAGCAAAAAGCCGGGCCGAAAGCTGGCGGGATCTCTGCGCCATGGTCGGCGCCTGGCGGGTGCGCGGCTACGGGATGTTCTCGCTCATTCTGAAAGACAGCGGCCAATGGATTGGCCGGATCGGACCCTGGTATCCCGACGGCTGGCCCGGCACCGAAGTGGGCTGGGCGGTGGCGCCGGCATTTGCCGGGAAAGGCTATGCCCTGGAAGCTGCGGTTGCGAGCATGAACTATGCCGTCGACGTGCTGGGTTGGGACGACATCTGTCACACGATTGATCCAGCCAATATCGCGTCGATCAAATTGGCAGAACGTCTGAGATCAACCAATCGCGGCCCGACGCAATTGCCTGCCCCGTTTACGCACGCGCGGGTTGACGACTGGGGCCAATCACGCGAACAGTGGCAAGAGAATAGAAAACAATTCCAGTAGGAGAATAACGTGGCCGAAGATCGCTATCTTGACCCCACCCGTGAAAGTTTTGATGCCTTCAAGGCGCTGCCGCGCGACGTGCCGATCAATATGCTCAATCTGCTGCGCTTCCATGAATCGGCGCAATATCCCTCGGATCATCCCAATGTGAACGAGGGCTGGAGCGGCGCGCGCGCCTATCAGGAATATGGCAAGACCAGCGGCCCTATATTCGAGCGGGTTGGCGGCACGATCATCTGGCGCGGCCAGATGGAATGCATGGTCATTGGCCCCGATGACAAGCAGTGGGATAGCGCCTTCATTGCCCGCTACCCGAACAGCGGCGCGTTCATGGAAATGGTCACCGATCCCGAATATCAGAAAGCCGTGGTCAACCGGCAGGCGGCGGTGCTGACCTCCCGGCTGATCCGCTTTGGCGAGATCGGCGGGCCGGAGACCTTCGGGTGAATTCCCGAAACGGGACAAAAGGTTAACAACCAGTCACCGGATTAACCAGTTTCCCTAACGAAATATTAACGCTTTTTTGTGCATTTGGTCCGGTAAAATTCAGGAGCACCTCGCATGTCCAAGCTTACCCGTTCCCTCATGCTGTCTGGCGCGGCTTTTGCGCTGCCGCTGACGCTTGCCGCCTGTGGCAGCAAGGACGCCAGCGACGAAGAGCTGGCACAGCTGGACGACAATCTGACCTCTGACCCGGCGATGAACGATGCGCTGGAAGATTCAATCCTGGTCGATCCGGATCTGACCGATCAAGCGAACCGCAATACCATTCGCAGTGCCAATGGTGCAGCGGACGGATCGGTGCCACCGGGGACTGGTGAAGACGGCAGCGCCGCTGCAAAGGCAGTGCTGGGCGGGAAAATACTGGCTGCGCCCAAACCCCGGCAGATGACGTCGGACGATGAAACGATGACGCTCGGGGATAAAGCCGAGCTGCAAGAGGCGCGCCAGAACAAGCCCGTCTGCAAGGAAAAACTGACCTACGATATGGCATGGGCCAACAAGCTGCCGCCGGAATTTGCGGTCTATCCCAAAGCCAATGTGCAGGAAGCGGCCGGCAAATGCGACCTTCGCGTGGTCAGCTTTACCACCGCGACGCCGATCAAAAGCGTTGTCGATTATTATTATACCCAGGCCAAGCGCGGCGGATATGACGCCGAATATCTGTTGCGGGGCACCGAGCATGTTTTGGGAGGCTCAAAAGCAAATGATACCGATGCCTATGTGATCACCCTGAACAAGCGTTCGGGCGGTGGAACCGTCGTCGATATCGTTGCCAGCAACACGCGTTAGAAGAGCAGAGCAAATAGCGGACTTCGCATTTCAATCTGTCCGGTAATCAAGGTGGCCCGCTCCGGCCACCTTTTTTTTGCCTGCTATTCCCGGTAACTGCCGCCGCCGTCTACGGTGACATCATTGGCGGTGGTGAAGCTGCTCAGATCGCTGGCCAGCCATAGCATCGCATTGGCGACTTCGACCGCCTGGCCGACCCGGTTGATCGGATGGTTGCGGTTGAACAGTTCGACCGCCTCGTCATGCGGACCCGGATAGGCGGCGAGATAGCGCTGGTACATCGGCGTATCGATCGCGCCCGGATGCACGGTATTCACCCGGACCGGATATTTTTCCGCGGCGCAGTGCAGGGCGAGCGATTTGCTCAGCGCCGTTACCGCGGCCTTGCTGGCGCAATAGGCGGCGAACTGCGCGCCGGGGCGCATCGCCAGCATCGAGCCGATATTGACGATCGCGCCGTCCTCGCCGCTTTCGATGATCGCTGGCAGGCCGACACGGCAGCCGTAAAAAGTGCCCTGCAGATTGATATCGATGGTTCGGTTCCAGCTTTCCAGATCGACCTCGTCGACCGATCCGGGTTCGGAAATACCGGCGACATTGAACAGCGTTGTCATCTTGCCGAAACGTTTCTTGGTGGCATCGACCGCGGCCTGCCACTGATCGAGATTGCGCACATCCAGCTCGACCGCATCGGCGCGTTTGCCCAGCGCTGCCGCATGGGCGCGGGCCTTGTCGATCTGGATATCGGCAAGCATCACCGAGCCGCCTTCCTCAATCACCCGCTGTCCGGCGGTTCCGCCAATGCCTTCTGCGCCGCCCGAGATCAGTGCGACTTTCCCGTCCATCATGCCCATATTAAGTTCCCGCTTTCCGGTCTATTTCTTGTCGAACAGGATCGGCAGATTGGCCAGGCCCCGCAGCATCATATTGGGCGGATAGTTGAGCTTCGCCCCTTCCTCGATCCGGATATTGTCCATCCGCTTGGCGAATTGCTGAAACGATACGGTCATTTCCTTGCGCGAGAGCATATTGCCGACGCACATGTGGATGCCCTTGCCGAACGCCAGATGGGTACGTGCATTCTTGCGGTCGACGCGAAATTCATTCGGATTATCAAACTGCTTGGGATCGCGATTGGCGGCATGATAGCGCATCATCACCATCGCCCCCTTGGGCAGCGTCACACCGCCCAGTTCGGCATCGCGGTGCATCACCCGCCAGATGCCGGACGAGCCGCTCGACATGCGCAGCACTTCCTCGACCGCATTGGGGATCAGCGAGGGATCGTCCTGAATCATCTTATATTGATCCGGATTGGTGGCGAACAGCCGCATACCTTCGGCCAGCGCGGCGGTCGTCGTTTCATTGCCGGCGACCATCAGCTGCTGCACAATCGACAGCGATTCGGCATCATCGAGCGGTCGCTCGCCATCAACCTGCGCGTTGACCAGGTCGGACAGGATATCTTGTTTCGCTTCCTTGCGGCGCTCGTCCATATTGGCCTTGAGCGCGTGCTGATATTCCACCACCTCGCGCTCGGTTTCCAGTTGCCGCTCGCGGGTCATCATGCCCGAGAGGCGGTCGACAAAAGCGTTGGTCCAGCGCTTGATCGTGCTCGCGTCGGCGACGTCGAGGCCAAGCTGCACGGCAATCGTCCGGACCGGCATCGGAATGGCATATTCGGCGACAAATTCGCATTCGCCCTTGTCGATGAAATTGTCGATCAGCTCGTTCGACATTTCCCGCATGCTGTCTTCCAGCTTATTCACTTTCGGCATTGAGAAAGCGAGATTGACCAGCTTGCGGAACCGCGTGTGCACCGGCTGGTCGGCGGTGAGCAGAGTGTTGACCTGCGGCCAGCCCTTGGCCTGGATCTCCTGCAATTCCTTGTCATTTTCCAGCTCTTCTTCCGACTTGCCGCCAGAGAGAAGTGCATTGAAATTGTTGGAAAAATCATCCAGCCGACCGACCGCTTCCGATATCAGGTCATAATCGAGCACAACATAAGTGCCGCTGGCCTCGTCAAAAAAGACCGGGCTTTCCGCGCGTTTTTCTTCATAGAAATCAAACGGATCAGCCAGAATATCGGGCTGAAAAAGCGATTTGGATACGGCTTCGTTCATGACAGGTTCCTGTGCAAATTAGTCAAAAGAAGGGGTGGGTTTGCCCTCTGCATTATACACCGGCCCTTCGGCATCCACCCGATATTTGGCGCTGACGGCGTTGATCAGGCCATAGCTGCCGATATGAGCGAGCATGCTGGCATAATGGGTATCCCGAAAATGCTGGGCGAGCGCTTCTTCATCGGTCCATTCCTCAAACACTTCGATCCGGGACGGATTATGCATGTCGGCGCACCAGCTGTAGCACAGACAGCCCTCCTGGGTCAGCGCGCCGTCGATATAGGGCTGTGCTTTCTTCAAACATTCTTCCCGTGTCTCGGGGGCGACATCAATATGCGCCGCGATCAAAATTTTTGCCATGAATCCAATTCCCCTAAAGTTTGTTGCCGCCGAACTGAGCGACGACGACAAATATCCGTTTGCTGTAAAGCCACTGGCCATCGACCTTGACAAATTCATCATCATAGCGGCCGCCGGCCACGCGCGGCTCGCCCTTTTCGACCAGGATTTCATGGGTCTGATAGCGGCCCGATGCGGTATCGCCGGTGACTTCCAGACTGGCGGGTATGCCCAGGAAACTGACGGCATCAAACTGATCCATCGCGCCGTTCCACAGATTGACGATATTTTCGCGGCCGACCACTTCGGTGCCCATCAGCGACCAGACGGCATCGTCGGTCCACAGCGCGCCCCAGTCCTCCGGGTCCTTGCGCAGCACGGCATCGCAATAGGCGTCGTGCAATTCGCGGATCGCCAGCCGGTCTTCTATTGGTCCTGAAAACATGGACTCATCCTCTCCGTTTTATGGGAGAGACTACACGGCAAATCCGCCGCAATGACAAGCTGCCATAAGTGCTAGCGAGGGCTTATCAATCGCCGCTGATCCGCTCAATATCGGCACCGACGGCTGCCAGTTTCTCTTCCAGCCGCTCATAGCCGCGGTCGAGATGGTAAATGCGTTGCAGCCTTGTTTCGCCTTCCGCCGCGAGGCCCGCAATCGCCAGACTCATCGAGGCCCGGAGATCTGTTGCCATTACCGGCGCGCCGGTCAGTTTCTTGACCCCGCGAACCACAGCGGTGCGGCCCTTGGTTTCAATATCCGCGCCCATCCGGTTCAGTTCGGGCACATGCATATAGCGGTTTTCGAAAATCGTTTCGGTCAGCACGCTGGCGCCATCGGCGAGACAGAGCATTGCCATCAGCTGGGCCTGCATATCGGTCGCCAGGCCGGGATAGGGGGCGGTGGAAAGGGTAAGCGGTCTCAGCTTGCCGTCGGATGCGACCCGGATTCCCTTGGCGTGGGTTTCGATGGAAAGCCCGGCCAGACGCAGCGCATCCAGCGTTGCCTCCATCTCGTCCGCCTTGGCAGCCAGCAGATCCACTTCGCCGCCGGCAATGCCGACCGCGCAGGCATAGCTGCCCGCTTCGATCCGGTCCGACATCACGCGGTAGGTGCAGCCGTGCAGCCGATCGACACCGGTGATGGTCAGTGTCGACGAACCAATGCCCTCGATTTCGCCGCCCATCGCGACCAGCATATTGCACAAGTCGACAATTTCCGGTTCGCGCGCGGCATTGCGGAGAATGCTGGTACCATTGGCCAGCACCGCTGCCATCAGGGCATTCTCGGTCGCGCCGACCGAGACCACGGGGAAAGTGAAATTGCCACCGGGCAGCCCGCCATCTGGCACCCGTGCGATGACATAGCCGCTGGTCGTCTCGATACTCGCGCCGAGCGCCTCGATTGCCTTCAGATGCAGGTCGATCGGCCGGTTGCCGATCGCGCAGCCACCGGGCAGCGATACCCGGCATTCACCGGCGCGCGCCAACAGCGGCCCCAGCACCAGGATCGACGCCCGCATCTTGCGGACGATGTCATAGGGCGCCTCGGTCGAGGTGATCCGGCCGGCCTTGAGCGTCATCACCCGGCCGAAATCTTCCGGCCTTGCGCCTTCGATGGTCGTGGAAACGCCCAGCTGGTTGAGCAGATGGCCGAAACTGTCGACATCCGCCAGCCGTGGCAGATTGCGCAGGGTGACCGGTTCATCGGTCAGCAGCGCGCAGGGCAGCAGGGTGAGAGCGCTATTCTTCGCGCCGGAAATGGGAATGGTGCCTGACAGCCGATTGCCGCCGCGTATTGAGATAATATCCATGGCCTAGCATTTACCGCAAATGACGGGGCAGGCAAGCCCATTGAACCGGAGTGCAGCAAGGACTCCGGCGAATCGGGCTAGTTTCTCAACAATCCCAGCGCGGCGTAAGCGGCTTCCACCGTCGGGCGCGCCATTGCCGAAGCTTTTTCCGACCCGTCGCGTAAAATAGCGTCAATCGCCGCCGTGTCCTTGCGCAATTCTTCGAACCGCTGGCGGATCGGCGACAATGTGCTGACCGCCAGATCGGCGAGCGCCGGCTTGAAGTCGCCAAAGCCCTTGCCGGCATATTCGGCGAGCACGGCCTCTTGCGATTGGTCGGCGATCGCAGCGTAAATACCGATCAGATTTCTCGCTTCCGGACGATCGGCTAGATCCGCCAGATTGTCGGGCAGCGGCTCGGGATCGGTCTTTGCCTTCTTGAACTTGCGCGCGATCGTCTCGTCATCATCGCTCATGTTGATCCGACTGAGATCGGACGGGTCGGACTTGCTCATCTTCGCATTGCCGTCGCGCAGGCTCATGATCCGGGCCGCGCTCTTGCCGATGAAGGGCTCGGGCAGAGTAAAGGTCTCGGTCCCGGTGTCGCTGTTGAACTTTGACGCAATATCACGCGCCAGTTCGAGATGCTGCTTCTGGTCCTCGCCGACCGGCACGTGGGTCGCCTGATAGACCAGGACGTCGGCAGCCTGCAGCACCGGATAGCCGTAAAGGCCGAGCGAGGCCCGCTGCTTGTGCTTGCCTGATTTCTCCTTGAACTGGGTCATCCGGTCGAGCCAGCCCATCGGCGTGTTGCAGATCAGCATCCAGGCCAGCTCCGCATGCGCCGGCACCCGGGCCTGGTTGAACAGGATCGACTTGTCCGGATCGACTCCGGCGGCGACCAGCGCCGCGACCATTTCGCGGCAATTGGCGGCCAGTTCGGCGGGGTCATTGTGGACGGTGATCGCATGCAGGTCGGCGAGGAAAAACAGGCATTCGCCTTCATCCTGCATCTTCACCCAGTTCTTGATCGCGCCGAGATAATTGCCAAGATGGAGATTACCCGTGGGCTGGATGCCCGATACCGTACGCATTGTCCTAACTTCCTTCGCTTGCGGCTTGTTCTGCCGCTTTCTTCTTGGTCAGCATGGTGATCTTGTCCCGGTCGATCGCGCCGGTCAGCCATGCGAGCGCGGCATAAACCAGTCCGCCGACGCTGACCAGAGCGGTAATCGATCCGACTCGCTGCCAGATTGTACCAAGGTAAAGATCCTCGCCGATAGGGGCGGCATAGATCAGCACCACGGCCATGCCGGCGGCCGACAGCGTGATTCGTCCGATCCGGAGCAGCAATGTCCACTCGACATGAAAATGACCGCGGCGGTGGAGCATGGTGTAGAGCATGATGCAATTGCACCAGGCAGCGATCGCACCGGCAAAGGCAAGACCCGTGATGCCATAGAGCGGGATCAACAGCAGATTGAGGGTGATGTTGATGATCAAGGAAATGGCAGCGGTATAGACCGGCGTTTTGGTATCCTTGCGCGCAAAAAATCCGGGGATCAGGACCTTGACCAGCACATAGGCCGGCAGACCGACGACCAGCGCGGCGACAACGGCGGATGTGGTCTGGCCGTCGCTGACGGTGAAATTGCCGCCGACATAGAAAGAGGTGACCAGCGGACCCGCCGCGAAAAACAGGGCGATAGCGGCCGGAATGGTGAGCAGCATGCCGAGTTCGATGGCGTTGCTTTGTAGCCGCTGGGCCCCGCCAAGATCGTCCTTGGCGATGAAGCGCGACAAGGCGGGGAGGATCGCGGTCCCCAAGGCAATACCGATAATCCCGAGCGGCAGCTGGTTGAGCCTGTCCGCCATCGCCAGATAGACGAACGATCCTTCCGGCAGTCGCCCGAGGAAAAACAGATCGATGAAGCGGCTGATCTGATAGATGCCGGCGCCGAAAACCGCTGGCAGAATCAAGATGCCCAGTTCCTTCACATCGGCATTGAAGCGGGGCATTTTGAGGGGAAAGCGAAACCCCGTCTTGCGCGCCCAGTAATAGAGCCAGAGCATCTGCACCAATCCTGCTGCTGCCACGGCGGCGGCGAGAAAATAAGCGGTCTGGCGCGGGTCATTGCCATCGTTGATCCAATAGGAGGCGAGCAAGGCGGTGATCATGCAGATATTGAGCATGATCGGTGCCGCTGCCGCTGCGGCGAACCGGCTGAGCGAGTTCAATATCGCGGCGAACAAGGTCGTGATACTGATCAGGCCGAGATAGGGGAAGGTGATCCGGGCCAGCGAAATCGAAAAATCGGTCGTCCGGCCGCCTCTGCCGAAATCGTCGATCAGCCAGATGATGCCGGGCATGGCGAGCATCATGATCGCCGAAAACACCAGCAGCAGCGGCACGAAAACCGACAGCACGTCGATCGCGAAGTTCTGCGCTGCCGTTCGATGGTCGTCCGCCTCCATCTTGCGGTTGAAGAGCGGGACAAAGGCTGCCGAGAAGGCGCCTTCGGCGAACAGTCGGCGGAATATATTGGGGAGCTGAAAAGCCAGCTGCCAGGCATCGGCGGCAGCGCCGGCCCCGAGGATCCGGGCCAGCATGATATCGCGGACAAAGCCGAAAATCCGGCTGACGAGGGTCAGGCCGGCAATCGTTCCGGTGGATTTCAGCAGGTTCATGCCCGCTGTCCTAGCGAGGTGGTTTAGGCGTTACCAACCGGTTGCTCGCCCGCTTGCTGTGCCGCCATCTGTTCGCGCTGCTGCATGTAGAGCGCCGTGAAATCGATCGGTTCGAGCAACAAGGCCTGGAAGCCCGCATCCCGCACCGCGTCGGCAATTATCGCCCGAGCGAACGGGAAGAGAAGCCGCGGCGCTTCAGCAAACAGAAACGGATGGGCTTGTTCTTCGGAAATGTTGCGCAGACCGAACAGGCCGCAATAGAGCAGCTCGATGGCGAATGCGACGCCTTCGTCCGATTTGGCGGTCACGTCGATTTTCAGTTCGACTTCATGGACTTCGTCGGAGACCTGCGAAGAACCGATATTGAACTGCACATCAATCTGCGGCTGTGCGTTCCACTGATAGACGTCCGGCGCATTGGGGTTCTCGACCGAAAGGTCCTTCACATATTGCGAAATCACGCCGATCTGTGGCTGGGTGTCAGCGCCGTTGGCGAGCGGTTCCGGAGTCGTCACATTGCCGGTGGGGTTTGTGTCGGATTCGTTATTGTCATTATCATCAGCCATCGGGCCTGTCCTTTCGGAAAATCAGTCAAACATGTCCTTAGGCGCATATTGCCACGCCGTTCGCAGCGCGCCTAGCAGGGGACGGAACCTAGAGCAATGAAAGAGTAAACCGCTATTCAGGCGTCCGTCATGCCACTGCATTTATAAGCATGGGTTCACAAATTGGCAGTTAGAAGTGGCTGGCCAATTGCGGCAACGCGGCTTTTTCGCTAATGCCATTTGAAACCGTCCCTATTTCTGCCTATGTATAGGGTCAGAGAAAAGATTGGATTCTGAAGTGACCATCGAAATTGTATTATTGGCTATGGTAGCGGCCTTTCTCGGTCTGCGCCTCTATTCGGTGCTGGGCAAGCGGAGCGGTCATGAACAGGAACATACGCCGCGGAATATTGAGCCACGCGCCAATGACCGCAGGACACTGGACGATGCAAAGCCGCATGTGCCGGATATCGTCCCCGCTCCCGCTGGAGCGCCAACCATGGTTTATGACAGCAGTGCCGAAGCCGGGATGCGGGAAATCCTCAGCGCCGACCGCAATTTCGATGTGGGCCGGTTCGTAGAGGGCGCACAGGCTGCCTATGCCATGATCTTGGAAGCCTTCTGGAAGGGCGACAAGGAAGAATTGAAAAGCCTGTGCGATGACGATGTTTACGAAAGTTTTGTCGAAGTCATCGACGCTCGCGAGAAACGCGGGGAAGTTCTCGAGAATCAGCTGGTGCGGATCGACAATGCGCGCATTTCAGCGGCCGAATATCGTCGCCCGGTGGCCAGCATCACGGTCCAGTTCGATGCCGATATCGCTGCAGTGGTGAAAGACAAGAAGGGCAAGCTGATTGGTGGTTCGCTGTCCGATGCGGCGGAAACCCATGATGTCTGGACCTTCAGCCGCGATCTTTCGAGTGCCGATCCGAACTGGTTGCTTGACGAAACCGATGAGGCCTGACCCTCGGTCGGCGAGCAATATGATCGTGAAAATCGGGGTGCTTTTCGGGGCAATGACAATGGTCAGTGCCTGTTCGATGACGATCATTCCCGAAGGGGCCGCCCGAAGCGTTCCCGCACAGCAGCCCCCGCAAGAAGGGGAATGGGTTACGGGTGATCGGCCCGATGCAGCCCCGCAACCGACCTACAAGAATGGCGCGCCAGCGCGGTTTCAGCCAGTCGATCCCGGACAACTCGTGAAAATTGGCGATGACACAAGCCGTGCAACCGGTTCCGGTGTCGCACTGGGCCCGGACATTGCCAGCCTGAACCTGACAGAAGCAAAAGCTGCGGCTGCGCTACAATCTTTTCGCACCAGCTGTTCGTCGCTGGTCCGGCGTGAGGACAATAGCGGCCTGACCAAAAGCGCAGACTGGCAATTGTCGTGCGATGCGGCCCAGAGCTGGCAGGATCGCGATGCCACGCGCTTCTTCTCCTCTTATTTTGAAACCGTGCAGATTGGCGATGGCAAGGCTTTCGCAACCGGCTATTTCGAACCGCAGATCCACGGCTCCAGGATCAAAAATGCCCGATATCCGGTGCCGATCTATCGGCGACCGGACAATCTGCTTGATGTCGATCTGGGCCTGTTTTCCGAAGCGCTGAAAGACAAGCGTATCCGGGGCAAGGTCGACGGGACCAAATTGGTGCCGTTTGAAGATCGCGCCCAGATCGATGACGGCGCGCTGGCCGGTCAGGGTCTCGAGATCGCCTGGGCACAGGATTATATCGACCTGTTCTTCCTGCAGATTCAGGGCAGTGGCCGTCTGGCACTGCCCGACGGGTCGATCATGCGGATCGGCTATGCCGGCCAGAATGGTCAGGATTATACCGGCATCGGCAAGCTGATGCGCGAACGCGGCCTGCTCGCTGACGGCAAGACCAATATGCAGGGTATCGTCGAATGGCTGCGCGCCCATCCGCAAGAAGGCATGCAGATCATGCGCGAGAATAAAAGCTATGTCTTCTTTACCGAACTGACCGGCGCGGGGCCTTTGGGGGCAATGGGTCACCCGGTGGTCGCGCGGACGTCGGTAGCAGCAGACCGGATGTTTGTGCCGCTTGGCGCACCGGTGTTTCTCGACATGGCCCACGATATTGCCGATGGCCTGTGGGTCGCGCAGGATACCGGCGGCGCGATCAAGGGCGCGAACCGTTTCGACACCTTCTGGGGTGCGGGCGAACAGGCAGCGCAGATCGCCGGCGGCATGTCCTCCAGCGGACAGGCTTTGCTGTTCCTGCCCAAGGGTACCGTCTCCAGACTTGTCGCCGCCCGCCAGAACCCGGGCCAGTGAAGGATGTCCGACCGTCCCCTTACCGCCGGTGAAAAGGCGCTCTGGCAGAGGTTCATCGAAACCGTCGAGCCGCTCGATCAGGGACGGCTGAAACGGGTCGAGAATCTTCCGGTCGCCAGGAAGCCGCGTGAGCTGTCCGGACCGATCACGGCGGAAAGCTTCGGTGGCAAAACCCACAGCGCCGTTCCGCTGCGCGACCAGAAGCCGGTGCCCACGCGCCACGGACTGGATGGCGGCTGGGACCGCCGTCTCGCCAAGGGCATGATCCAGCCCGATGTCACCATCGACCTGCACGGCCATACGCTGACCTCGGCGCACGGCCGGCTCGACAGCGCGCTGGAACTCAGCATTGCCGCGGGTCATCGTGCAATCCTGCTGATTACCGGCAAGGCCCGCAATGACGACGAGCGCCGCCGCGAAGGGGGGCGCGGCGCGATCCGGGTAGCGATAACGGACTGGCTCGCTGCCTCCCGCCACGCATCCCGGATCGCTGCCGTGCGCAGCGCGCATCCTCGCCATGGCGGCTTGGGCGCGCTTTACATAATCTTGCGGCGGTCGCGATGACCATGCTCATCCTCCTGTCGATGCTGGCCGGGCTGGCCGCTTTTGTCGGAGCGGGCCTGGGCTGCATCGTCGAGCTTAAGAAAGGCCTGATCAGCGCTGAGATGCATCGGACGATCATTGCTTTCGGTGGGGGAGCGCTGATTGGCGCGGTAGGGCTGGTGCTGGTGCCACACGGTCTGGAAAGCCAGCCCGTGTGGCTCGGACTGGGCACTTTTCTGGCTGGCGGACTGGTCTTTCTGATTATCGACCACGCGCTCAAGCGGCGGGGCACGCCCGTCAGCCAACTGGTCGCGCTGAATCTCGACTTTATTCCGGAAGCCATAGTTCTCGGTGCGGTGATTTCCGGCGATTTCGAAATGGCGTTGTTTCTGACCGCGATCATTGTCGCCCAGAACCTGCCCGAGGGATTCAATGCTTATCGCGAAATACGACAATCGCACGCAGGGTTTCTACGGAAGCATGTCCTGCAGATAATGTCTGGCTGTATCGCGGTCGGACCCCTTGCCGCAATGTCGGGATATTGGCTGTTCTCGCTCGACAACATGATTTTGGGGTCAATCATGACCTTTTGCGCCGGCGGGATATTATATCTGGTGTTCGAGGATGTGGCACCGGACGCCCATCGGACAGGCGATTGGAGGCCCGCCTTGGGTGCAGTGATCGGATTTTCGGTCGCGCTGGTCGGCTTTGGCCTAACCGGCTGATCCATCCGGCCGCAGCGCATTACGGACGATCAGCGCGAATATTCTCGCCAGCTGGTCGAGATCGTCGACCGCCACCGCTTCGTCCAGCTTGTGCATCGTCGCGTTGCACAGGCCGAACTCCACCACCGGCATGATCTTCGCCAGAAAGCGGGCGTCCGAGGTTCCGCCCGAAGTCGACAGTTCGGGCTCCACGCCCGTAACATCGCGGATCGCGCCCGTGACAATGTCCGAAAATTTTCCCGGCGGAGTCAGGAACGGTTCGCCGGAAATGATCGGCTTCAGTTCGCCGCCATGCCGCTCGACAATTTCCTGCACCATCGCGCTCAGGCCTTCGCCCGTATGCCGGTCGTTGAAGCGGATCGACAGCCGGCCCTCGGCCCTGGCCGGGATCACGTTATGCGCCGGATTGCCGACATGCAGGTCGGTAAACTCGATATTGCTTGGCTGGAACCAGTCGGTGCCGTCGTCGAGCCGTAGAGCGTCAATCTCGCTCAGGATCCTGCCCAGCTTGGTAATCGGATTGTCGGCATTGTGCGGATAGGCGACATGGCCCTGCATCCCCTGCACCGTGATCCACATATTGACCGAACCGCGCCGCCCGATCTTGATCATGTCGCCGAGCCGGTGCACCGATGTCGGTTCGCCAACCAGGCACATGTCGGGGACGATATCCTGTCCGGCCATATATTCCATCAGCGTGACCGTACCAAAGCGCGCGGGCCCTTCCTCATCGCCGGTGATGATCAGGCTGATCGTGCCGAGATCATCCGGCAACTGGTGCAGGGCGCTGACAAAGGCGGCGATGCTGCCCTTCATGTCGACAGCGCCGCGACCGTGCAGCAAGTCACCGCGCACTTCCGGCACGAACGGATCGGTCTGCCAGCCCTGACCGGGCGGGACGACATCGAGATGCCCGGCATAAGCGAAATGGCGGGAACCGGCAGGGCCTTTGCGAATGGCGAAGAGATTTTCGACAGGCCCGTCCGGCGCTTCGCCGGCGATAAAGCGATTCACCTCAAACCCGAGCGGCTTGAGCATCGCTTCCATCTCGTCGAACACGCTTCCCGTCGCCGGAGTAATGCTGGGATGGGCGATCAGTCGCTGTGCCAGGTCGAGAGCTGTTGGTGCGGTCATCGAATGGCGATCAGGCTTCCGCCGCTTCCGGCTGCTCGAGCCGTTCGATCACCCAGGGCTCCTCCTCGGCCGCCTCCATCCATTGTGCAGTCCATTCGTGATCGAGGATGGTCTGCATATAGCTGGTGGCAAAGCCGGGCAGGCGAAACCCATACGTCTGAAAGCGCGAAACGACCGGCGCATACATGATATCAGCAGCGCCATAAGTGCCGAACAGAAACGGCCCGCCGCCGCCGAAGCGCGCCCGCGCCTGCGCCCACAGCTCGATGACCCGCGCGGCGTCGGTCTTGACCTCGTCGCTGAACGAGAGGCCATCGAAAATCTTGCGGGTGTTCATCGGGCATTGGCGGCGCAGCGCCATGAAGCCGGAGTGCATCTCGGCGGCCATCGAGCGGGCCATGCCACGTGCGGTCTCGTCTTTCGGCCAGAAGCGGTCGCGGTGGGTCTTGTCGGCGAGCCAGTCGATAATCGCCAGACTGTCCCAGACCACGGTCTCGCCGTCCCACAGGATCGGGACCTTGCCGCCGGATGGCGCAAAATTCTCGCCCGCCCGGATATGGTCCCAGTCGTCGCCGTATAGCGGCACGGTCAGTTCTTCGAAGGACAGGCCCGACTGCTTGCAAGCGAGCCAGCCCCGCATCGACCAGCTGGAATAGGCTTTGTTTCCGATTATCAGTTTCATATCATGCCCCATAATCAAATATGATCGGCCGTGTCGAGAAAAGCCTCTTCAGGCAGAGCGGTTTCGGGTTGGCTAGCTCTGCACCGCGTCGAGCACCGCAAGCCGCAATTCATCGATGCCCTGCTTCTTTTCCGAAGAGGTGAGCAGCAAGTCGGGATGCGCGGCAGGATGTTTCTTGGCAATCGCCACGACCTGTTCGGCAGTAATATCCAGCGCTTCCTGCTTGACCTTGTCCGCCTTGGTCAGCACCACCCGGTAGCTGACCGCCGCCCGGTCGAGCATTTCCATCACTTCCTCGTCCACCGGCTTGATGCCATGGCGCGAATCGATCAGCACGAAGGTGCGCTTCAGTACCGCTCGTCCGCGCAGATAATCGTTGATCAAAAAGCGCCATTTCTGGACCACCTTTGGCGGGGCCTTGGCATAGCCATAGCCCGGCATGTCGCAGAT